>NZ_CP014854.1:1555682-1866819 GCF_002214365.1 Thermococcus celer Vu 13 = JCM 8558
GCTCGAGAGGATGGGGTTCTCCCCCGACTCGGCCGTGGGAATCGTCGCGAGCTTCGTGGCCGGGTTGACGGTTCTCGGTTTCGGCGTCCTGTACAGGGTCATGGCGGGGAGGCCGTACTTCCCCCTGAGCCAGAGCATCGTATCCTACCTGACCGGTGAGATATTCCTTATAACCCTCAACGACCTCATGGTGCTCGTTCTCGGCGGTGCGCTGCTCTTCTTCGTCATGCTCTCCCTTTACAGGGACTTCCTCTACCTGAGCTTCGACCCCGAGGGAGTTGAGAGCTACGGGGGTAACGCGAGGGCCTACCTGACGGTCCTCTACGTTCTCGTTGGCACTGCCGGCGCCCTGATAGTCCAGACCGTCGGGCTAATCACCCTTCAGGTGGTGGCGGTTCTCCCGGGCGCTATAGCCCTGATGGTAAGCTCGGACGTCAGGAAGGTCCTTGGGGTTAGCCTTCTGCTGACCCTCGCCGTGCAGCTCTCCTCGGTTGTCCTCGCCTACTTCACTGATATACCGCCGAGCGGCCTGGCGACGATAATTCTGGGAGTCATCTACGGCGCCCTCCTCTTCAGGGGGTGAGAGTTTGAAGCTCGCAGGAATAGACGAGGCTGGAAGGGGCCCCGTAATCGGCCCGATGGTCATCGCGGCCGTCGTCCTCGATGAGAAGAACGTTCCGAAGCTCAGAGATCTCGGCGTCAGGGACTCGAAAAAGCTGACCCCAAAGAGGAGGGAGAGATTATTTAACGACATAATTAAACTTTTGGATGATTATGTAATTCTTGAATTATGGCCGGAGGAGATAGACTCCCGCGGCGGGACGCTTAACGAGCTCGAGGTGGAGAGGTTCGTGGAGGCCCTCAACTCGCTTAAGGTGAAGCCCGACGTCGTTTACATAGACGCGGCGGACGTGAAGGAGGGCCGCTTTGGCGAGGAGATAAAGGAAAGGTTGAACTTCGAGGCGAAGATTGTCTCAGAGCACAGGGCGGACGATAAGTTTTTACCGGTGTCCTCTGCCTCGATACTGGCGAAGGTGACCCGTGACAGGGCGATAGAAAAGCTCAAGGAGAAGTACGGCGAGATCGGGAGCGGCTACCCGAGCGACCCAAGGACGAGGGAGTTCCTCGAGAACTACTACAGACAACACGGCGAGTTCCCGCCCGTAGTCCGGCGAAGCTGGAAGACGCTGAGAAAGATAGAGGAAAAGCTGAGGAAAGAGGCCGGGTCAAAAAACCCGGAGAATTCAAAGGAAAAGGGACAGACGAGCCTGGACGTATTTTTGAGGTAGTTCCCTACGCGGGTTCATTTACCTGCTTATCTTTAACCTCCGCAACAGCCAGTCTTTGGCTCCGAGTAAAAACTCCCAGTAGACCCACAGGGATTCTATGAAGGCCTCCCAGCGGAGGAGCTCCTTCAGCGCGACGCCCATGACGATGGCCGCCGGGGGAACGAGAACCGTCGCGTAGAAGCTGAACTGCGTCGTCCCGCCGAGGACGTACTGAAGTGTGAAGAACCCCACGATACTCCAGAAAACCCCGTAGGGAACCAGTAGCTTCCCCCTCCTGCGGTAGAGCCAGGGGAGGGCGAAGATGAAGATTACCATGCTCAGCAGGAGGAACGGGTCGGTCTGGGCGAAGACGTTGGGGTCGTAGTGGAAGGGGAAGGCCTTCCTGTTTATGAACCAGTCCCACACGGGGGAGGCCGCGGGATGTCCACCTTTGCTGGAGAGGTGCCAGCGGAAGCTCCCGAGTATCTCCCTCACCCACCCCTCGAAGCCTAGCACCTTTATTATGGTCAGGTTGGGGAGCAGAAAACCCAGCGCCGGGAGAACGGCTATCGTCATCAGAAAGTTCACGAGCTTTCTTTCCTCCCTGAAAGCTTTGACCAAGAGCACCGGATAGCCAAAAGCACCGCTCAGTTTGGCCGCGGCGGCGAGGCCGATGGCGAACGCCGAGGACCTTCTCCTTTCGTAGATTAGCAGGGCCGTGAAGAGGGCCACGAAGAGCGCCACGTGGATGTCGAGCATGGCCGCAACGGCGGTGGCCTGGAGGGTCGGGTCGGCGACGGTGAAGGCGAGCGCTATGAGGGAAGCGAGGTAACTACCGCTTATCTCGTACGTCGCGAGGACGACGAGGATGCCTATCAGGACGAAGGCGATTATTCCGGGCAGGCGCCAGTTTATAGGTTTGTCCTCGATGAGCATGCCGAGGGTTATGAGGTCCTTTCCGAGGAACGGATGCTCCGTGTTCAGGTAGTTCTGTATGTTCTCCTTGTCGGGATACCTGTAGCCCGGAACCGTGTAATACGCATCCGGGGGTATCTCGGAGGAGAGGGAATCCAGAAAACCCTCCACGTTCTTCAAGGGGATCTCGAAGTAGAGGCCCGGGAACTTGAGGTACTCGAACTCGTAGGTCGCGTTGTAACGCAGGGCTATCTTTTCCACCTCGTACCCGTACATTATCCTGAGGCTCGTATTTGAAAAGATGACGTTTATCCCCTCTGCGTTCGTCGTTTCGTTCACGTAGTGGAGGTTGACGCCGAGCCTGTGGAGGACGTTCCTGCTCGCCGGGACGTACCACACCTCGTCGCCTATGTAGTCCCTGAGGTCCGGGCGGGAGGCGAAGTCGTAGAGGTACCAGAAGGAGCCGATGAGCGTAACCGTTAGAACCGCGATGAAGAGGATCTTCCTCCAGTCCATTTTACCACCGGGAGAATATAGCCGGCAACGTTTTTAAGTCTCTTTCCCTACGCCGGAACATGCTCGAGGGAATCACCGGGGAGAAGGTCAGGGAAGCGGAGGAGATGATAAAGCGGGGCCTTGACGAGAAGAAACTCCGAGCCAGGCTCGGCGCCGACTGGAAACTCATAGCGGAGGTAGCGCGGGCGAGGATAAAGGCCAAGAACAAGTTCTCAAGGAACGATCTCTGGATGGACCTCGAGGGGCTCCGCTACGCCACCCACGAGATCGTCGCGAGGTATAGGGCCGAACGCATGAAGGAGTTTGGGGTTAAGAGCGTCGCCGACGTCTCCTGCGGTGTCGGGATCCAGCTTATATTCTACGCGATGAAGGTGGAGAGGGCCTACGGAATCGATATCGACCCGCTGAAGATAGAGTTCGCTCGGAGGAACGCAAACCTTTACGGCGTCCACAACATCGAGTTCATAAACGCCGATTCGCTCTCTCCGGAGACCGTGGGCAAAATCGACGCGGAGGTGATCTTCTCCGACCCGGCGAGACCACCGGAGATGCCCGAGAGGCGGCTTGAGGACCTGCTCCCGAGTCCCCTCGCCGTTTACAACGCCTACCGCCCCAAAACGGACGCCTTCATCTTCGACCTGCCGCCGCAGATGAGGCGCGAGCGGGTTCCGTGGAGGGGGGAGTTCGAGTACATCGACCTCTTCGGGGCCCTCAACAGGCTGACCTTCTACACAGAGCCCCTTGCCGAGGCCGAGAGGAGCGCCGTCATCCTTCCGGCGGAGGCGAGGCTTGAGAGCGACCCGGACCTTGAGAACGTCGTGGAGTGGACCGAAAAACCGGGCCAGTACCTCTACGAGATCCCCCAGAGCGTCGACTACGCAGACCTGATAAACGAGCTGTTCCACACCTTGAAAGCGGACGCAAAGATGCTCATCCGTCAGAAGAGGCGTGTTCTGGCGACGGGGGACGAAAAACTTCGGAGCCCATACCTCAAGAGGACCTACGCGGTCGTCGGCGTCGTTCCCTTCCACCCGGTCAGGATAAACGACTTCCTCAGGAGGGAGGGCTTCGGCAGGGCGACGCTCAGGATAAGCGTGCCCGATGGGGAGTACTGGAAGATCAGGAGAAGGATAGAGGTGAACCTTAGGGGAGACAGGCGGGCCTTCGTCTTCCAGATAGGGGAGACCGCGGTGATAGCAGAGGGGTTATAGCTCGTCTATCCTCGCGTGCCTTATCCTCTTCGACCCTATTCGTAGCTTTTTGAAGTAATCCACGTGCTCCTCGGGCAAAAACGACTCCAGGCTGGTTGATTTTAGGCGCTTCCTCTTTCTGCGGGGCGCATCGTCCCCGGGCTCTTCCCCCCTCGATGCCGCCGTGGTGAGAAAGTCGTCGAGCCTCTTCATCCGCACACCCTGACTGAGTAAGGGATTGGGTATAAAGGTTTTTCCACCCGCCTGGAGAGAACCGGGGGCAGACCACTCCAAGGCGCCCTTGAGAAACGCTTTTAACTTCCGAGGTTTATCCGGGAAAGAGTAAGAGAGGGGTGAAAGGTAATGTGCGGCATAATCGGTTACATAGGTGACAGGAAAGCCTGCGACGTCATCGTTAAGGGCCTCAAACGGCTCGAATACCGGGGCTACGACTCGGCCGGGATAGTCACCGAAGATAACGGGAAGCTCTACATAAGGAAGGGGGCCGGCAGGATAGACGAGCTGAAGGAGAAGCTGGGCTTCCTCGAGATGCCCGGGAAAAGGGGCATCGGCCACACCCGCTGGGCCACCCACGGCGTTCCCAACGACGTCAACGCCCACCCCCAGAGGGACTGCACGGGGAAGATAGCCCTCGTCCACAACGGCATAATCGAGAACTTCGCCGAACTGAGGGAGGAACTCCTCGAAAAGGGCCACCGCTTCGAGAGCGACACCGACACCGAGGTTATAGCCCACCTGATCGAGGACGAGCTCAAATCCACGGGGGATTTTGAGGGGGCCATGAGGAGGGCCCTTCTCAGGCTCAGGGGGTCCTTCGCCCTCGGGATAATCTACGCCGACGAGCCGGACAGGCTCTACTTCGTGAGAAACGAGAGCCCGCTGGTCCTCGGAATAGGGGACGGGGAGAACTTCGCGGCGAGCGACGTTCCTGCCTTCCTCGAGTACACCAACAGGGTTGTGTTCCTCGACGACAGGGAGTACGCCGTCGTAACGCGCGATTCCTGGGTCGTCAAGAACCTCGACACCGGCGAGGTCGTTGAAAAATCGGTCCACGAGGTGGAGTGGAGCCTCGAGATGGCCGAGAAGGCCGGCTATCCGCACTTCATGCTCAAGGAGATATACGAACAGCCCAAGGCCGTAAGGGACGCCATCCACGGGAACGCGGAGGTAATCCGCTCCGTTGCGGAGGAGATAGCGAAGTACGATAGGATATTCATCGTGGCTATGGGCACCTCCTACCACGCCGCCCTCGTCGCCAAGTACCTCTTCCAGCGCCTGGCGAAGAAGGTCCCGGTCGTTGAAGAGGCGAGCGAGTTCCGTTACGAGTTCGAGGAGCTCGTGGACGAGGAGACCCTCGTCATAGCGATAACCCAGAGCGGCGAGACCGCGGACACGCTGGCGGCAATGAAGCTGGCGAAGGGGAAGGGGGCGAAGGTCCTCGCGATAGTCAACGTCGTCGGGAGCATGGCGACGAGGATAGCCGACCTAACGCTCTACACCCACGCGGGGCCGGAGATAGGGGTGGCGGCCACGAAAACGTACACCACCCAGCTGACCGTCCTCACGATGCTGGCGGTCGAGCTCGCGAGGGTTCTCGGAACGGCTGACGGGGAAGAGCTCAGAAAACTGGAGGATGGACTTAAGGCCGTTCCCGAACTGGTGGAGAAAGTTCTCACCCACGACGAATCGCTCAGGGAGTTAGCGGAGGCCCTCAGGGAGAGGAGGGACTTCTTCTACATCGGTAGGGGCGTAAGCGTCCCCACGGCCCTCGAGGGGGCCCTCAAGCTCAAGGAAATAAGCTACATCCACGCGGAGGGCCTGAGCGCCGGCGAGCTCAAGCACGGGCCGCTCGCTCTGCTCGAGAACGGTGTCCCGGTCGTCGCGATAGCACCGGGCGGAAAGGTTTTTGACAAGATGGTGAGCAACATAGAGGAGTCCAAGGCCAGGGGGGCCTTCATAATAGGCCTCGGCGACAGGGGAGAGCTAAGGAAGGTCTCGGACGTTTTCATCGAGATGCCCGAAATGGACGAACTCCTCACGCCGATAGTTTACGTTGTCCCGTTACAGATCTTAGCCTATCATCTGGCCGTTCTGAGGGGCAACGACCCCGACAAACCGCGGAATTTAGCCAAATCCGTTACCGTTGAATGAGGTGGTTCCAATGGTGAAGACGAAGGTTAAGGAGAAAAGAGCGGAAGATAAGAAACGGAAGAAAAAAGACGGGAATCCCTCCCTTTCCAAATACTACGATAGGTTCAAGGCCTACGGCCTGCCGCTTATAGCCCTGCTCCTCGCCTACTGGGGGTTCAGGATAAGGAACATCACCTCGAACTACAAAACCTTCCTCGATCCCGACACGTTCTTCCACTACGAGATGTATAAGCAGGCGATAACCCACTGGATTCCGAAGTACTTCGCCTACGCCAACCCGCCGACCGGGATAAAGGCGGGCGGTTACCTCGGTCTCTACACGGTTCAGGCGGCGTTCTACAAGATGGTCTCGGTCTTCGGTTACAGCCAGCTTGGGGCCTTCAAGCTCTGGCCGCCCTTCGTGGGAGCGGTAACCATACTAACGGCCTACTTCGTCGGAAAGAAGCTCCACTCGGACTGGGCGGGTCTCTGGACTGCGGCCTTCATGGCCTTCTCCTACGCCAACTTCAGCAAGACCTACTCGGGCAACAACCGTGGTGAGGGGCCGTTCATGATGTTCTTCTTCCTCACGGTCTTCCTGCTCATGGCCTACCTCGACGAGAAGGATTGGAACCCGAAGAAGATAACCAGCGGCTTTTTCTTCCTCGTGACGAGCCTCCTGTACATGGCGGTCTGGACGGGAAGCACCTTCGGCGTCAGCATACTGCTCCTCTTCGCCGGAACCACGGTGCTCGTGTACTTCATCTTCGGCCAGATGGAATCTCTGAAGCGCTTCACCCTGGACTTCTTCCCGCTCTTCGGCCTCTCGCTCCTCCTCGGCTGGGGCCTCTCCTACACAGGCTTCATCGGCATAAAGTGGTTCCTCCTCTTCGCCATCGAGGTCTTCGTGGCTCTGACCGTCTTAGCTGGGATAATGCTCTACGGCGAAAGGTTCGGCCTCAACTACTCCGACAAGAAGCACCGCTTTGCGGTCGTTACCGCGATAGCCATCGCGGGCTTCCTGGGCTTCTACGCCTACCTCGGGAGTGACCTCACGAAGTTCCTTGGAGCCGCCACCCAGTCGAACCCCCTCTACCAGACGGTAGCCGAGCTCGCGAAGACGAACTGGAAGACGATAGCCTCTTACTACAGCGTCAAGAGCAAGGACGCCATGGTCTTCATCCTCTCGCTGCTCGGCTTCGCCATAGTGGGGCTCAGGTTCGTGAGGAAGCTCGCCAGGAACGACCCAACAGGACACAAGGAGATATTCCTGGTTGCCTACTACCTCGGTTCCCTCTACCTCCTCCTCTTGGCCGTCCGTTTTGTGTTCCAGGCCTCCGGGGCGATACTCCTCCTGGCCGGAGTTGGGGTTGGGGAGATATTCATCTTCGTTGAGGAGATGAGGGAGAGCGTCACCACGAAGGCCCTCTACGCGATCCTTCTGATGCTCCTCTTCGTGCCGCTTCCCCTGATAAGCGCCCAGTACATGGGGATCATGGCCCGGAGCACCGCGAAGGCCCAGGGCTCCGTTCCATCCGACTGGGTGGAGACGCTCAACTGGCTCAAGAACAACAGCAACCCTCTCGATAGCGCGACCAGCTGGTGGGACTACGGCTACTGGATAGAGAGCTCGCTCCTGAGCCACAGGAGGAGCGCCACGGACGGCGGCCACGCCTACGACAGGCGTTACATAGTCGCGGACTTCTTCTCGCATTACGGCAACGAGAGCGAGCAGGACTTCGAGGCCTGGGAGTTGAACTACCTGATAACCTGGCAGCAGGACATCTACAAGTTCAACGCCATAAGCTACCTCGGCGGCGCGATAACCTACGGGGAGTACAAGAACAACCCGATGTTCCAGGTTCTCCCGGCGCAGTACATCCAGTACGCAAACGAGAGTGGGAAGACGGTGGTTTATATAAACACGGGAAATCACGCCTACCAGCCGGCCCTCACCATCGACCTCACGCGGGGCAGGATAATACAGGGTCGCGGCGACATCCCCTACGTCCTCTACATCTTTAGTGGGTACGGTCTGCTGGCCTACCAGAAGATAGCCTTCAGCAACTTCGTCAGGCTGGCGTTCAGGATACCCTTCTCCTTCGAGCAGTGGGACGCCCAGAAGCTCTTCGCCAACTTCAAACTCGTCCATGCCTCGGGCGGCGTCTCAATCTATAAGTTCAGGCCCTTCGCGGTTTACAGGATAGACAGGTTTGAGAACGGCACCTGGAAGGCCTTCTACAGCACTCTAAGCGGCGGGAAACTGCCCCTTGGGGAGCAGAGGCTGAGGCTCTGGATCTCGGCATTTGGAAGGGACGTTAAGAACGCCACGCTCATCTTCGAGGCCTACAACGGCAGCGTCATCGTGAAGAGGGAGGTTCTGGCCGAGAACCTCAACATGGACCACCTGAACGAGACGCCCGTCGAGGTCAACCTGACGGTGCCCAACGCCACGAGCTACCGCTTCGTTCTCGTCCAGGACGGCCCGGTTGGGGTTTTGGACGGACCCGTTTACGTCAACGGAAAGGACGTCAGCCCCAGCTACGTCCTCGGCGAGGGGAAGAGCGGCGAGCTCAAGCTCACTGCAGCCTTCAGGGAGGAGCGCGTGGTTGATCTCTACCTGCGGGCGAGCGTCGTCTACTACGTCGCGCCCAACGGCAAGGACATCTATCAAGAGAAGTTCTACCTCGAGCCCCATCAGGACATCATCGCCTACGTTCCGGTAAAGAAGGCCATAAACGTCAAGGCCGGCGACAACGAGATAACGGTCGAGGCCTCGATGCCGGAGGGTGTCTTCGAGAACTACATCAATCAGTTATACGAGAAGTACGGAAAGGACAAGGTCGTGATAGTCAGAAAGCGTGTGGAGCCCGTTTTCATAACGGAGAAGGGCTACGTGGTGTGGGAGGGCTAATCCCTCACTATTTTTACGTCCTCGAGACTTTTCAGTCCCCTTTTTTCTGCCGTTCTGACAACACCGGGGAGGAATTCCTTCGTGGGTTTTACCACTATGGCCTCAACTTCCCGGAATCCAAGCTTCCTGAGGGCAAAGGCCCTGTGGTGGCCGTCTATGATGTAGTACCTGCCCCCGTACGGGATGACGATTATCGGAGCGTCGTAGCCGTGCTTTATCTCCTGGAGAACCACCAGCAGCTTGGTCTCGCTCAGCTCTGCCTGGGTCGGGACGAGGCCGGCGAGGGGAACAACGGCCCTCTCGAGATCAAACCTGATGCCGTGGATAAATTCGTACTCGGTTTTTATCCTCCTCGCCCTCTTCCAAGCTTCCTCGTGCGTCACCAGGCGTATCTTTTTCAAGGCTTCACTCCCCTCACCGCTATGAAGGCCGCAATGCCCTTGCAGCGGTCGTAGAGCTTTTTATCGAGGGCCTCGGCGAGAGCGTGGAAGGGCCAGAAGGAGGGGAAGAAGATGACCCCCGCGCTTTGGACGTCCCTAAAACCGGCGTTCCTTAGCAGGTCCTCGAGCTCCCGGGGGGTGTAGAAGCGGGCGTACCTGTAGGCGGTCTCCACGAAGAGGCTCTTCAATCGCTTGAACAAAAACCAGGCGCTCCTCCCGTTCATCGTGCCTATCAGAACCTCCCCGCCCGGCTTCAGGACGCGGTTTATCTCCGCCACGACCCTCTCCGGCTCGTGGATGAACTCGAACATAGTGACGCTCAGCACGAGGTCGAAGCTCCCGTCCGGGAAGGGAAGGCTGTAGGCGTCGCCTTTGATACAGTTCAAGCCTTTGGAGCGGGCAACCGCGAGCATACCCTCGCTGGCGTCCAGGCCGATGACGTCGAAGCCCCTCCTCCTCAGCTCGAGCGTGTAGTTACCCGTGCCACAGCCGAGGTCGAGGGCCCTTCCTCCCCTGGACTTCAGCATCGAGAATACGAGCCACTTCTCGGTTCTGTCAACGTACCGGCCGGTCTCCGTCCTGTACCACTCGTCGTACCTGCCGGCTATCCTGTCGAAGTACTCCGCCATGTCACACCCTCACCTTGCCCTCTATCGTCAGCGGCTTGTCCGTCCTGTCGTCTATCCTGAGGCTTATGACGACCCTCCTCGCCCCAGCTTTGAGGATGGCCTCGTGGCAGGCCCTGACGAGGCCGAGGATCTCGTCCACCGAGCCCTCAACAACGGTCCCCATCGGGCAGACCCTGTACTTGAGCCCGCTGGCCCTGATGACCTCTATCACCGGTTCAAGGTACTTCCCGACGCTCGGGCTCTCCGTTCCGAGGGGGAAGAGGCATAACTCCGCGACCGCCATCATGCACCACCGACAGGGCATAACCCCTTTATCCATTTTTCCCGTCTTTTCCTCACGTCTCCCCGCTGGAACGGGACTCCCTGTTTTTGATGTAGTCCAGGAGGGGCCTTATCCTTTCCCAGACCTCGCTTATGCTCCCGTGACCGTCCACCCTCACGTAAAGACCCTGCTTTCGGTAGAACTTTATTATGGGCTCCATGTTCTTCGTGTAGAGATCGTACCTGCGCTCGACTATCTCGGGCCTGTCGTCCTCCCTCTGGATTAAATCGGCACCGCAGATATCGCACTTTCCGGGGACCTTCGGGGGGTTGTACTTGATGTGATAAACCGCGCCGCAGTTGGGGCAGATCCTCCTGCCGGAGATCCTCTCGATGCTCTCCTCCTTCGAGATGAATATCTCCATGGCGAGGTCTATCTTCATTCCGTGGTCGTAGAGGTAGTTCTCGAGCGCGAGAACCTGCTCCGCCGTCCTCGGATAGCCGTCTATGATGAAGTTCTTCCTGTCGCGCCTGAGCCTCGATATCACGAGGGTGTTGACGACGGTGTCGGGGATGAGCTCGCCCCTCGCGAGGTACCTCTCCATCTCCCTTCCGAGGGGACTCCCACGCTCGATCTCGGCGCGTATCATGTCGCCGGAGGAGACGTAGGTCAGGCCGTAGCGCTCGGTTATCGTCCTGGAGTGGGTGGACTTTCCGCTCCCGGGAGGTCCGAAGATGAGGACGTTCATTTTCTCACCGTTAGTTATTTATCCTCCAGAGGATAAAACGATTACGGTGATGGTCATGATGCTGAGGACGGGCTTCGTCCGCGCCTCGGGCTACGCCCACAAGGTCAGACGCGTTCTATTCGCCGTTACGAGGAAGAAGGTGGATCCGAAGGAGGTCGTGAGGGCCGCCGGGGAGCTGAACCAGAGGATCTTCGAGAAACTGGGAGAGCTCGGCGTTGACAAGGACGACGTCATCAGGGTTACCGTGCCCTTCACCATCGAGGAGGGAACCATCAGGTGGGACTACGAAAAACTGAAGATCGAGGTCTACAGGAAGAGCGAGGAGAGGAACCTCGCGCTGGCGATGGAGGAGGTCGAGGAGCGCGAGAGGGAGCTGGACGAGCGGATAAAGGAACTTGAGGAACTCGCGCTGCACCTCAAGAAAACGAGCGAGGAGATACTCGAGAAGCTGGAGGAACTCAAGCAGGAGCACACCTCACTTAAGCTCAGGGCGGAGGGGTGAGCGGCCGTTTAGAAGAAGCTCCATCCCACTGTTTTTTGTATAGTCTTTTACTTAGCAAAGCGCCCTTCTCATCCTCGTTCGAACATCCTGGCGGATGGCGGAAAACTGGCGTGCGGTTTTAAAGTTCGGTGTTTTAGCGTGGATTAACACTCAACTTGTCCATTTTGCAGGGTTTCCTGTCCACAAGGCGCCCGAAGGGCGCCAGAATAACCGTGAAACCTGCTTAATATCTTGTTTTAAGGTTAATCCACTATCTTATCCCCAATTTTAAAGTGCACGCTTATCATTCTTTGAATTTTCAAAAGAAAACACCCTTTTCGCCAGCCTTTTCCCAAAAGGCTGATCAATTCTCCTCGAGTCTTATTGCAACATAGCTCCCCGTGAATACGGGCGGTTACTTCAAGCCACTTTCAATTCTCCTCGAGTCTTATTGCAACCCGTCCAGAGGGCCGTTAATTACTGGCTAAACTCACACCTTTCAATTCTCCTCGAGTCTTATTGCAACTCGAGGCTAAAGGACTACCTCGAGGAGCACAAGGACGTCTTTCAATTCTCCTCGAGTCTTATTGCAACGCGGCATCAGGGGGCTACGTGCTGATTGAGCTGAACACTTTCAATTCTCCTCGAGTCTTATTGCAACTCACCTCAGAATAATTTTATCTCAGAATAATTTTATCCCTCTTTCAATTCTCCTCGAGTCTTATTGCAACAGTTCCGATTTCGGCGTTCATGAGGTTAAGACCGCCATCTTTCAATTCTCCTCGAGTCTTATTGCAACAGGCGGGGTTTTCGCCCCGTTTCTCCAGTGGGACTATAATAACGCTCGAATATTTAAGCTTTTTGGGAAAAGACCACAAAAAGAGCCTGAAGAAAGCCCGGATCCACGCCCTTAGAGAGCAGATAATGACCCTCCAAAACCCCACCAACCCCCGAAAACACAATGAACAACAAAGTCCACGCGATTTCCAGCGCGAGAAGAGAGCGTTAAAACCCGAAAAATCGGATTAAAAACCGTTAAACTCAAAAACAAACACCTTCAATAGGATCTGGGCAATTTCCAGACATCTAACGGCCCGACTCCGAACTCCGAAAAAATTTAGTTACAGTCCAAGGTAAAAAATAGAACAATACGTAACAAATAAAAAAGGGTAAAAATCGATTTTCCAAAGCGTCTCGATGCGTCAAAATCTGAATACAGGAATTTAAACTGGATTCTAAAACAAAAGAACGGCCTCAACGTGATAAAACCTCAAAACCGAGCTCCCTGAGCTTCCACACTATCTCCAACGGAAAGCCGACGACGTTGTAGTAGTCCCCCCGGATCCACTCGACGAGGAGGCCGCCCTTCCCCTGTATCCCGTAGGCCCCCGCCTTGTCCATCGGCTCGCCGGTCTCCACGTACGCCCGTATAATATCCCCGTCAAGCTCGCGGAACTTGACTTCGGTGGTCACGGTGCCGGTTATCTCCCCGCCGTTGTGGACGATGCAGTAGCCGGTCGTAACCCTATGAACCCTCCCGCTGAGGAGCCTGAGCATCCCGATGGCCTCTTCCCTGTCCCTCGGCTTTCCGAGGATGCGGCCGTCCACGCTTACCACGGTGTCGGCCCCGATGACGGTTCCGCCGGCGCGGGAGTAAACCTCGCGGGCCTTTCTCTGGGCCAGCTCGAGGGTGTAGTCAGCTGGATTCTTAAGGTTGCACTCCTCGCTCGCATGGCTCGGGATGACCTCAAACCGGTCCACAAAACGGGCGAGTATCTCCCTCCTCCTCGGCGAGGCGGACGCAAGCACCAGCATGGTCTTTCCCCCGGGGCGGAATTAAAAAACCTTGCGAACCCTTCGGCCGGTGAAAGGACCACGACGACCCGGACATCAGCCATCGGTGATGTCCCTTGAGGCTTTGAGAAGTTCCACCTCTTTTTTCAGGGATTCGAGCTCCTTCATGAGCTTCCTCCTCGTCTCCCCCATCTTCCACACTATCAGGCCCATCACGAACAGGAGCGAACCGAAAGCCAGCCCTGCTCCCCCTGCTATGAAGGGTATTGCGAGACCAATCCCTACCAGTACGGCTCCAACGGCCTCAAGGGTATCGTAGTCACCCCTCATCTTCCTCACGCTCCACATAATTCCAGGGCGCTTTTACCCCTCAGGGACCTGGAATTTTCCCGGTCAGAGGACACCCCCAAATCTTACCACAGAAAAAAGAAGAAAGCGGACCATAAAAAGTTTTCTCAGGCGGTCGCCCAGATGGGTATTCCCGCCTCGAGGAGCCTCTTTAGTTCCTTTCCGATGGGCGTGCTCTTGCTCACCTTGACGAGGCCCTTCTTGCTCGGCGTTGCCGTGAAGACGTACTCCTCCCCGCCGTAGAACTTCAGGGGGGTCTTCGCGTAGTCGGACGGGACCCTCAGCACTATCGTCTTCTTCTTCTCCTCGACCTCGACCGGGAGTCTCTCCTTCGGTTTCTCGGCCTCCCGCTCGGCGAAGCTCTTGACGTCGATGCTTATCCCTATTCTCTTCTCGAGGTCGGTTATCCTCTTCCCCTTCTTGCCGATTATCGCCGGGATGTCGAACTCGTCGGCGTAGACTATAGCCTTGTGCGGGCTGGCTATCTCGACCTCCGTGTAAACGTCCGGCAGGAACTTCTTTATCTCCTGTTTGAGCCTCTTCTCGGCGAGCTTAAGCGCCGGAGCCTTCTCCTCCCTCTTCACGGGGACGACGCTTACCTCCTCACCGTAGGTGTAAATCTCGTACTCCAGCTCGCCGGTCTCGAAATCGCGCACCTCTATGACGGGCCTCGCCAGATCTTCCTCCCTCATGCCGCTGGGCACCTTGACGAGGTACTCGAGGGTAAGAACCTTGGCCACCCTTCCGGCCTTGATGAATATGACGGTGTCGACTATCTGGGGTATCATCCCGAGCTCTACCCTGCCGATGAAGCGCTGAACCGCGTCGATGGGCTTCGTGGCGTGGACTACACCGACCATTCCAACGCCCGCAAGGCGGAGGTCGGCGTATATCTTGAAGTCGCTGGTCTTCCTCATCTCGTCGAATATCGTGTAGTCCGGCCTCACAAGGAGGAGTATGTCCCCCGTCTTCTCCATCTTGCCGCCAAGGGCGGTGTACTGGGTTATCTCCTCGCCGACCTGAAGGTCGCGCGGCTTCTCCATCGTCTTGACGATCCTTCCCATGCCGGCGTACCACTCGGCCAACGCCTGGGCGAAGGTCGTCTTCCCCTCACCGGGGGCGCCGGCTATGAGGATGCCCTGGGCCCTGTCCTTGAGCCTCTCCAACAGCTTCTCGCTGAGGTCGTAGTCCTCCATGCTCAGTTTTTTAACGGGTCTGACGGCCGTTATCTCTATCCTGTCCGCAAAGGGCGGTTTGGCTATGACTATGCGGTAGTTTCTGAGCTGGACGACGGTCGCACCCGGCTCGTCGAGTTCTATGAAGCTCTCGGGGTCGCGCTTCGCCCTCTCGACTATGTCGTCCGCTATGTCCTCGAGTTCTTTGTCCGTTAGAGCCTCCTCCCCCACCGGGACGAGCCGCCACTCCCCGGGTTTCCCCTTCTTCGCCAGCGGCCTTAAGCCGGCCTTCAGGTGGACGCTCATAGTCGTCCCGTCGAAGAAGTCCTCGAGGCGGTGCTTGACCTCCTTCTTAGCGGTCAGGTAGATAACGTCGATGCCCTTGGCCACGGCCACGTCCCTCTGCACCCTGTCGCCGGTTACCAGCGTGGCACCGAGTTCCCCGGCTATCTCACGGACCATGTGGTCTATCTCTCCCGCCTTGGCCCGCCTTATCTGCCAGAGCTCCGGTCTTCCACCGTAAAACTCCAGGATTATCCTGCCTTCGTTGGCCATCTCCCGGAGTTTTTTGAGCTCTTCAAGCCCTACGTGGCCTATCGCCTTCCCCTCGTTGGCCTGATGCTCTATCTCCGCCACTACCGCCTCGGGCACGATGACCCTGACCTTCTCCTCGAGGCCCGCGAGGAACTGGGTGAGCCTTCCGTCAACTATCACGCTCGTATCCACAACGAATACCCTCATCTCTCTCACCTCAGAAGATTCAGCTCTCCATCGTTATTCAGGGATGCTACGACTAAAGGTTCATAAAGGTTTAGCCGAAGGATAAGTGGGGGGAGAGAATGGGTAGGCTCATCTCCATAGCAAGCGGCAAGGGTGGCACCGGAAAGACCACGACGACGGCCAACCTCTCGGTCGCCCTCGGAAAGATGGGCTATCGCGTCTGCGCCGTTGACGCCGACCTAACCATGGCCAACCTGAGCCTCGTCATGGGAGTAGACGACGCCGAGACGACCATACACGACGTCCTCGCGGGAAGGGCCGAGATCAGCGATGCGGTGTACGCCACCACCTACGATAACGTTTACCTCGTCCCAGCCGCCATAGACTGGGAACACGTGATAAGGGCGGATCCCAGGGGGCTCCCTGGAACGATAAAGGGGCTCAAGGATAAGTTCGACTTCGTTCTCATAGACTGCCCGGCCGGCCTTCAGATGGACGCCATGAACGCGATGCTGAGCGGGGAGGAGGTTCTCCTCGTTACGACCCCCGAGATCCCGTGCGTCACAGACACCATGAAGGTCGGCGTGGTCCTGAAAAAGGCGGGCCTGGCGATTCTGGGCTTCGTCTTCAATCGCCTTGGTATAAGCGAGGCAGAGATCACCCCCGAGGTGGCAGAGGAGGTCATGGAGGTACCCCTGCTGGCGGTTATCCCGGAGGATCCCGTGGTGAGGGAGGCCACCCTCGAGGGGGTTCCGGTGGTGGAGTACAAACCGAAATCGGAGGGTGCAAAGGCCTTCATGGAGCTCGCGGAGAGGATATCCAAGATATCAGGCCTCAAGGCAAGGGTGATGCAATGATAGTGGCCTTTGTGGGAACCGCCGGGAGCGGTAAGACGACCCTTACGGCGGCTTTTGGGAGGTACCTCAAGGAGAACGGCCACTCGGTTGCCTACGCAAACCTCGATACCGGCGTGAGGAAACTGCCGTACAGGCCGGACGTCGATGTCCGGAGGGACGTAACGGCGTGGGAGCTCATGGAGGAAGGTTACGGCCCCAACGGGGCGATAGTGGAGAGCTACGACCGCCTCCTCCCGAAGGTTTCCGCCTATCTCACCGAGATCCTGAAGTTGGAGGATGAGAGGGACTACGTTCTCCTCGACACGCCCGGCCAGATGGAGACGTTTCTCTTCCACGAGTTCGGTGTGAGGCTGATGGAGAACCTCCCCGAGCCGCTGACGGTCTACCTCTTCAGCCCGGATATCCTGAGGAAACCGGAGGATTTCTGCTTCGTCCGCTTCTTTGGTCTGATGATAGAACTGCGCCTCGGAACCACGACCGTTCCCGCCATGAGCAAGGTCGACACCGTGGAGAGGCTCGAGGACTACAGGAAATACCTCGACGATCTCGATTACCTGAACTCCCGGTTAAGGCTTGAGCCCTCGATGCAGGGCCTCCTCGCCCACAGAATGTGCTCGGTGCTCCCGGAGCTGGCACCGCCCACGAGGATCCTCTACGTCTCCGCCCGGACGGGGGAGGGCTTTGACGACCTCGAGACTCTAAGCTATGAGCACTACTGCAACTGCGGCGATTTGACCTGATTCAATCTCCGCCGCGATTTCTGGACTGGCTTTCAGTTTCTCAAAAACATCCTGAAAACGCTTTCAGGGGATAAGGGGAAGCCTTTTTGGCTTCGTACCTCCAAGTCCCGGTGGTGGGAGCATGTGCCTGATAGCGGGAGGAGTCGGTGAGAACCTCAAAGAAAAGTTCGTGAGGATGATACTGGCCGGAAAACACCGGGGGCCGGACTCCTTTGGCGTGTGGACGAACGAGGGAATTATGAAATCGGACGACTTCTCGAGGGTTGATGAGATCCCCGAGGGGAACATCGGCCTCCTCCAGTGCAGGCTGGCGATGACCGGCT
This sequence comes from Thermococcus celer Vu 13 = JCM 8558, assembly GCF_002214365.1. Taxonomy (NCBI): domain Archaea; kingdom Methanobacteriati; phylum Methanobacteriota; class Thermococci; order Thermococcales; family Thermococcaceae; genus Thermococcus; species Thermococcus celer. The sequence continues at coordinate 1,573,154 of NZ_CP014854.1, forward strand.
CTCCCGCCTACACCCAGCCCTTCCACAACGAACTAACCCTCGCCCACAACGGTGAGATCTACAATTATTCTCACCTCAGGAACTACCTCGAGGGAAAGGGGGTGTCCTTCGAGACCGACGTCGACAGCGAGGTTATCCTGAGGCTCCTTGAGTACCTCCTCGAGGGCGGGTTAAACATCTGGCGGGCCGTGAGAAAGGCCATGACGATGCTCGAGGGGGACTACGCGGTGGCCCTCAGCGACGGGGGGAGGATATACCTGTTCCGTGACCCCGTGGGCGTTAGGCCCCTCTACTACTCCCCCAGGGGTTTCTTTGCCTCCGAGAGGAAGGTCCTTTGGGCGATAGGGGAGGAAGCGGTTCCTGTTAACCCGGGAGAACTCGTCGTGATCTCGCGCGGGGGCGTTGAAAAGAGAAAGGTCTTCACGATCACGGAGCTGAGGAAAAGCCTGAGGCCGGAGAGGGCGAGGCGCGCCCTTGCGAACGTATTAACGCACGCGGTCAAGGTCAGGACTGGAAGGAGAACAGGCATCCTCTTCTCAGGGGGGCTGGACAGCTCCATCATTGCCCTCCTCGCCTCCCGCTACTCCGACGTTACCCTCTACACCGCGGGGGCCGAGGGCAGTCCCGACCTCGAGTGGGCGCGAAAGGTCAGTGAGCTCCTGGGACTTCCGCTCAAAGAGCGGGTCTTCGATGTGGACGACGTCCGCGACGCGGTTCCAGAGGTGATCTTCGCCATAGAGGAGCCCAATCCGATGAACCTCGCGATAGGGCTTCCCCTCTACTTCGCCACGGGACTTGCGAGGGAGGATGGATGCAGGCTACTCCTGAGCGGCCAGGGGGCCGATGAGCTCTTCGGGGGCTACGCGAAGTACCTTGAAAACCCCGGGTTGATGGAGAGGGACCTCCTCGAGCTCGGGGAGAGGAACCTCGCGAGGGACGACAAGATAGCCATGCTCAACTCGGTCGAGGTCAGGGTTCCGTTCCTCGACCTATCCGTGGTTTCCGTCGCGCTGGGAACGCCCCTTGGCTCGAAGATAGGGGAGGGCGTAAGAAAGGCCATCCTGCGGAAGGTCGCCGTTGACCTCGGACTGCCCAGGGAGATAGCGGAGCGCGGGAAGAAGGCCGCCCAGTACGGCAGTCGTTCCCAGAGGCTCCTCGAGAGGCTGGCCAAAGCCGAGGGCCTCAGCCTGAGTGAGTACACCCAACGGGTCTTCAACGGGGTCTTTAAACGCGGGTAAACGGTTCTGAACGTCCGTTAATCCTCCCCGGGAAACAGGGGCCTTTCCATCTCATCCTCACCCTTCGGGTCAAACCGGGACGAACGATTGCGTGAAAAAGCCTTAAATAAGGCTTTTCCCAATACGAAAGCAGGTGGGAGAGCGTGATACTGAAAAAGGGGCTCGTAATCATCATTGGTTTCATGTTCATGCTCGGGGGAGTTCCCCTCGGGGGCGCGAGCGGCGGGATGAAACTGGTCATCCTCGTGAGCGACAACGAGGCCGATTCAGCGGTCGCCCAAAACGTGGCGGACCTCCTCGGGGCCCAACTAATCGTGAGCCCGTGGGGTACGTACGATCCCGCGGCGAGCGCCGAGATCCTCAGCATCGACCCGGACAGGGTCATAATAATCGGGGGCCCCGTTGCCGTTCCCGAGGAGTACACGGAGGACCTGGAGGAATTTGGGATCCCGTACGAACGCTGGTACGGCGAGACGAGGTACGAAACGAACCTCGCGGTGATAGAGGGGCTCAGGGACGAGTTTCCGGCGGTGTTCGGCGAAATAAAAACGGTCGTCCTCTCCAACGGCCGGGATGTCCTCGCCATGGAGAAATACCTCGAGGCCATGAAGCTGGATCCCCAGGGATTCGAGGGGAAGCCGATCCTCGTCCTCACCGACGAGGGGAAGGAAAACCTGACGATGGCGGCGCTGGAAGGCTTCAGAGGCATAGTGGAGGTCAGGTACCTGGCCACCCATCTGGGCATGGGGGGGACCGCGTTCCCCCTCAACAGGGATAAGCTGGGGGACTGGATGAGGTCACGTTTCTCAGGCTACGAGGAGAGGATCCTCACCTTCTCCCCCGAGGGGGATGAGGTTCACGCCCTCCTCCTCAGCGTCCAGAACAAAACCGAGCGTGCCGGGGAACTCCTCGATGGACTGCAGGTACCCGCCGCGATAAAGAGGCTTGAGAGGGCTAAGGAAGCCCTCCAGATGGCGTGGGACGCCTACAATTCCGGCGAATACTCCGAGGCGTACAGACTCGCGGTGGTCGCGGATTTCAACGCGGACTTCGTCATATCCCGCGCCTACAGCGAGATGAGAACCGTGTACCAGGGATCCGTAAGAATGCGGCTTGAAATCGAGATACACAGGCTGGAGATAATGGTGAATGTCCTCAGGGGAAAGGGCTACGATGTAAGCGAGCTGGAATCCCTCATCGCCCAGGCCGAAAAGGCGCTCAGCAGGGGCCAGTACTCCCTCCTGCTCAACGACATCATACCCCGCATCAGACACGGGATGAAGGCTTTGAGAACGGGTAAAACCTCCTATGGTGGCGGAAACGCGGGAAGAAAAGGGGGAAGACCATAAGCCTTTTTAACGTCCCCCCCAATTTTCTCCGGTTAAGATGAGGATTCTGATGGTAGGACACTACCCGCCGCACGGTGGTGGGGTCGCGAATCACCTGGACAACCTCGTCAGGGAACTGAGGAAGAGGCACGAGGTTCACGTCCTGACCTACGGGCCGGTGAGACCGAGGGACTTTGAGAGGGAGTTCGTGCACACGGTTCGCGTTCCTCCCGTTTACGGCCTGAGGGGGACGGGCTTCGCCTTCCTCGGGTCAAAGAGGATAGCGGAACTTCACAGAAGGTTCAATTTCGACCTTATCCACGCCCACTTCGTCGGCACGACGAGCTTCGCCGGCGTTCTGGCGAAGGGGAAAACGGGCCTGCCCCTCGTCGTAACCGCCCACGGCAGCGACCTCGAGCACACGGCCGAGCTAACCCTTGGTAGGTTCTACGTGAAGAAAAGCCTCCTCGAGGCGGACGCGGTCATAGCCGTCAGCCACTGGCTGGCCCGGAAGGCCCTCTCGCTCGGGGCCCCGTCCGTTAAAGTCATACCCAACGGCGTCAGACCGCTCGAGGAAGAAAAGGGCAAGAGGGAGTACATAACTTACATAGGAGCCCTCCGCGACTACAAGGGGCCCGAGACCTTCGTGGAGCTGGCGCGCGTGTTTCCCGGGGAGAAGTTCCTCGTGGTAGGAGAGGGCCCCCTCAAACGGAAGCTTCAATCCCTCGCCCCGCCCAACGTCCGGTTCACGGGCTACAGGCACGACGTCGGGACGATACTCTCAAGGAGCAAGCTCCTGGTTCTCCCGTCCAGGAGGGAAGGCTTCGGGCTGGTCGTCCTCGAGGCCAACTCCCTCGGCGTCCCGGCCGTCGGGAGGAGGGTCAGCGCGATACCAGAGCTCGTACGCGAGGGCAAGAACGGCCTGACCTTCGGGGACTTTGACGAACTCGTGGGGGCAGTTAAGAGGCTCCTCGAACCGAAGGAAAACGCGAAGGCGGGAAGGATGGGGAGAGAGGTGGCCTCGGCTTACTCGTGGGAAACCGTCGCTAAAGAAGTCGAGGCGGTCTACGAATCCCTTTTGAGATAGCTTTTTAACAGGTTTTTAGCCCCTCGCTTCGGGTGAGAGGATGACGGTTGTAATCAACATGCGGGACGGGGTGGACGAGGAGAAGATAAGGATAGCCGCGAGGTTCATACTTCGGGGAGAGCTCGTTGCGTTTCCAACCGAAACGGTGTACGGCCTCGGCGCGGATGCGCTCAACGAAAAAGCGGTTAGAAAAATCTTCGAGGCCAAGAAAAGACCAGCGGACAACCCGCTGATAATCCACATAGCGAGATTGGACGACCTCGAGAGGATCGCCCGGGAGGTACCGCCGGAGGCGAGGCTATTGGCCGAGAGGTTCTGGCCCGGACCTTTAACCCTCGTTCTGCCGAAGGGGGAAGACGTTCCGGACGTCACCACCGGCGGCCTCGACACGGTCGCGGTTAGAATGCCCGCCCACCCGATAGCTCTCTCCCTGATAAGGGCCAGCACCCCGATAGCGGCACCCTCGGCGAACGTGAGCGGGAAGCCCAGCCCGACGCTGGCGGAGCACGTGGTGGACGACTTCTACGGGCGGATAGCGTGCATAATAGACGGGGGTGAAACCGAGATAGGCGTTGAGTCGACCGTCCTTGATCTGAGCTCGGAGAGGCCGACGCTGCTGAGGCCCGGAGGTCTCCCACTGGAGGAGATAGAGAAGGTCGTAGGAGGGGTGGAGGTGCACCCCGCGGTTGAAGGGAAGCCCGTTGACGTGGCCCGCTCACCGGGCATGAAGTACAGGCATTACTCCCCCAGCGCCCAGGTTGTGGTGGTTGAAGGGGCGAGGGAGAAGGTGAGGCGAAAGATAGGGGAACTCGTTGAGGAGTACCGTTCAAAGGGCCTGCGCGTCGGCGTCATGGCCACGGAGACCCACGATGCCGACGAGTTCTTCCACCTCGGTAAGACGGAGAGGGAAGTGGCCAGAAACCTGTTCAAGGCCCTCAGGGAGCTTGATAAGCGCGGGGTGGACGTGATAATCGCGGAGGGGGTTGAGGAGAGGGGCCTCGGCCTCGCAGTTATGAACCGGCTGAAGAAGGCGGCCGGGTACAGGATAGTTCGGGCATAGACAACGCTTAAATATCCCGGGCCCCTAAAGTTGGTAAGGAATCCTGACTCGAATCATGTGGGGTGGGAAATTTGTCACCGGACATAGGCCTGGAGGGGCCGGAGGAGCTTGAGGAGCTTGCCTTCAGGAAGATTAACGAAGGAAAAGTTAAGGACGGTCTTAAACTGGTTCTTCGCGCCGCAAGGGGTTATGAGAGAGAGGGTAAAATTCGGGACGCCGCGAGACTGTATAAATACCTCGGGTACCTTCTACTTGAAAAGACAAACGACGTTGACAAGGCCCGGCCGCCTCTCCTCAAGGCCGCCTACCTGTACATCGACCTCATAGAAGAGCACGTGTCCCGCCCGGAGGTTGACATCGATGTCCTCGATGAGTACTGCTCGAACGTTCTCGAGGTTTTTGTTACACTCAACGACAAGGGGAACCTGATGAAATACACAAAGGAGTTCGCGGGTATTTACGAGGACCTCGGCGATTCCTACAGGGAAAACGAGGACATCCCAATGGCCATAAGGGCCTATGAGTCCGCGTACCGTTATTACCGGGCCATAAACGATATCGAGTCGTACAGAAGGCTCGCCGAGACGTTGATAAGCCTCTACGGCAGGGTCGCGGAGACCAAGCTGGAGAACAACGACCTCCTGGGGGCCGCGGAGGCCTTTTATCGGCTCGCCAGTTTCATTCACACGATATTCGGTTACGATGTTCACTTCATCGAGATGATGGACACAGCTGCTAAAAACTTCGAGAAGGCCAGCAAGATCTTCTACTCTCAGGGAGACCTTGACGGGACAACCAGTGCCCTCGTGAAGGCCCAGTACGCCTATCTCCTCTCCAAGAACTTCGGCAGGGCCAAGTTAATCGGCCTCAACACCACGAGGATGCTCTACCAGGTGGTGAGCTCCTACAGGGCCAGGGGGGACGATGAGAAAACGGCGGAGAAGCTCATGGAACTCGCGGAGGCCCTCATCGGGATAGGAAAACTGGAGGATGCCATGAAGGCATACAAGAGCGTTCTGGACATCAAGAGCGGCCTGAGGTTCCGCGTCAGGGTGCGCGGCGCGGTTCTCAAATATTACGCCGCCACAAAAGAGTCGGAGAAGGTTCTGGAGGATGTAGAGGCCATCGAGTACTACCTCTCCAGGAAAGCCTACCCACGGGGGCTTGAGCTGGCGGAAAACACCATGCTGAGAGCTGGACTCGAGGAGGCCCTGGAGAAAATTCACGAGGCCGAGGGAATATACCAGCCTTAAAACAATGAAATAAATGACCTGTGGAGGTTCACTGCCTCCTTACCTCGACCCTCGGAAGCGGCACGTGGTAGGGAAGGCGCATCTCCTTGGCCATCATCATGAGAACCGGCGAGATCTCCTTGGTTATGAAGTTGACGACCTCCGCGAAGGTCATGGAGTCCATCTTTTTCTCCTCTTCCCATAGGTTGAGTATCTCGTCGATCTTCTCCTTCTGTGGGGGCAGGTAGAGTATCGCCCCCTCAATCGCACCCTGGGCGATCTTGGGGTTGTAGTCGATCTCGTACCTGAAGAGTATCTCTATTCCGTTTATCTTCCCCGTGGGAGTGCGCATCTCCCCGAGGCGCATCTCCTTCACTTTGGGGGAGAGTTTTACCTCTATCTGGCCCTGAGGCACCGCGAGGGTAACCTTCTCGAGCTCTATCTTCGTCACGTTGAATCCAAGGACGGGCATCTCTTTCACCACCCGAAACTGGTTAAGGCCATATAAAACGCTATCGGTAGGGCTTTAAAAGTTCCGGTTAAACCTATCTCGATGCCAAGGGAAAAGGTCGTTCGGATCTGGGACGAGAGGGAAGTAATCTATTCGCCGAAGAGGTGGCGCTACCTCAGGGAAAAGCGGGAGAAAGCCCTGGGGATAATGGAAAGGCTCGCTCAGTTCGATCCCTGGCTCTACGGTAGCGTCGCCAGGGGGGACGTTCGGCGGGACAGCGACGTGGACATCTTCATTCCCTACCGGGTTCCCGCCTACCTCATCGAGCTCGCCCTCGAGGGGCTCATCACGAGACGGAGGATAGTCATGGCGACGCCGTGGCACCTGATCAAGGGCATCATCGAGGTGGACGAGGAGACGACGGTCACGTTCCCGCTGATAGAGCCCACGGACAGGGAACTCGAGTTCTACCGCTGGGGCGGGGCGGTTGGCATCAGCGAGGTGAGGGCTAAGAGGCGCGTTCCGGGCGTTAACAAAAAGTTAATCCTCATTGTCCCCACCGAGAGAGGACACGTCGAGAGGGAAGTGATTGGGAGGGAGAGCGAGGTGGCGAAAATCCTCGGAGTGAGCGTGGACATCGTCAGGGAACGCGTCCACGTCCTCACGAGGCGGGACAGCATCGGGAGAACCGGGATATACATCAACGAGGAAGTCCCGGATTGGATGGGCTTCGAGGAGGCGCTGAAGGCCATAGCCGACCGCGACCCGAACGTCAGGAGGAAGGTGAGGGAGCGCGGGGGGATTTAGCGGAGGAGCCAGTCGTGGAGCGGGACGACCTCTATTGTCCTGCCCTTCAACGTGATGGTTCCCTCATTGGCGAAGGTCACGAGGGTGAGCTCCTTGGCTTTGATTCTCTTTGTGGCCTCCGCGAGGGCCCTGAGCTCGCGCTCCCTGTTTAGGGGGTGGAGTTCGTAGCTGACCTGAATCAGCTCGTCCCCAGCCAGGAAATCGACCTCCCAGCCGTCGCCGGGGACGTAAAACAGATCCTCCCCCGGTTCAAAGCCCCTCCTGAGGAGCTCGACCATTACGAGGTTCTCGATCAGGCGACCCCTGTCCTTCACCCCCAGAACCCTCAGGAGGCCGTTGTCCACGAGGTAGGGCTTGAAGCCGAGCAGTTCGGCCTTTTTGTAGGATTTCACGCGGGGCGGAAGGCGGTGGAGGATGAAGGCGTCGCCCAGGTACTCGAGGTAATCCCCGATGGTCGTTTTACCGACCGAGATCCCGAGGCTCTTCATCGTTGAGTACGTTCTATTGAGGGTTAGGTGGCTCGAGCGGGCGAGGATCTTAAGGAGGAGCCTCAGGGCGCGGAGGTTCCGGACCTCCCACCGTTCCACGATATCGCGGTAGATGGCGAGTTCGAGGATTCCCCGAAGAACCTCTGCCCTCATGTGCGGGTTGAGCACGACCTCTGGATAGCCCCCCCATTCGAGGTACTCGTCGAGGAGGGCCCTGAGTCCCGCCTTCTCCTCACTCGAGAGGTATCTCTTAACCCGGAATCCCCTCGCCCTCAGGAACTCGGGGAAGGAGAACGGGAAAACGCTGACGGTCACGGAACGTCCCCTGAGCTGGGTCGCTATCTCCTTCGAAAGAAGCTTTGCGGACGAACCGGAGACGAAGACGCGATGTCCCATATCGAGGAGGTAGCGGACGAAGCGCTCCCACCCCTCAACGACCTGAACCTCGTCGAGGAAGAGATGAAGTTTCCCACCGCCCATATCCCTTACGATGTCGAGAAGGGTCATCAGGTCCTTGAGGGAAGCTCCGACGAGCCGCGGATCCTCGAGGTTTACGTAGGCTATATCCTCCTCCCTGACCCCCTCAGATTTGAGTTCCTCCATGAGCTGGCGCATCAGATACGTCTTCCCCGCCCTCCTCGGTCCGATTATCGCCACCGCCATCCGGGTGTTGGGAACCTTAACCTCCACCTCGCGCTTTATTCCCTCGAAGGGCAGGGAGCGGTAATCGAGGAGTACTTCGGCCCACGTTCCCCTTTCGATCATCGCAATCACGGACTACGTATGGTTCATTACCTTATAAATATTTGGACTATACATAGTCCATTTTTTTATAAACCAACGGACTACAAGTAGTTCACTCCTTTATAAACTCACGGACTGCATACGGTACAAGAACTCGGAAGCTCAAAAGAGGAGGGGAAGGAGTCAATCCGCGCAGCAGCGCTCCTTCATGTTCGCCGGCAGTATCTCCTTGAAGCCCGTGTACTTCCACAGAACCTTCGGGAGCTTTACGATACCTTCCTCCGTCTGGAAGTTCTCGAGTATCGCCACAATGGCCCTTGAGGTGGCTATGGCCGTCGAGTTGAGCGTGTGGACGAACTTCGGCTTCTCGTTCGTCCTGTCGCGGTAGCGGATGTTCAGGCGCCTCGCCTGCCACTCCGTGCAGTTGCTCGCGCTCACGACCTCCCTGAACTTGCCCTGACCCGCCATCCAGGCCTCGATGTCGTACTTCTTTGCCGCGACGTAGCCGAGGTCGCCGGTGCAGATGTTGACGACCCTGTATGGGATCTCAAGCTCCCGGAATATCTCCTCTGCGTTGGCTATTATCCTCTCGTGCCACTCCCAGCTCTCCTCGGGGCGGGAGTACACGAACTGCTCGACCTTGTGGAACTGGTGGACGCGGAAGATTCCCTTGGTGTCCTTTCCGGCGGTCCCGGCCTCCTTCCTGAAGCAGGGGCTCACGCCGACGTAGAGGAGCGGCAGGTCCTTTCCATCGAGTATCTCGTTGGCGTGAAGTCCCGCGAGCGGGTGCTCGGCCGTCGGGATGAGGTAGAGGTCCTCCCCCTCGACCTTGTAGATGACGTCCTCGAAGTCGTCGAAGCTCGTGACGCCCTCCTCCACGAACCTGCGCACCATGTAGGGGGGAACGACGGGGGTAAAGCCCTTCTCAATGAGCCTGTCGAGGGCGAAGCGGATCAGGGCCAGGTCGAGGATGACGAGCTCGTTCATGAGGTAGTAGAAGCGCGCCCCGCTGACCTTCGCGGCCCTCTCGAGGTCCGCCCCCTTCAAAAGCTCAAGCATGTCAACGTGGAGCCTCGGTTTCCAGCTCAGGAGCTCGTAATCCATCTTCCCGAGGCTCTGCTCCTTGAAGCTCTCGAGGAAGCCCTCCCAGACCTTAGCTTTCCCCCAGAACCTTACCGGGACGTTCTCGGTGTCGTCCTTGCCCACGGGAACGCTCTCGTGGGTGATGTTCGGTAACCGCCAGAGGTAGTAGTCTATCCTCTTCCTCAGCTCATCTACTTCCCTCTCGAGCGCCTCTATTCCCCTAACTATCTCGTTGCTCCTCGCGAGGAGGTCGTCTATCGGCTCTCCGGCCTTCTTGCGCTTGCCTATCTGAACGGCGAGCTGGTTGCGCTCCTTCCTAAGCTGATTGATTTTCTTCAGGTTCTCGCGCCACTTCGCATCGAGCTCCAGAATCTCGTCCACCCATTTGAGCTTCTCTATTTCGCCTCTCTTTATGAGGTCGCCCTTTACGAGGTCAGGATTTTCGCGGATGAGCTTTATGTCCAGCATCTTCAACACCCGAGGAAAGAAGGTTCAGGAGTTTAAAAAAGGTTTTGATGGGGGTTTTGGAAGGACGACGAGATCAACCGAAGAAGGTGACCTCGACCTCCTCGTCCGCCTCGAGTATCTCCACGTTCTCGGGAACCTCGATGAAGCCGTCCGCGTCGACGAAGCTCGTTACCGCCCCGCTCCCCTTAAGGATGGGAACCGCCTTCTCGCCCTCTATCCTGACGGGCAGGAACTGGCGCCTTCCCTTGACCGAGAAGACCTTGTGGGCGAGCCTTTTCCTGACCTTCCTGACCTCGCTCTCCCTCCCGAGGAGCCTCCGCAGGAGGGGCGCAACGAGCAACGTGAAGTTGGTCAGACAGCTCGTCGGGTAACCCGGCAGGCCGAAGATTGGTTTTCCGTTTATCACCCCTATAACCGTCGGCTTGCCGGGCTGGATCGCTATTCCGTGGACCTTAACCTCGCCGAGCTCATCGATTATTGAGGTGGTGAGGTCCCTTATTCCGCCGCTCGCGCCTCCGCTCAGGAGAACGATGTCGCAGCACTCTATTCCCTTCTCGATGAGCCCCCTGAGGCTTTCCCGATTGTCCCCCGCGATACCCAGGAAGACGGCCTCCCCGCCGAGCTCCCTGATGGCGTCGGTTATCGCCCTCCCGTTTATGTCGTATATCTTTCCAGGCCTCAGCACCTCTCCAGGAAGGACGACCTCGTTCCCAGTGCTTATCACGGCAACCTTCGGCCTCCTGAAGACGGGCACCTCCGCCGTTCCCACCGCCGAGAGGAGCGCCGTGTCCTTGAACGTCAGTCTCGTTCCGCGTTTGAGAATGGTCTTACCCTTTGGAATGTCAGCCCCGGCCTTCATGACGCCGAGGGTCGGGTAGGCCGGCTTGTAGATGATGATCTCGTCTCCTTCCCTCTCCACGTCCTCGAACTGGATCACGGCATCCGCGCCCTCAGGCAGGGGGGCGCCAGTGGAGATGTAAACGCACTCGCCCGGTTTGAGCTCCAGCGAGGGGATATCACCGGCGTTTATCTCCCCCACGACCCTCAACCGCACCGGCTCGCTCTCGCTCGCCATGAACGTGTCTTCCGCCCTCACCGCGTAGCCGTCGACCTTTGCCCTGTCGAAGGGGGGGACGTCGATGGGGGACGTTACGTCCTCGGCCAGAACCCGGCCGAGTGCCTCGCTCAACGGAACCACCTCGATCTCGGGTTTCAGCGGGAAAGAGGCTATCACTTCACGGGCTTTCTCGAGGGGAACGACCTTCAGGAACGCCATTCTATCACCGGAAGAAAATAGAAGACGGTTCTATAAATGGGTTGCGTAAGCGTGGATGTTTACCAAAACCTCACCACCCCTCCTCTTCCTCCCAGTCCCAGTCTTCATCTTCGAGCTCCCACACCTCCTCCTCGAGTTCTTCCTCGAACTCATCCTCTCGTTTCTTTTTCCTGGGGGGCTCCCTCCCAATCCTCCTGCTCCCCCATAATAGCCCATAAACTTTTTTCCAGGGAGTTGGCGGTACCTCCGCCCAGGATCTTTGATTAAACCGGTTGGAAAGGTTTTTAATTGTGAAGACGTATCGGAAAACATGAGGGTGGCGATAGTAACGGGCGACGCCCGGGTTTACTACCTGGCGACGAAGGTTCTGAGGGAATACCGCATACCCTTTCACAGCCTCAGGGTTGGGGAGAGGATACCCCTCGACGTTGAGGTGGTTCTAACGGGCGAGAAGGATTACGAGAGGGTGGATTTCCCCGTTAAGGTCGTCGTTAGGGACGAGAACTTCATAGACGAACTCCTGGCCAGACTCGAAGAGAGGGAGAGGTTTAAAAGGGTTTACATAGCCATTGACCCCGGGGAGAGACCGGGCCTGAGCGTCGTCGCCGATAACCGTGTGCTTGAGGTTCATCGCCTTAACGACCCGAGGGACGTTGGGGTGATCCTGGAACTGCTGGAGAAGTACCCGGGGGCCTGGATCAAGATAGGCCACGGTGCGAGGAGGCAGAGGGCCCTCACCCTGAAGGCCCTCGCGAACCTGCTGGGGTACGATTACCCCGTAATCGTCGTGAACGAGTCGGGAACCACCCCCAAGGTAGGGGGAACCGAGGTCTCCCGGGTTCAGGACATCGTGGCGGCGATAAACATAGGGCTGCGGGAGGGAAAGCGGGTCCGTATCGGTGAGCTCATAGAGGAGAGGGAACCCACGAAACGTGAGATAGAGCATATAAAGAGGCGGAGCAGGGAGATAAGTGGTAACATCACCATATCATCAAAGCTCGCTCGTGAGGTGGCCCTCGGCAATTTAACGCTCGAAGAGGCCATAAAAAAGCAAAGGAGGGGTTAAGATGATTTTTGGTAAGGATAACGAGAAGCTTGAGGAGATAAAGCTCCGCGTTGCGGAGGCCCTGAAGAGGGACGTTGGAAGGGGGATAGTCAGGTTCGATAGGAAGTACCAGAAGCAACTCGGAGTTGAGGCGGGGGACATAGTCAGGCTTACCGGGGAGAGAACCACGGCCGCCATAGTGGCCAACGCGCATCCCGACGACAGGGGACTCGACATCATCCGCATGGACGGTTACATAAGGAGAAACGCAGGCGTTAGCATAGGGGACTACGTAGCGGTCTCCAAGGCGGAGGTGCAGGAGGCTAAGAAGGTAACCCTGGCTCCCGCCCAGAAGGGCGTCTTCATTCAGATACCCGGCGACATGGTCAAGGGAAACCTCCTGGGCAGGCCCGTCGTGAAAGGCGACCTGGTGGTGGCGAGCGGCAGAAACGAGGGTTACTACGGTGGTTCACCCTTCGATGAGCTGCTCAGGGGTCTCTTTGAGACGATGCCCCTCGGCTTCGGAGAGCTCAAGTTCGTCGTCGTCAACACGGTTCCAAAGGGCATAGTCCAGATAACCTATAACACAGAGGTGGAGGTTCTCCCCCAGGCGGTCGAGGTTCGTGAGGAGGCAATTCCGGAGGTCACCTACGAGGACATCGGCGGCCTCAAGGAGGCCATTCAAAAGATCCGCGAGATGGTGGAGTTACCCCTGAAACATCCCGAGCTCTTCGAGCGCCTTGGAATAGAGCCGCCGAAGGGGGTGCTCCTCTACGGTCCGCCTGGAACGGGTAAGACGCTCTTAGCCAAGGCAGTCGCGAACGAGGCTAACGCCCACTTCATAGCCATCAACGGACCCGAGATAATGAGCAAGTTCTACGGGGAAAGCGAAGAGCGCCTCAGGGACATATTCAAAGAGGCGGAGGAGAACGCCCCAAGTATAATCTTCATCGACGAGATCGACGCGATAGCACCAAAGAGGGAAGAGGTCGTTGGAGAGGTTGAAAAGAGGGTCGTCTCCCAGTTACTCACGCTGATGGACGGCCTCAAGAGCCGCGGGAAGGTCATAGTCATCGCCGCGACCAACAGGCCGGACGCCCTTGACCCGGCTTTGAGGAGGCCGGGGAGGTTCGACAGGGAGATCGAGGTCGGTGTCCCAGATAAGAAGGGACGCAAAGAAATCCTCCAGATACACACGAGGGGAATGCCGCTCGAACCCGACTACGACAAGGCAACCGTTCTCAGGATTCTCAGAGAGCTCATGAAGAGGGAGGGTTTCGATAAAGGAAAGCTGGAGAAGCTTCTCAAGAAGGTTGAGGCCGCCAAGAGCGACGAGGAAGTCAAGGAGGCCCTTAAGAGCGAGAGCGAGATCTATCCGGAGGTTCGGGCCAGGCTGATAGAGGGGATGCTCGAGGAGATAGCCGACAAGACCCACGGGTTCGTCGGTGCGGACCTCGCGGCCCTCGCCAGGGAGGCGGCCATGGTGGTTCTCAGGAGGCTCATCAACGAGGGCAAGATAGACCCGGAGCACGAGCGCATTCCCCCCGAGGTTCTCGCTGAGCTTCGCGTCAGAAAGACCGATTTCTACGAGGCGCTCAAGATGGTGGAGCCGAGCGCCCTCAGGGAGGTCCTGCTCGAGGTTCCGAACGTCCACTGGGACGACGTTGGCGGCCTCGAAGAAGTGAAGAGGGAGTTGAGGGAAGCCGTTGAATGGCCCCTCAAATACCCGAAGGCCTTCCAGAGGCTTGGAATCGAACCGCCGAGGGGGGTTCTTCTCTACGGTCCTCCAGGAACGGGTAAAACGCTCCTGGCCAAAGCCGTCGCAACCGAGAGCGAGGCCAACTTCATCGGCATCCGCGGGCCCGAGGTTCTCAGCAAGTGGGTCGGTGAGAGCGAGAAGAGGCTGAGGGAAATATTCAGGAAGGCGAGGCAGGCGGCGCCGACGGTGATATTCATCGACGAGATAGACGCGATAGCGCCGGCCAGGGGGAGCGATATGAACCGCGTCACGGACAGACTCATCAATCAACTGCTGACGGAGATGGACGGCATAGAGCGCAACAGCGGTGTGGTGGTTATAGCCGCGACCAACAGACCGGACATCCTCGACCCCGCACTGTTGAGGCCTGGAAGATTCGACAGGCTGATACTGGTTCCGGCTCCGGACGAGAAGGCGAGGCTGGAGATACTCAAGGTGCACACGAGACGCGTCCCCCTGGCGGACGACGTTGACCTCCGCGAGCTGGCCAAGAGGACGGAAGGCTACAGCGGTGCGGACATCGAGGCCCTCGTGAGGGAAGCGGCCCTGACGGCCATGCGCAGGATAATGGAGGAGCTCCCCGCGGAGCTGGTGGAGGAGGAGAGCGAGGAGTTTCTGGATATGCTTAGGGTTTCGAGGAGGGACTTCGAGGAGGCGATGAAGAAGGTGCGGCCCAGCATAACCCCGTACATGGTTGAATACTACAGGAACTTCGAGGAGAGCAGGAAGTCAAAAGTCGAGAAGAAGGGAGGGCCGGACTACTACACCTTCTGATTCCCTTTCCTTTGGAAAAAGTTTTATACGTTGGTGCCCAAGGCACTACACGATTAAACAGAGAGGTGGCGAAAATGGTCAAGGTAATGGCCTCCAAGCTTAGGGATGTGGAACTGATAACCGACACGGGCATAAGGCTCGGATGGGTCTACGACCTCAGCTTCGACGAGGAAACCGGCGATATTCTTGTGATAGTTGCCGAACCTGATGAGGATCTCGACACGAGCGAATTCGTCACCGACCACGAGGGCCTCCTTCTCGTTCCGGTCAGCGCGGTTAAGAGCGTTGGCGAGGTCATCATAATAGACTCCAACAAGCTCGCCGTTAAGTCCAAGCTCAGGAGAACAGGGGCGGTGAAAAGCCGGATTTTGGGGGAATCCAGGAGTCCCGGAGAGTGACCCTTTTAATATCCTTCGTATAGCCTCCTCGCCAGAAACTCCGGAAGCCCCGCTTTCATTATCCTCTCCGCGGCGGAATCGACGTCGTACTCAACCCGGTGGAACTCGACGTTCTCGGGCGGCTCTTTTTCCGTATCGATGATGGCGTAGGCCGCCCTCGGGTCTCCGTCCCTCGGCTGGCCGACGCCGCCGGGGTTGATTATCCTTCTCCCGTCGATCAGCTTGAGCATGGGGACGTGGGTGTGGCCGACGAGGAGGTCATCCTGCCTGATGTAGCTCAGAACGGCCCTGAACTCGCCCTCGGGAAGCCAGGGGAAGAGGTACTCGTCGAGGGGCGCCCGCGGTGAGCCATGGATGAGGAGGTAGCTCCTCCCGGCATCGTCCGTGAAGAGTCCCCTCACCGGAAGCCTCCGGAGAAACTCGAGGTTCTCGATGGTCATAACGCGCTGGTGCCACCTCACGGCTTCCCGCGCGTAGGGGTTGAAGCCCCAGTCGAGGCCGAAGGCCACCGCGTTGTCGTGGTTTCCCCTGACGCAGAGGAAGACCCGTTTCTCCATCTCCCGTTTAATGAACTCCACGACCTCGTTTGGGGAGGCGCCGTAGCCCACCAGGTCCCCCATGCAAAGTATCGCGTCGGCGCCCTTTACCTCCCTCCAGACGGCCTTCAGGGCCTCGAGATTGGAGTGGACGTCGGATATCAGGGCTATGAGCATGGACCCACCTTCTTTTTGGGTTCACCGAGGCAATGCATCGGCATCTTGGGTTTACGGTACGCTCCACACTCCCGCCTTTCTCAGGATCTCCCCGTACTCGTCCTCTCCCACGTATCTACCGGAAACGGCGATGAACCTCTTCGGTCTGACGACCCGCGGATACTTCCGTAGGTTCTTCAGTCTGACGGTCATCCAGGGCCTCGGCCTCCTGCCGCGCGAGTGCCACTTCTCCCTGTCCCTCTCGTATTGCCTGAGCTCCTCAGGGGTGAGGAAAAGCTCCGGCCCGTACTTCTCGATTATCTCCCCGACGTTCGTGAAGAACTCTACGTCCTCAACCTCGGCCTCGCCGTGCCAGCCCTGCTCTTCCCGCGAGGCGTAGAAGATCACCTTCATCCCGGGCTTCAGTCGGAGCGTCGAGGGTTTGACGAAGACGCTCCTCCCCCCGTCGAGTATCCTGCTTAGGAAAGCCCTCGGAACCGGGAAGGTTACCCCGATGATGTTCCCGTCACCGCCCATGCTTCCCACCGGTTACGGTTCGTCCCGAACCTTTAAGGGTTTTCCGTAAGAACTGTAAAGGCACGGGGAAGCTCCTCATGCCAGTTTCGGGGTCGTGACGGGGAAGGGCAAGGGCCCGCACATGGTTCCGACGTGATTCCCCTGTGGGGATTTCCACGGCGGTAAAATATTCCCGGGCGGTACCCCCGTATCGTCCGCCATCAAAAGGTATTTATTGCGTCACGTGTTAAACTATCAGGGTGTGAATAACATGGAGAGAAGATTTACTGAAAGCCCTGATTTTCCCATACGAGAGCTCAACGAGGCGAGCGCCAAGGAGAAGGGGCCCGCAAGGCCGCCGTACTGGGAGATGGTCTTCTACTGGACGAGAAAACCCCTCATCGGGGTGAGAGGAGTCATCGCCGGTGCGCTCCTGCCCGAGAACATCGATCCTAATAGGTTCAAAACGCTCATCGGCCTGAACGAGAAAACCCCGCACAAGGTTAACCCAAAGATCCCGCCCGAGTGGGAGAAGTACTTCCGCGGTAAGAAGCTCCTCGACCCCTTCGCGGGCTTTGGCTCAATCCCCCTCGAGGCCCTGCGCCTCGGACTGGACGTTACCGCCGTCGAGCTCCTGCCGACAACCTCCGTCTTCCTCAAGGCCGTCCTCGAGTACCCGAAGAAGTTCGGGAAGCCCCTCGTGAAGGACGTCGAGAGGTGGGGAAGCTGGATAACCGAGCGGCTGAAGAACGACCCTGAAATCAAAGAGCTCTACGACGATGATGTCGCGGTGTACATCGGCACGTGGGAGGTGAAGTGCCCGCACTGCGGGAGATGGACTCCAGTTATAGGGAACCACTGGCTGGCGAGAGTGAAGGACGGTAAGGGCTACAAGCGATTAGCTTACATGGTGCCCGAGCGGGACGGCGATGAAAAGATCAAAATACGGATTATCGACCTCAACGACGTCTTCGGTAACGTCTCGAGGGCAAAGGTGGACGGCAAGAAGGGGGAGATAACCTTCGAGGGTGATTTTTACGTGAGGAAGGCCCGCGAGGCCGTGGCGGCGGGCAAGCTCAGGGAGAATGACTTCAGGGTCGAGGGTGATAGGATCGTCTTCCGGGTTCCAAGCGCGAACATAGAAGCGAGGAAGAGCCAGCTCACCTGCCTATCCTGCGGGAACGTTATAAAATACGTGGATGAGAACGGGCGGCACTACCTCGACAAGAAGGGCGCGAAGGGGAACCTCGAGTTCTACGCGAAGTTTGCCCTTCGGAAGTACCACGAGGGCGACGAGAGGTTCGCGCGGCAGAGGCTGCTCGTGAGGATGAAGAAGGTCGGCAGTGACCTCGTCTTCGAGCCCGCGACGGAGGAGGACAACGGGAGGCTCCTGAAGGCGAAGGAGAAAGTGCGGGAGCTGATTGAGAATGGGGATCCGGATGTTCCTGTTGAGCCGGTTGCCCCCTATGATCCTAGAAATATTTGGGTTATAAATTACGGATTCTTTAAATGGTATAATTTATTCAATCCCCGCCAGGTCCTCACGCTAATGAAGATTACAAAGCTCATCCGCGAGGTTGGAAAGAAGATTGAGGCGGAGAAGATAGAGGAAGGCTGGGAGGCAGAGAAAGCCTTCGAGTACGCGGAGGCCGTGGCGACGTACCTGAGCATGGCGATGGTGAAGTACCTCGACTTCAACTCAGTTTGCACCCGTTGGAACCCCGGTTGGATAAAGTACGAGGAAACATTATCCACCCGTGGAATTGCTATGATGTGGAGCTGGGTGGATGTTTCCCCATTCGCTCGAAAAACTGGCGCATTCCGTAGAACTCTTGAAAACCAAAAGGAAGCTCTCGCCTACCTCACCTCTGCCCTCGCCCCCTCGGGTCAGAAAACCCTCACGGGACTATCAAACAACACCGTCAGCGTCCTCAGGGGCGACGCCACCTCTCTCAACCTCGGCGAGAAGTTCGACGTCATCGTCACCGACCCGCCCTACGCGGACGACGTGCCGTACACGGAGCTTTCGGACTTCTACTACGTCTGGCTGAAGCGGGCGTTGAGCGACTCCGACGGGCGAAAACTTCTCCCAAGGTTCCACAGGGACGCTTTCTTCAAGAAAATCGGCCCGAGGTTGGTTGAAATAAGGACGCAGTGGGAGGAGTTCGCGAGGAAGGAGGTCTCCACGAACCCCGGCCGCTTCATGGACGATAAGAACAAGAAGGAGCGGGCCGTTCAGCACTTCGAGAACCTCTTCTCCCAGGCCTTCGTGGCCATGAGGGAGCACCTGAAGGACGATGGGTTACTCGTTACCTACTATGCACACACCTCTCTCGACGCGTGGGCGAACCTGATAGAGGCGGGCTGGAGGAGGGCGAAGCTCCAGATAACCCGCGCCATCCCGCTGAACACGGAATCGAAGACGAGCATAGTCAGCCGGGGTAAGATGAGCCTCGACACTTCCATCGTGGCCGTGTGGAGGAAGCCGTCGGGCGAGAGGAAACCCGTTATGGTCTCCTCCCTGAGGGAGGAGCTAAGGAGGAAGGCCCGGGAATCGGCGGGGGAGTTCATGCGCTACGGCTATCAAAGTCTCGACCTTCTCTACGGCGTCATGGCGGCGGTTCTCGAGGAGGTAACGAAGCACTCCGAGGTGCTCTCCCCGAAGGGCCCGCTCTCCACGGCTGAGGTCCTCAAAGAGGTTTACGGTGCGACGGTCAGGGGCATCATAGAGGCCATCGCCGAGGTGGCCGAGGGCAGGGCCGTGAGCTCAAACGAGGCCCTCTTCTACACCGCCTACAAGGTGCTCTTTGGGAACGCGACGCTGAGGCCGAACGACGTGATACTCCTGAACCTCGCCACCTTCACCGACCCGAACGGTCTCGTGAAGGCTGGCATCCTGAAGGCCACGGGTTCCGCCAAGGAGTTCACCCTCAACACCCCAGACCTGCTCGGGAGGAAGGCCCTCGACCAGAGGGAGCTCCAGAAGTTCCTCTACGGCAGGGGCATAAACCCCCTCGAGCCCGAGCCTGGGAACTCCATCGATGTCCTTCACCTGCTCGAGTACCACGCCCTCTCCGGCCGCTCCAAGCTCGGGGAGGAGGTCGAAAGGCTCAGGCGGAGGTGGAGCACCGAGGTCGATGAGGCCCTCACCATGGCGAAGCTCATCGCGGACTACTACGCCGCCGTTTCCAGAAAGCTGACGCCCCTCGGGGGCATCGCAAAGGCCGACGAGCGCGAGGTTGAGAGGGAGCTTGAGAATAACGGCCACTTCGAGGTCATCCTCATGAGGAGGCTTCTCCGCGGCGCTGGAGGTGGTATGCTATGAGGCTCGGCCCCTTTGAGGTCTGGGATGATGTGATGGACGAGACCCTCGACACCCAGGTCGCCCCGGAGCTCGGGGACGTCGTGAGCGGAAACGCTCCGGAGATATACACCGACCCGTTGGAGTTCTTCAGGAGGACGTACTTCACGGAGTCGATGCTCGACATCATAGAAAAGCTCGTTGAGACCCTCGAGGGCGGCGAGAGGCACAACATCTTCCTGATATACTCCCTCTTCGGCGGAGGTAAGACGCACACCCTTATCACCCTCTACCACGCCTTCAAGAATCCCGACGCCATGCTCGACCCGGAGGTCCTCGCCGGCCACGACCCCGAGAGGAGGGAGAGGATAAGGGAGCTCGCGGAGAGGATCAGGTCCCTCGGTAGGGTTCGCGTTGTTCCCGTCTACGGCAAGGGAAGGATAGGCCAGCCGAGCAAGCCCCTCGAGGTGGGCCCCTACAGGGTGAGGACCGTCTGGGGCTACATCGCCCACGTCCTCGGCAGGTACCACATCGTGGAGAGGGACGACGAGAACCAAACTGTGCCCGAGCCCGACACGCTCAGGGAGCTCTTCAAGGGGGAGAGTGTTGTCCTCCTCGTCGATGAGATTGCGGACTACTTCGACAACCTCTACAACTCGGGAAGCGAGGACGACAGGCGCTACGCGAAGAACGTGGACAACTTCTTTGACAGGCTCTCCACGGCCCTGCTCCGTTCCACGAGCGCCATGGTGATGACCCTTCCCATGGAGAAGAGGGGGGATACCTTCGAGGTCGAGAGGGAGTACAACAGGGAGGTCGTCATGGCCATCAGGGACGGCGTTCAGAGGGTCGGGGGTTCGGAGCTCTACTCGCCCATCCGGACGGGAGGGGTGAGCAATGAGCTCGTCGAAGTCCTCAAGAAGAGGATTTTCAAGGGGTTCAACGATGAGGAGAGGGTCAGGATCCTCAGCAGGATGAACTCCGAGCTGGGCAACACCGACGTTTTCGGCCAGGCTCTCCACTTCAGCGAGGAGCTCAGGAGGAGCTACCCCTTCCACCCCGAGTACGTCGAGGTTCTGAGGACGATAATCGAGAGGACGGGCCTGCAGAGGACGAGGGACATGCTCAGGATCACGAGGATCGTCATCAGGGACCTGGTCGGGGAATACCTTGAGACGGGCTTCGCACCAGCTCTTATAATGCCCCACCACGTAGACCTCAACAACGAGAAGCTGAGGGGCATGCTCTTCGGCAAGAACGAGACCTTCATGGACTACTCCATCATCGTTGACACCGACATCATGAAGTCGAAGTTCAAAGACTTCCGCCTGCCCGAACTTGCGGAGGCAGTTATGAAGTACGTTTTCCTCAGGACGTATCCCTTCGACTCCCCGGTTCCGCTCCCGGGTTTCCCCACGGCGGAATCCATCGCGAGGGGGGTTTACGAGCCGAGGACCTTTGAGCTCAAGAACTGGCTCCCCACCGACATAAGGGACACCGTTGAGGATATAACCGCGAGCGTCCGCTTCGTCTACCTCAACAAGAAGGAAGGCACGCTCTGGTTCTGGCGCGTCGCCAACGTGGCCCAGATGGTCGATAGCAAGGCGAGGGAGCTCATCGAAACCCGCTACGGGGAGGTCTGGAACGAGCTCGTGAAGTACGCCGAGAGGATGATCCGCGAGAGGAAGAGGCTCTCCGTAACGAAGGGCAAGGGCGCCAGGATCGAGGACCACGTTACCTTCTTCAAGCCCAACCACATAATCGTCACGAGGGATCCACAGGAGTTCCAGGATACCCCCGAATACAAACTCCAGGTTCTCGTGAGGGAGGACGTCGACGAGGGAACCCTCAGAAGGATTATATACGCCTACGGCACAGGGACGAGAACCTACAGGAACACCATAGTGGTATGCTACCCAGCACCTGAAAGCTTCAAACACCTCATAGAGACCACCGCGAGGGCAATGGCCTGCGGCGAGGTGATAAGCGACATTGAGATCAAATACGGCAGGTTCGGTGAGGACGTTGTTAAGATTCAGATGAGTATGGTCAAGGAAATTCTCAGCCACGCCCTTGAGGACCTCGAGTCCCAGATCGTTAACTCCTTCAGGAAGGTCGCTTATCCCGACCACAACGAGGTCCGCGTTACCACCGCCCAGGCGAGCTCTAAGTCGGTCGTGGAGAACGTCTACTCGGCCCTCAAGGGCAACGGTAAGATAGTGGACGAGCTGGACTTCGAGTGGCTCGTCGATACCCTCAAAGGGGCGGGTATCGAGATCCTCAGACCCGAGGGATATTCCTTCTCGGAGCTGACCTCGATAATACGCACCAACACGCACCTGCCCATGATCGAAAGCAGGGCTATCACGGAGGCAATAAAGAACGCGATAATCAACCTCAAGATAGGGGTTGAGCGGAAAGACAGGGTGTTCTTCAAGAAGGTGTATCGGGAATTACCCGAAGGGGAGGAAGTCGGCGAACCACCGAGTTCCTTAGAGCCTCACGACCTCATACTCCCGAGGGAAATCGCGCTCAGGAAGCAGGTATGCAACCTCATAAAGGGTGAAAAGGACCTCATTGTTCCAAAGGACGACAAGAACTACCGCGTAAGGACGTGGTACGAGGTCTACTCACCCTCATCCGGCGTTGGGATTCCCCTGAGAACCCTCGTGATTTCCGATGAGAACGGCGAGTGCAGGGTGAAGGAGGGTTACCTCGATACGATCCTCTGGGGCCACATCGTCGAGAAGAGAGAGGAAATCGAGATCACGGAGGGGGAGTTCGAAATCGATGTGGACTCGCCGGAGGTGAAAGCAAAACCCGGTGAGGCGGTGGGGATTAACGTCAGGCTCATTCCTCTCGGCAGGGATTCCTTCAGCGTGGAACTCTCGGCGAACAGGGGCGAGCTTGATTCCAGCGAGGTTCACCTGGAGAACGGCCAACCCTTCAACGTCACCTGGACGGTTGTAATGCCCGAGAAGCGAACAACCGCAACGCTCGAGGCGAGAAGCCATAAGAGAACACGCTACCTGGATATCGACCTCGTCCCCATCATTGACCCGGACATCGTGGACACGGACAGACTCGAAGAAAAGCACAAGGGCATGTTGCTGGTGGCGATACTCTCAATCGGCGACCTCGAGAGCCTCACGATGGTTCCCGATGATGTCAAGGGCCTCGTGAGCGGGAGCCTGAGGATTGAAAGCCCCCGCTGGGAGAGCAACGTCGAGGAAGTTGACAAGGAGGTGTTCAGTTACCTTGCCAAAGAGCTCGAGGACTTCCTCGGGGCAAAGGCCGAACTCAAAGTCGACCTCAGGCTGGAGAAGGAGGTCAGGATCAACGACCTCATGTTTGAGAAGCTGAGGCCCCTCAACGGCAGGGTAACCTTCAGGCTCAGGAAGGGGGAGTGACGCGACATGGAAAACTCAGTGGAGTACCAGGTCGTGCTGAAGTACATTAAAAGGGCCTCCCTCCCCGTTGAGAGGACCCAGAAACTGGCGGAGTTCATGCCCGTCTTCAACGTCAAGGGCTCCGGGGAAGAGAAGAGGGTTACAGGTAAGGTGGAGGCCCGTGCAAGGGTCTTCCTCCCAGAGTTTCTCAATTTCGCCAGGAAGCTCGGATTCAGCGTTGATGCCAGCGAGAGCCTTTTGAAGTGGCTCAACCTGCCACCGTCCAGGAAGGCCAAACTTGAGTACAGCGGGAGCAAGAGGGTGGTCCTGAAGACCGGTGACGATTACGCGTACCTCCGCCTCATGATCTACAGTGTTGTCATGTCCATCCTGAAGAACCCCAACGACTGGGGCCAGCTTGAGGATTACGTGAGTTCTATGGAGCCGATGGCCCTCCGCTTCTGGGCCTCCAAGATCCGGAACACCTACTGGAAGTACGGAAACAGGAGGAGGCTCGACTACCTGGCAAGACGCTTTCTGGAGGTGGAGTGGATTTGACGGACGTTGAGAAGGCAATCCTCAGGGACGTTCTCCTCCACAGCCCCGCCCTCTTTTATACTTCCCTCACCGCCCCCACTGGAAGGCCGATTGACCCGTTCAAACACCAGTTCCAGTCCCTTTACCACGCCATGGTCTCTCACCCGGTTAGGATGTTGATAGCCGATGAGATAGGACTCGGAAAAACGGTTCAGGCCCTCGCGATCGCAAGGTACCTCGAGCTCCAGCGGGGGGCAAGGAAGATCCTCGTTCTCGTGCCGAAGATCCTCCGCGAACAGTGGAAAATGGAGATAAAACGCGTTGGGGGAGTCCCCTGGGTCATACACTCCGGAGGCGAGGTTAGGAACGTTCTCAACGCCGTCAGGAATGCCGGGAGGGGGTACGTTGTTGTCTCGATCGACTTGGCCAAGAGACCGCCCCACAGGGAGGAATTCCTCGGAGTCAACTGGGACCTGGTCATCATCGACGAGGCCCACAACGTTACCCTCGGTACCCAGAGGTTTGACTTCGTCAGGGAACTCATCGGAAAGGGATGGAATCGCCTCAACGTCCTCCTACTCTCGGCCACGCCACACAGGGGCAACCCAAAGGATTACCTCGCAAGGATCTCCCTTCTTGACCCCACTTTAACCCCACTTTACCCCAGGCTCGACGATCCCCACTTCTACGGCAAAACACACGGCACTCTGGTTCTCCGGAGGACGAAGAAAACCGTGAACGAGCTTGAGGGAAGGGAAGTATTCAAAAAATGTGACTTCAACGCCGTTGTTGTCGAAATCACAGAGGCGGAGAGGCTCTTCTTCAGGGAACTTCAGAACGTGCTGTTTGAGATGATAAAGAACTCCAGGGAGAACTCGCCGGAGGCCTTACTCGCAGTCCTCCTTCGCAAGAGGGCTGCTTCCAGTTATGGGGCCGCCCTCAAGACCATCAGCAAGATAGCGGAGAGTGCCAACACTGAGCGGAAGGGGAGGGCGGAGAAGGTTAGCAAATACATACAGAGCCTCTTCGGTCTCGGCTACGATGAGATGGAGCTCGAGGAATTCAATGAAATTGATGACGCCGTCGAGAAGATAATCGAGGAGTACTCACCCTTCCTCGACGAGGGGCAGAAAGCGGCCCTCAGAAAGATACTTCGCCTGGGGGAGAGGATAGGGGAACGCGATAGCAAACTCGAGATGGTGGCGGGGGTCGTGGCCTACCACCTGAAGAAAGGGGAGAAGGTCATCGTGTTCACCGAGTTCAAGGACACGCTGGATTACCTGACCAAAAGACTTCCAAAGGTCCTGGCAGAGAAACATAGAATTCACCTTTCAAGGGAGGATATCTCTTTTCTTCACGGGGGGATGAGCAGTAATGACATCGAGGAAGGGATGGCCCGGTTTGAGAAGAGAGGAAAGCTCCTCATCTCGACGGACGTGGCCTCTGAGGGGCTGAACCTTCAGGTTGCGAGCGTTCTCATAAACTACGAGGCCCCATGGAGCCCTATAAAGCTGGAGCAGAGGGTGGGGAGGATATGGCGGCTGAGCCAGCCACGGGAAACAACGGCTTACACGTTCTTCCTCGCTGCCGAAACCGACCTGTACGTTCTTGAAAACCTCTACCAGAAGATAATGAACATAGCGGACGCACTCGGAAGTGGACCTAAGCTGGGTAGGCCCATCTTTGGCCAGAGAATGCTCTCCGGGGACTTTGAACACCTCTGGAAGGAGGAACCGGTGGAAGGGACGTTTGAACGGGAGAAACCCTCTGAGTACGAGCTGGTACTCGCCTCGATTAAAAGGGAGCTGAGCGGATACGCGGGGGCGATAATAAACACCCTGAAGTCTTTAAGACAGAATATCGAGAAGGTCGTCCCACCAGACACCGCCGATCAGGTTCGGAAAGGGCTCGAAAGCATTCTCTCACCCCGGGACTTTGACTCAAACTTTATTTACGAGGTTCTCGAGGGGTACCTGGAGATAGTCCTCAAAAAGCCCAGCGTTCCGGAGATTCGACCGTTACTTTACAGAATCTTGGAAAACGGAAAGGACGTTGAGACCCCCCTCAGGATTGGGGTTAACAAGAAAGTGGGAGAATACCGGCTTTACTCCATCCGGCTTGTGGACTCGGAGAGCGGAGAGGAGTTGCACAGGTATCCCGTTCTCGTCAAAACGGGTAAAAGCGGCATTAAAAAGGTCTTCTATGGGACGGAATTACTTATGGAAATCACGAAGATACTCTCAAATGAACACCTCATACTGGGGCCCCTTCGTAGAGACGACCCGAACGGAATTCATATAGAAGGAAAGTTAATGACACTCGCAAGGGATAGATTTTACAACATCAAATCAAAGTACAGGGATTATGATACGCAACTCAGAAGGAAGTTGAGGAAGAGGCCACTTTTTAAGGAGACGAAAATCCTGGTCAAAGAGCTCGTAAGGATAGAAGGCATAACCGAGGGTAGATTCGCCATATTGAAGCACGTCCCCCAGGGCCTCATCGAGCTCTACGGTCTCGGTGAAAACGATATTGAAATTCCCACAAAAGAATATGAGAACATCGTTGAAAGAAACTTCGTTCCCCTGAAGGATATCCTCGAAAGCGAGCAGAGGGCAATGGGAATCGTTATGGAGCTTGAAAGGAGGCGCCTGGAGCAAGAATACGGGCTGAACGGTGACTGGAAGGTTGAGGACGTTTCTCTGAGGGAGCACTACGACATCAAGGTCACGGAACCTGAAAATGAGAGATACATTGAGGTCAAGGGGCATAAACCCCTAATCTTAACGGCCGAGATTACTTCCGCGGAATACGAGTTCGCAAGGGCCCACAGGGATAGGTACTGGCTTTATATCGTCGCGAATCTCGGAAAGAACCGGCCGGTGATTCTGAAGGTGTTCAGGCCCTTTGAGGATAAGAGGAAGATCTACGCGGTCTTGGAAGACGGAAGGGAGGTGGACGTAACGACCGAAGTAACGGTTCACACACGGGAAAAAACGAGGAGGGTCATCAGCCTTAAGTGATTCCCCAGCGTTTCTTACGACTTTGTTTATCTGAGCAGATAATTCTGACAGAGGCATTATGATGCAGGATGTTAGACTCAAGAACAATAACAGAGAGAATAAAGAAGGAAATCACTCCCTCTTCTGCGTGGCCTTCCACCTGCTCCACCTGTAGAGCGCCGAAAGGGACTTGATGGCCCTCTCGGGCTCGGGGTAGGCGGGTATCCCCTCCTCGTTGAGCATGTCGATGGCTTCCTTGGCCTCGATACCGCCGACTATGGCAACCACCAGGGGCTTCTTCCTGCCGCTCTCGTTGTACTCGCGGATGACTATCTTGGCGAGGTCGCGCGGATCGAGCACGGCGGTCTGGCAGTAGAGGACGGCCACCGCGTGCATGTTCGGGTTGGCGAGCGCGTCCCTCACGGCCCCCTCGTAGGCTTTGCCGTCGGCCATACCCGTGAGGTCAACCGGGTTCTTGTAGGAGCCGAAGGGCGGCATGTGCTTGGCGAAGACCTTGAGGTCGTCGAGGTTGTCGTAGAGCTTGAGGCCCTCCTCCTCGGCGGCATCGGTCGCCATAACACCTATTCCACCGCCGTTGGTGAGTATAACGACGTTCTCCCCTTCCGGCTCCGGCAGGTTGCTGAGGGTTCTCGCCCAGTCGAAGGCCTCGCCGATGGTCAGCGCCCTGAGGACGCCGCTCTGCTTGAAGGCGGCCGTGTAGATGCTGTCGGCACCGGCGAGCGAACCAGTGTGGGACGCGGCGGCCTTGGCACCGCGCTCGCTCCTCCCGGCCTTTATGATGATGATAGGCTTCTCCATGCTGACCTCCTTGGCGGTTTTCATGAACTTCCTTCCGTCCTTGACGCCCTCCATGTAGATGAGGATGGCCTTGGTGTTCTCGTCCTCCTTGAAGAACTCCAGGAGGTCGGCGTCGTCGATGTCGCTCTTGTTCCCGATGCTGACGACGGCGGAGAGACCGACCTTCTCGAGGATGGTCCAGCCCATGAGGGCTATACCGAGGGCCCCGCTCTGGCTGATGAGCGCGAGGCTTCCGGGCATGACGTCGGTCGGGCCGAAGGTAGCGTTGAGCTTCTCCGGGGTGTAGACGACGCCGAAGATGTTCGGGCCGAGTATCCTCATGCCGTACCTGTGGGCGGTCTCAACGAGTTGCTCCTCAACCTTCTTCCCCTCTTCACCGAGCTCGCCGAAGCCCGAGCTTATTATCGGGAGGACCTTGACGCCCTTCTTCCCGCAATCCTCAACCACCTGGGGGACGAACTTGGCCGGGACGACTATCACTGCCATGTCGACCTCGTCCGGAACGTCGAGGATGCTCTTGTAGGACTTGAACTTCCTTCCGTTGATCTCTATCTCGACACCCTTGATGTTGACGGGGTATATCTTACCCTCGTAGCCGTACTCCACGAGGTTCTTCATAACCGCGTAGCCTATCTTGCCCGGCTTCTCAGAAGCGCCGATGACGGCGATGCTTCTGGGCCTGAAAAGCGCCTTGATGTTCTCATCCATTTCCATCACCCCACTTCGATGAGAGTCACGATTTTACGTTCGTAAAAGAGGTTATAACCTTTCCCCTCTCTTTTCGACGATAACGGGCTCGACGGACGTTTAAAGAAGCGGATCGCCACCCGAGGATGAGAAGCCGGAAAAGTCCGCTAAGGCCTTTAAGCACTAAGATCTTCTCATCGGGCCGGGGGAAGTTCTTCAGAGAAAGGCTAAAATATTCCTTCCCCAACTCCCTCCAGGTGGTGTTATGGGCGTACAGATAGGTGAACTCGTGCCGAGGAAGGAGATAGAGCTCAACAACCTTTACGGCCGGAAGGTGGCGGTCGATGCCTTCAACGCGATTTACCAGTTCCTCTCGACGATAAGACAGCGCGACGGAACTCCCCTGATGGATTCCAAGGGGAGGATAACCTCTCACCTCAGCGGGCTCTTCTACCGCAACATCAACCTCATGGAAAATGGGATAAAGCTGGCCTACGTCTTCGATGGAAAACCGCCGGCGTTCAAAAAGAGGGAGATAGAGAAGCGCCGCGAGGTCAGGGAGGAAGCGGAGGAGAAGTGGTACGAGGCCCTTGAAAAGGGAGACCTCGAGGAGGCCAAGAAGTACGCGATGCGCGCCACCAGGGTAAACGAGGCGCTGATAAACGATGCCAAAAAGCTCCTCGAGCTGATGGGAATCCCCGTTGTCCAGGCACCGAGCGAGGGGGAGGCACAGGCCGCATACATGGCCGCCAGGGGAGAGGTCTACGCCTCCGCCAGCCAGGACTACGATTCGCTCCTCTTCGGGGCGCCGAGACTGGTGAGGAACGTAACTATAACCGGAAGGAGAAAGCTCCCGGGAAAGAACGTCTACGTCGAGGTCAGGCCCGAGCTGATAGTCCTCGAGGAGGTTCTGAAGGAGCTCGGGGTAGACCGGGAGAAGTTAGTCGAACTCGGCATCCTCGTTGGCACGGACTACAACCCCGGAGGGATAAAGGGCATCGGGCCGAAGAAGGCCCTGGCGATAGTCAAACGGGAGAAGGATCCGCTCAAAAAGTACCAGAGGGAGAGCGAGGTTGACCTCTACGCCATAAAGGAGTTCTTCCTCAACCCGCCGGTTACGGATGAATACGAGCTCAGATGGAGCGAGCCGGACGAGGAGGGGATCCTGAGGTTCCTCTGCGACGAGCACGACTTCAGCGAGGAGAGGGTGAAGAACGGTCTCGAGCGGCTGAAGAAGGCCGTGAAGGTGGGAAAACAGGCCACGCTGGAGAGCTGGTTCGGAAGGCGTTGACCCCCTGTTTTCTCTTTCCGTTAGTTTTCGGATGAAGCTCTCAAATCGGTATCTTCAGGTTGAGCTTGTCCACGAGCTCCTTGTAGCGGTTCCTGACGGTGACCTCGGTGACGCGGGCGACCTCAGCCACTTCCCTCTGGGTTCTCTTCTCGTCCTCAATCAGGCTGGCTATGTAGAGCGCCGCCCCGACGAGACCCGCCGGGCTCTTCCCGCTCGTCAATCCCTTCTCGTAGGCCTCTTCGAGGATCTTAATCGCCCTCCTCCTGACCTTTTCGCTCAGGTTCAGCTCGTCGGCGAACTTGTTGACGTAATCGGTCGGCTTGACGAAGAGCTTCTTCGGGGTCAGGTTGAGGTTCCTGGCTATGTAGCGGAAGCTCCTGCCTATTTCCTTCTTGTCGACGCGGGAGATGTCGGCTATCTCGTCGAGCGTCCTCGGAACCTTGAGGAGCCTGCAGGCCGCGTAGACGCAGGCGGCAATGACGCTCTCTATCGAGCGCCCCCGTATGAGCCCCTTCCTCACGGCCTCGCGGTAGAGCCTCGCCGCCTCCTCCTCGACGTGTCTCGGCAGTTTCAGCTGGCTGCCTATCCTGTCGAGTTGCTGAGGGCGAAGGCGAGGTTACGCTCGGCGGCGTCGCTGACCCTGAGGCGGGACTGCCACTTCCTAAGGCGGTACATCTTCTCGCGCATCAACCCCGAGAGGTTCCGGTCGATTCCAATGTCCGTTGAAAGCCCTTTATCGTGAAGAAGAATGCTCTCGGGGGCACCAACGCGGGCCCTCTTCTCCCTCTGGCCCGCGTCAAAGGCGCGCCATTCCGGCCCCTCATCCACAACGTTCTCCTCGATGACGTAACCACAGTTCTTACAAACTATCTCACCCCTACCCGGGTCGTAGATGAACTCGGTCGAGCCACAGACCGGGCAGACCCTGCGCTTGCTCACTCAAACACCCCCAACCGGCCGGCTATTTTATAAAACCCTTATAAACCTTCGCCTTTTTTCACCACATAGCGGAGTAACCAGGCGAGGTCCTCGCGCTTGAAGGTTATCCTCTCCAGAACGTGGACGTCCCAGTCTTCCTCTATCACGTTGGCGTAGATCCAGAGGAAAACCGGATCCTCCTCGGTCCCCACGTGCAGGTTCCTGTAGAGAACGTCAACGGTTCCGTCCCGGTTCTTCTTGACCGAGACGGCCCTCCAGGTCTCGAGACTAACCTCTCCCTTTTCGTCGAGTATCCTGACGATCTCGCGGGCGTCCATGGGGGCACCTTCTCGCTACCACTTGATCCTGAAGTCCCGCCTCGTCCTGGCGTCTATCTGCGCCAGAATCCTCTTCAGTTTGGCGTCGTCTATCCGTTCCGTAATCTGCCCCGCCTGGTACAGCTGAACGAGAACCAGCTGAACCTGTCTCGCGAGTTCGGGTTTGACGAGTTTGACCCTTCCGAGCCGTTCCCTCGCCTCCGGCGTCAGGATCCGCCTCATTATCGCGTCGAGCTGGGCCTCGAGCTCCATCTCCTGCTTCATGGCCTCTTCCTGCGCCTTCTGCTGTTCAAGGTACCTCTTCTGGAGCTCCATGAGCTTGCGCTTTCTGATCTCCTCTATATCCTCGGCCATTCCCTCACCCCCATGTTAAGGTTGGACGTCAGGTTAAAAATGTATTGGGCTGGACGGAACCAGAGGCAGAAACCAAATTGGAAGAGGGCCGGGCCCTCAGTACTTCTTGAGCTCGGGGAGCTGCTCCTCGAGCTCCTTTTTGAGCTCGGTGGCTATCCTATCGAGGAAGCTCTGCCCCTGCGGGGTCACGATTCTGCCCTCGCCCGGAACCTTCTGGACGAAGCCCGCGGCCTCGAGCTGCTGGAGGGCCTTCCTTATGATGCTTCCGCCGGCCTTGTAGAAGTGCTCGGGCGCGTGACCTCGGTTCTTCCTCCCGCCGTACCAGGTCCTGAGGCGCTCTATTCCAACCGGTCCGTCGATGTAGATCTTCCTGAAGATGCTGGCGACCCTGTAGTACCACCAGTCTTCCTGCTCCGGAATCCTCTCCTTGTGTCTCCCCGTCTTGACGAACGGGGCCCACTCGGGCGGTTTTATGGCCTCGACCTCTTTGAGCGCCTTTGCGGTCCTTTCAACGAGCAAATCACCGGGAACGTCGTAAACCGTCGCCACTTTCAATCCCTCCCCTTCTTGAATTTCCTCCTGAATTGAGCGATATCGAGCCTGACCTTCCTAACGGGCTTCTCCTCCCGTTTTTCCTTCGAAAGCTCCTTTCTCCCGAGCTTCCTTAAATACTTTTCCCAACCTTCCCTGGGCTTGAACAATATAAACCTTTTGCCGCGAACGTCGATTAGCTCGCTGTCCGTCGCCTCGGCCACCCTCTCGGCGAGGGTCCTCCTGTCGAGGCCCGTGGAGATGAGCGCCCCCTTCCTTATCTCGACTTTGAGGACACCGTCCTTCTCGAGCTGGGTGTTTATCTCCTCTATGACGGCCGCATCAAGCCCCCTCTTCCCTATCCACGCTCTCGGGGGGATATCGTAGTATCTCGCCCTCACCGCCCTTCTCACCTTTCCGGATAAGCGTTTCTCCATACCTCTCACCCCTCAGCCCTCGCGATGGAGGACTTAAAAAGGTTGGCCTTTTAAAGGTGTTGGCAAAGAGCATTGGAAGGTGTGAGGCCATGCTCGTCCACCATCTCTACTCCGGCGGCAAGGACTCGAGTTTGAGCGCGTGGATCCTGAAAAGACTCGGCTACGAGGTGGAACTCGTAACCGTCAGCTTCGGCACCCTCGATAACTGGCGCTTCGCCAGGGAGACCGCGGAGAGGCTCGGCTTCGAGCATCGCGTCCTTTACCTGTCGAAGGAGATCCTCGAGACGGCGGCGGAGATGGCCATCCGGGAAGGCCACCCGAACAACGCCATTCAGTTCATCCACGAGAGAGCCCTCGAGGCCCTGGCTTCCCTTCCCGAGGTCGAAAGGGTGAGCGACGGAACGAGGAGGGACGACAGGGTTCCGCTCCTCGATTTGCCGAAGGCCCGCTCGCTTGAGGACAGGTTCGGCGTCGCTTACATAAGACCACTCCTCGGCCTCGGCTACAGGACGATAAGGGAACTAACGGGAAAACTTTTCGTGGTTGAGGTAAGGGAGAGCGAGGAACTCGAGAAGGCCGATTATGAGGTCGAGCTCCGGCACCTGCTACGTGAAAGGGGAATCGACCCGCTCACGATATTTCCGAGGAGCCATTACCAGTCGAGGGTCCTCGGCTGGAAAGAATAGTCCGGCCAGTTCAGGGATCCGGATTTTGAGAGCATCCAGAGCCCAACGGGAGAATAGAAAAGGGGATCAGAGCCCGCTGAGCTTTCTGACTATCGGGTTTCTGGCCTCTTCGGGCTTTATCTCCTCGATGCTCTCGACCCATATCTTGCTCCTCGGAACGCGGTGCTTGCTACCGACTTCGGAGTAGAGTATCTCGACCACGTCCTCGGCCCTAAGGCCGCGGTACTCCCTCGTGAACCTCTCCTTCTTCCCGTTCCTCTCGAAAACGCCCTTAACGCGGAAGACCTTAACCTCCATCGCTCACACCTCCGTCTCAGTCAAGGAAGCCCAGGGCCTCCTCAATCTTCACAATCTCGGGTCCGGTTGTCAGGTGTCCGACAACGACACCGTGGGAGTTGGCCAGCATGCAGGAGCCGACGAAGGGAACGCCCATGTTGGCGGTTCCGACGTAGATATCAACCTTGAAGAGGTCGCGGAGCCACTCGAGCTCCTCGTCCGTCGCCTCGGGGTGAACGATTCCTCCCCTGTTCGTGACGACCCCGGCGCTCCCCACTGCATGGAAGTCGCCTATCATGCCCCTCTCGACCTCGACGCCGAGGATGTCCTCCAGCCTCTTTGCCTCCTCGCGGCTGAACTTCGCGCTCACCAGCGCCGCCTTATCGTTCGCCAGGATGAGGTTGCCGAGGGCCGTGAGGGTGCTCTGGAAGGGAACCACCTCGATGTCCACGCCGTGCTCCTCGAGTCCGGCCTTTATCCTCTCCAGCTCCGCGTCCCAGACGTACCACGGGACGACCATCGCGTTGGAGTTGCCGGCCGTGAATATTCCAACTATGCGGGACTTCATCACGCTCGTCTCGATGAGCGGAACCTTGAGAACCTCCCGGAGAACCTCGAGCTTCTTCTCGCCGAGGCCCTCCCTGATAAGGCCTACCTTATCCGTGGCGATACCGTAGACGCCAAGGTAGGGGGAGTTCTCAAAATCGAGCCTCTCTATGTGCATCTCGTCACCTCTTCAAATTAAAAGATCAGGCGAGGGAGACCTTCGCGATCCTCTTCCCTTCGCTCTCCTCGACGATGACCTTGACGCGGAGCTTGTTGGGCGGCTTCTCGGCCCCGCGCTCCCAGAGTTTCTCGTTGACGTCGGTGCCGATGAGCACCTCGTCGGCCTTGGCGTGCCTCGCTATCCACTCGCGGACAAAGCGGGCGGCCCTCGGTGCCCTCTTCCAGCGCGGAACGCGCTTCTTTATCTTCCTGATGGGAACGACGAATATGACCTCTTCTCCCGGCTTTATCATTCAAACCACCTCACTCCTTGAGCTTGGTCCTCCTCCACATCCTCCTCTTCGGGTGGGTCATTACTTCCCTGTTGGTTTTGACGATGACCCATACCGGAACGCGCCTGTTCTGCTTGGCGGCCTTGGCAAGTCTGAGCTTCTTCGCAAGCGGCTTGTTTCTCGCCATAACTACACCTCCCGGGGTTATCATGATGCCCGTTGATGCTTTGGCTATCCTTTTTTAAGCTTTTTCGTGGGGCCGAAGGGGAGACGAAAAGGGGAAGAAGAACGGCATCAGAACACCAGCGGGGCCCTGTACTCGCCCCAGACCTCACGAAGGACGTCGGTGACCTCCCCGAGGGTGGCGAGGTGGCGGTGGGCCTCGATGATGTAGGGCATGAGGTTCTCGTCCTCGGTCTCCGCCGCTTTCCTGAGCCTGTCGAGAACCTCCTCCACCTTTTTGTTGTCCCTCTCGGAGCGGAGCTTCTTTAACCTCTCGATTTGCTTGTCCCTGATGCTCGGGTCGACCTTCAGTATCTCGACGTCGAGGGGCTCGTCAACGACGAACTCGTTCACACCGACGATGATGCGCTTCTTCTCCTCTATCTCCTTCTGGACTTTGTAGGCACTCTCGGCTATCTCCTTCTGGATGTAGCCGCGCTCTATAGCGCGCATCATTCCGCCCATCTTCTTTATCTTCTCGATGTACTTGAGGGCCTCGTCGTATATGTGGTCTGTGAGCCACTCGATGTAGTATGAACCGCCGAGCGGGTCTATCGTGTCAACGACGCCGCTCTCGTAGGCTATTATCTGCTGGGTCCTCAGGGCAATCCTAACGCTCTTCTCCGTCGGCAGGGAGAGGGCCTCGTCGTAGCTGTTGGTGTGGAGGCTCTGGGTTCCGCCAAGGACCGCTGCCAGGGCCTGGATGGCGACGCGGACGATGTTGTTCTCCGGCTGCTGGGCGGTTAACGTGGAGCCGGCCGTCTGGGTGTGGAAGCGCAGGAGCATGCTCCTCGGGTTCTTTGCGTTGAACCACTCCTTCATTATGTAAGCCCAGAGCCTCCTGGCGGCCCTGAACTTGGCTATCTCCTCCAGGAAGTTGTTGTGGGCGTTGAAGAAGAAGCTCAGCCTCGGGGCGAACTTGTCGACGTCCATACCCCTGTCTATGACGGCCTTGACGTACTCGATGCCGTCCGCCAGGGTGAAGGCGACCTCCTGAACGGCGTTGGCACCGGCCTCCCTGATGTGGTAGCCGCTTATGCTTATCGGGTTCCACTTGGGGACGTTCTCGGCGCAGTACATGATGATGTCGGTGGTGAGGCGCATGCTCGGCTGGGGCGGGAAGATGTATGTGCCGCGAGCGATGTACTCCTTCAGGATGTCGTTCTGGACAGTTCCGCGGAGCTTATCGGGGGTAACGCCCTGCTCCTCCGCCACGAGGATGTACATGGCCAGCAGGTTCGCCGCGGTCGAGTTTATGGTCATGCTCGTCGAAACCTTGTCCAGCGGAATCCCGTCGAAGAGTATCCTCATGTCCCAGAGGGAGTCTATCGCAACTCCGACCTTCCCGACCTCGCCCTCGCTCATCGGGTGGTCGCTGTCGTAGCCTATCTGGGTCGGCAGGTCGAAGGCGACGCTCAACCCGGTCTGTCCCTGTGAAAGCAGGTACTTGTAGCGCTTGTTGGACTCCTCAGCGGTTCCAAACCCAGCGTACTGCCTCATAGTCCAGAACCTGCCGCGGTACATCGTCGCGTAAACGCCGCGGGTGAAGGGATACTCACCGGGAAAACCGAGCCTCTCGAGGTAGTCCCAGTCTTCACCGAGATCGGCGGGGGTGTAGAGACGCTTTATCTCGAAGCCATCGTCCGTGGTGAACTTCTCCTTTCTCTCGGGTCTCCTTTCAATGAACTTTTTAACGGTCGTGTCCTCCCAGCGCTTTTCTTCCTCCCTAATCTTCTCGAGCTTCTCCTTATCGAAGGTCATGAGTACCACCTACCACTATTTGGGCGCGGCCATATAAAAAGCTTTTACATAACTCAAGGGCGAGCTTGACTTTGGATAAATTATCCACCTCACCCGATTCTCCTCTCGAGCCATACGGCCGCGAGTAGGAGCAACAGAAGCCCGAGAACCGCCAGGTAAGCCGCCTTTGAGCTCACCTCGCCGACCCCGAGCTCACCACCCACCACGTTGAATTTCATCGTGACGTTTCCCTCCCCTATCACGGCGACCGCTACGAAATCCTCGTAGCTCCTCACCCCGATCTCTCCCTCTATCTTCCGCCCGCTGCCCCTGAAGGCCCCTTTAAAGCTCGCTGAGAGCGGGTCAAAGTCCTCCTTCTCCCTGTTGAGGGTGAAGTGATAGGCCCTGACCTCCACATCCCCGCTGGAGTTCACGAGGATTTTGAGCGTTTTGCCCCTCAGGGGGCTGGCGTTTATTACGAAAGTCCTCAGGCCCTCCCCAAATTCCTTCCTCCTGAGTTCAAACGTGATGTTCATCGGCCTCTCGAGGTAGTCCGCCACGAGGAGGATCGAGTTGAAGTAGCCACTCCCCTCCACCATGAGCATGAAATCGCTCTGGTTGAATACCAGGTAGTCGCTCTTCCCCTTCTCCTGGGTTGAGGAGGCCACTATCCTCCCTGAGGTGTCGAGGAGGTGCAGGCTCAGGTCCTTTCCCCTCCCCACGTAGTCCCCGTAGAGCACGGCGATTTTCTCCCCTTCCGAGGGCTCGAACACGAAGGGCGGGGTCAGGTCCCTCCCGACAACCCGGTAGGGCAGGCCAACGTGGTGATGCTCGCTCGTGTAGTTCATCTTCGCGAGCCAGTTGTCGCCGTAGACGGGCAGGATTCCGATCCCGCCCACCTCAAGTTTTAAGGGTGTTTTAATCCCGTTGACCGTGACGTTGAAGGTCAGCGGCACGTTAAGCGTGAAGCCCCGGGGCAAGTTGGGAAGCCGGAGGAGGAGCGTGACCTGGGCGCTCTTGACCACGTTAAGTTCCTTAACCTCGGCCCCGTTGTAGTAGAACGAAGCCCCTATGGAATCGGGGAGTCCCTCAACCCCCAGCGTGACGTCTCCGTCTCCGCTTATGAGGAGCGTGTAGCTGGCCGTTCCCCCCAGGATTCCCTTTGAGTAGGAATTGAGCGCCCGGACATCGAGCGTGCCCTTTAACTGTATCGGGAACGTCAGGGAGTACGTCCCGGAGCTGACGGCTATGGTCAGAAATTCCGCGTCCCGGGGGATCCTGAACTCAACGAGAGCTTCTTCATCCGGGTTAACCTCGACGCTCCTGTAGTAGGGCTCACCGACTATGAAGCCGTTCTGGTAGACGCTCACCTTCCCCGCGAATTTCCCTTTGCCCTCGTTTTTGAGCCATACCCCGAGCTTATCCCCTACCCTTTCAACCTTTGTAAGCGAGATTGTGGGGGCCTCGAAGTAAAAGCTTTCCTGTCTGGTAACCCCCCCGTACTCGATGAGGAGGGCCCCCTGATTTATGTCACTCTCAAAGGAGACCTCCTTTTCCTCTCCCCTCCCCATGGTTATCGTCATTTTCTCTACGGTCAGGCCGTTGAGGAGAAGCTTAATGGTAACGTTGGTCGCGTCGCCGTGGTTCCTGAGCCTGACGTGGAGTCCTTCATCCTTCCGGATTTCGTCCACGGAGACGAGCTCTTCGAAGGACCCCACAGTAACGGTTCTGGATATCCCGCTCCCCTCGGCCGTCACGGTTATCCCGCCGGAGGGGGCCCTTACCTTCAGGGTGGTGGACTCTCCCCTCCTCAGAAAAATCGAGCGCTCCTCCAGGGGCACCCCCTGGGACGAGACGAGCAGGGTATCGTTGAGGTCGTAGTAACCCGTGTTGGTGACCCTGAGCTTCACGTAGGCGTCGAAGGCCTCCAGGACCTCAACCTTAAAGTCCCTCTTCTTCAAAACTTCCGTTTTGGAGTAGTTCCCGCTCAGATGCAGCGTCAGAACCATCCTCGTGGGATCCAGCCGCCCCACGGTGTAGTTAACTCCCCCGGTGTAGAGGCTCTCCCCGAAGGTCAGCCCCTTCAAAACGCTCCCGTTCGGGGTCTCCACCATCAGAAAGACCAGGCCGGGATTGTTCTGGGCCACGTCGAAGCTTACCGTGCTGTTATCAACGATGAGTACCTCGTCTATTCCCAGGTCAACGGACAGGGCGGACGCGTTTCCCGCAAGGATGAGCAGGATTATGGGGATGACCGCTATCCACTTCATATTCATCCCTCGTACTCCTTTCTGTAGAGCCCCAGGAGCGTGAGGATAAGACTCACCAGAATCACGCTCAGGAAAAAGAGGGCGCTCATGCCGGGGTCGCCCTTGTAGCTATCGAGCCCGGTGTTGAGTGTGAACCCCTTCTTCAGGAGGACCCCTATTTGATAGCTCAGGTTAAAACGCTCCGGGTCGTCAAAGAAGGGCAGCTGTGGGAGTATGAACTGCGCGGTAAAGACCAGTCCAAAGCTCGCCAGAGAAGCGTATAGAGGCCTGGATAGTATAACGGAGAGAAGCATTGAAACGGCCCCCAGGCTTCCAAGCACGAGCAGTGTGATACCGGTTGCAAAAAGGAGGTCGTCGAACGTCGTCCTGAACCCCTCAAAGCCCGACTTGTAGAGGAGGACCATGTAGACCTGCATGATTAGGTAAGGAACCCCGAATATGACGGCGATTGCAGTGATGCCGGAGAGGAACTTGCCGAGGACTATCTCGCTTTTCCTTATCGGCTTTGTGAGGAGTATCCTTATGGTACCCCTGTCTATCTCGCTCGCCAGCAGGTCGCTCATGATTATGATGACCACGAGCTGACCTATAACACTCCCCCAGAAGTCTATCAGGGCCCCTGAGATGTTTATCTGGAAGGATATCTCCAAAGCCCTCGCACCGTATTCGGTTATCTCCTCATGGGTGAAGAAGTAAACCACAACCGGGAGGAGCATCAGGAGGAGCATGACCTTGAGCCTGCGGGACCTCAGGAGCCTGTAGGTCTCGTTTTGATAGAGGACGCCGATCACTCCGCCTCACCCACGTTAAACTTCTCCATCAGGATCCTCTCAAGCGGACTCGTGTGGGGTTTGAAGAGCTTTAAACGAATGCCCTGCGAGCTCAGATACCTCGGGAACTGCAGGAAAAACTCGTCCAGAAACCTCGGATCCACCCTGACCCTGAGCGTTCCCTCCTCCTCCCAGGACTCCCTGACGTAGGGCTTTTCCCTCAGGAACTCGAGTGCCCTTGCGTTATCGGACGTCAGAACATCGTATTC
Source organism: Thermococcus celer Vu 13 = JCM 8558 (assembly GCF_002214365.1). Classification (NCBI taxonomy): domain Archaea; kingdom Methanobacteriati; phylum Methanobacteriota; class Thermococci; order Thermococcales; family Thermococcaceae; genus Thermococcus; species Thermococcus celer. The sequence continues at coordinate 1,612,435 of NZ_CP014854.1, forward strand.
GCTCTCCTCCACCCCCGTGAGCTCGCTTATCCTGCCCTGGGCTATCAAACGGCCCTGATTGATCAGGCCAACGTAGTTGCACATCTTCTCGACCTCGCTGACTATGTGGGAGCTCACGAAAATCGTCTTTCCCTCCTTTGCGAGGGATACGATCTTGCCCGTGAACTCGATTCTCCCCAGGGGGTCGAGGTTCGCCGTGGGCTCGTCGAGTATCAGGAGCTCCGGGTTCCCGATTAAGGCCGCCGCGAAGGTAACCCTCTGCTTCTGCCCGGAGGAAAGCTCCTTTATTTTGTTCAGGGCCAGCCTGCCAACCCCGACGTACCTCATCAGCTCCTTTGCACTTTCCCTCGCCTCATCCTTTTCGAGCCCCGAGAGCCTCCCCATGTACGTCAGAAACTCAAAGATGGTCATATCCTCATAGGCTATGGGCGCTTCGGGCATGTAGCCAAGGCTTTTCATGATCTCAACCCTTTTTTGGGGCATCTCCATCCCGAAAATCCTTATCTCTCCATAGGTGGGTCTCAACGCCCCGGTGAGCATCTTTATGGTGGTGGTCTTTCCTGCACCGTTGGGGCCGAGAAAGCCGTAAACAACGCCTTTGGGGACTTTGAGGTTTAAGTGGTAGACTATGTTCCTCTTTCCGAAGAACTTTGTGAGGTCCCGTGTCTCGATGATGTAGGTGGACATCTCAACACCAAGAGGAACATCGAAACGAAGCTAATAAAAGTTTTGGTGACATTGTGTTTACTATAATGATAGTAGGTAACGTCGGCCTCGATAGCTCGGCCCGCTTTGCCTTCCAGAGCCACGCCCACACCGACCACTTCGTCAGCGGGGAGATCATCTTCGCCACCAGGCCCACGAAGTTCCTCAGCCACCTCAGGAAGGGCGGCTTTTACAGGGAGGTCAGGTTTGGAAGGAGGTTCTACCTCGGCGACTTTAAGGCGAGGCTCTACCCGGCCGGCCACATGCTCGGCTCCGCAGGGATAAAGCTGTGGCTCGATAACGGGACGGTATTCTACACGGGCGACACCAAGTGGTTCAGGCTGAGAACGGCCGAGAAGAGTCGCTTTCCCAGGGCGGACGTTCTCATCATAGAGGCGACCTTCGGGGTCCCGAGCTTCACGTTTCCCTCCCCCAGGGAAGCCGAGAAGAGACTGGTGGCCTTCGTTGAGGAGGCGCTGGATAGGGGAAAGAGGCCCGTCCTCTACGTCAACCAGACGGGAAAGGCCCAGGAGGTCATGAAGATACTCGACGTCCATGGCTACACCGTCAAAGTCCCTCGAGAGGCTCTGAAGGTGGCGCGCGTTTACTCGAAGTTCGGGGTCTCGTTTGACAACGTCTCCCCCGATGGCGACGTCGTCCTGCGCTCCCACCGCTCCCCCCGCGTTGAGAACTCGCTCTCCCCCTGGGAGCTGACGGTTTCCGGTTTTGGCGACCTGAAGCTCAGCAACCACGCGGACTTCTGGGAGCTGATGAGGATAGTTGAAAAAGTAGATCCCGAACGGGTTTTCACGGTTTACGGTTTTGCCCGGGAGTTCGCCAGAATTCTACGGGGGCTCGGCTACGATGCCCGGCCCCTGTCCCGGGATTCCGCCCTGAGGTCAGCGGACATATGACAAAAACTTAACCCGAACCCGACAAAAGCTCAAACTTTTCCGTTTTAATGCACATAAACGTGTAAATCTTCCAAAAAGTTAGCCGAAAAACTAATATTTTTCAAAGCCGTAGGCACCGATGAAACTCACGGTAAGGGGCGATAGCAGGGCGTGGTGTACCCTGAGCTTGTCCCGAAAAATAGGCAGATCGTACCAATAAGCCAAAGGGGCAGTATCCGGGCTCCCTTTTCCTTTCCCATTACTCCAAGGGGGTGAATCCATGGAGGTAGTAACCAGACGGAGGTTTCGCCCAAAGTGGGTAACTGGATTAAGGCCCAGACTTGAGGCGATATTGAATGGGGGTGCCGGCAGGGGGTCCCTTCTTGGAAGGGGGCGGATAGTCAGCGATATGCTCGAGGTTACGGAGCTCATCTTGGTACAAGAGCCAAAGGAGAGGGAAATCAGGGTGAAAGGAAAGGAAGTTGAATTCATCTACCCTCTCCGAGGAAACGAGAGCTTTGATGAAATTTATTACCCGCTCGTCCGCATGCTGAGCAACCTTTGACTTTTCCTGTTATTTTTAAATTTTAGTCACCAATGCACATTAAAAGACACAAAACTTTTTAAACCCTTCTGTTTTAGTTACTACTAGTAACCAAAAGGTCGGGGGTGATGGGAATGGTCTGGAGGAGGGACCGCTACTGGGACCCCTTCGACCTGATGAGGGAGATCCAGGAGGAGATCGACGCCATCTTCAGGGAAGCCTTCAGGGGTCCGAGACTCTGGAGCTACCGCGAGCCCGGCGAACGCTACGAGTTCACGAGCGAGACATGGAGGGAGCCCTTCGCCGACATCTTCGACCGCGGCGACAGGTTCGTCATAACCGTCGAGCTTCCAGGTGTCAGGAAGGAGGACATCAAGCTCCGCGTTACGGAGGACACCGTCTACATCGAGGCCCAGATGAGGCGCGAGAAGGAGCTCGAGGAAGAGGGAGCCATAAGGGTCGAGCGCTACTACAGCGGTTACAGGAGGGCCATAAGACTGCCCGAGGAGGTCATCCCTGAGAAGACCAAGGCGAGGTACAACAACGGCGTCCTCGAGATAGAGATCCCGAAGAAGTCCCCGAAGAAGGAGAAGGGGGGCTTCGACGTCAAGATCGAGTGACCCTTTCGTTGTTTCCCTCTGTTTACCGCTGGCTTTATTTTTGGCCCCGGATAAAATCAGAATCTCGCAATCATCGGTCATGAAAATTATGGAGGTGGTGAAAAATGGCCGAAAGGAGGGAGATCAAGCTCAAGGTTGCCTCTGCCTACCAGCGCGATGTGGGCAGGGGAATAGTTAGGATAGACAGGAAATCCATGCGCGAGATAGGTGCCCAGAGCGGTGATATCATCGAGATAATAGGGACCAAGAACACCGCCGCCGTCGTCTGGCCGGCCTATCCGGAGGACGAGGGGCTTGGAATCATCAGGATGGACGGAACCCTCAGGAAGAACGCCGGCGTTGGCCTCGGGGACGAGGTCACGGTGAGGAAGGCGGAGGTCAAGGAGGCGAAGAAGGTAATCGTCGCCCCGACCGAGCCGATCCGCTTCGGGCACGACTTCGTGGAGTGGTTCCACAGCAGGCTCATAGGCAGACCCGTCGTCAGGGGTGACTACATCAAGGTCGGCATACTCGGTCAGGAGCTGACCTTCGTGGTAACCGCGACGACCCCCGCGGGTATAGTCCAGATAACGGAGTTCACGGACTTCCAGGTCAGCGAGAAGCCCGTCAAGGAGGTCAGCAAGACCGCCGCTTTAGGGGTTACCTACGAGGACATCGGTGGCCTCAAGGACGTTATCCAGAAGGTCAGGGAGATGATAGAGCTCCCGCTCAAGCACCCGGAGATATTCGAGAAGCTCGGCATCGAGCCGCCGAAGGGGGTGCTCCTCTACGGTCCGCCTGGAACGGGTAAGACGCTCTTAGCCAAGGCAGTCGCGAACGAGGCTAACGCCCACTTCATAGCCATCAACGGGCCCGAGATAATGAGCAAGTTCTACGGAGAGAGCGAGGAGAGGCTTAGGGAGGTCTTCAAGGAGGCCGAGGAGAACGCTCCAAGTATAATCTTCATCGACGAGATTGATGCGATAGCCCCGAAGAGGGAGGAGGTTTCCGGGGAGGTCGAGAAGCGCGTCGTTTCGCAGTTGCTCACGCTGATGGACGGCCTCAAGAGCCGCGGAAAGGTGGTCGTCATAGGCGCTACCAACAGGCCGGACGCGATAGACCCAGCTTTGAGGAGGCCCGGAAGGTTCGACAGGGAGCTTGAGGTCGGCGTTCCGGACAAAGCCGGCAGGAAGGAGATACTCCAGATACACACGAGGGGAATGCCAATCGAGCCGGAGTTCAGGAAGGGCAAGGTCATCGAGATACTCGAGAGGCTCGAGATGAACGACGCCTACCGCGAGGGCGCAGAGAGGGCGCTGATGAAGGTCAAGAAGGCCAGGGACGAGGAGATACCGGAGATACTGAGGAACACCGACGAGAAACTCTACGAGGAGGTCAAGGCGAGGCTCATCGACGACCTGCTCGAGGAGCTGGCGGAGGTCACCCACGGTTTCGTCGGTGCCGACCTTGCGGCGCTCGCCAGGGAGGCGGCCATGGCGGCCCTCAGGAGGCTCATCAACGAGGGCAGGATAGACTTCGAGGCCGAGCACATACCCAAGGAGGTCCTCGAGGAACTGAAGGTAACGAGGAGGGACTTCTACGAGGCGCTCAAGATGGTGGAGCCGAGCGCCCTCAGGGAGGTCCTGCTCGAGGTTCCGAACGTCCACTGGGACGACGTCGGCGGCCTCGAAGAAGTGAAGGAGGAGCTCCGCGAGGCGGTGGAGTGGCCGCTCAAGTACCCAGAGGCCTTCCTCGGACTCGGCATAACCCCGCCCAAGGGAATACTGCTCTACGGTCCTCCAGGAACGGGTAAGACGCTCCTGGCTAAGGCCGTTGCCAACGAGAGTGAGGCGAACTTCATAGCCATCAAGGGTCCGGAGGTGCTGAGCAAGTGGGTCGGTGAGAGCGAGAAGAACATCAGGGAGATCTTCAGGAAGGCGAGGCAGGCGGCGCCGACGGTGATATTCATCGACGAGATCGACGCAATAGCCCCGAGGAGGGGCACGGACGTGAACCGCGTCACGGACAGGCTCATCAATCAACTGCTGACGGAGATGGATGGAATACAGGAGAACAGCGGGGTCGTCATCATAGGCGCCACCAACAGGCCGGACATCATAGACCCTGCCCTGCTGAGGCCTGGAAGATTCGACAGGCTGATACTGGTTCCGGCTCCGGACGAGAAGGCGAGGCTGGAGATACTCAAGGTGCACACGAGACGCGTCCCCCTGGCGGACGACGTAAAGCTCGAGGAACTCGCCAGGAAGACCGAGGGTTACACGGGAGCTGACATCGAGGCCGTGGTCAGGGAGGCCGCGATGCTGGCAATGAGGAGGGCACTCCAGGAGGGCATCATAAGGCCCGGCATGAAGGCCGACGAGATAAGGAGCAAAGTGAAGGTGACGATGAGGGACTTCGAGGAGGCGATGAAGAAGATCGGGCCCAGCGTAAGCAAAGAAACCATGGAGTACTACAGGAGGATCCAGGAGCAGTTCAAGCAGTCGCGCGGGGCATGATGCCCTGCGTTCCCCCCAATTTTTGACCCATGGTCCTCAGCATCGACGGGATCCTTCCGTTTTGGTTCACGTTTCCATGAAGATGGGTGGCAAAAACCGAAAGCGAACTTCACGCCACCCACTCGACCTCGTACTCCCTGGCGCCGAGTCTCTTTACCTCTTCCTCCGCTATTCTCTCGGCCTTTTTGATGTCGTTCGTCACGACTATGCGCTCCTCAGGAAGGGTGTTCTCGAAGTAGTACACGACACGCACGAGCATTCCCAACACCTCCCTTGTGTATCACCGGCAGTGATTATAAGGGGCTTAAAAACATTAATGTTCACAGAAATCCATTGATGAACATAAGTAATCGTACAGGAAAGTCCATCAGTGAACATTAACTCGAGCAACCCTCAGAATTGACCATTACACGGAGGGGGAGTGAGCGTAAAGGGATGGAAGAATGGAAAGCAATCACTCAAGCTTCTCGAGTTCAAAGACCATCGCGTCCTTCCGCTTAAGCTCCTGAAGGGCGAACATCCTTGCTTCGTCCGCCGTTTCGGTCTCGAAGACCACCGTTTCGCCGTGGTGTTCCCCGCCGTGGAGGGTGAGGGCCCACTTCATCCTACCACCGACGGGCTTTCGTCATATCTCCAAACTTTATAAGTCTAACGGGGGAGTTTTAAGCATGAAACTGATAATTCGACTGGAGGATTTAAAGGCGATTATCAAAACGGCAAAAAGGAGCGCCGTTGAGATCTGTGGTTTCCTCTTCGGGAGGCGAAAAAGGGACGGGTTCATCGTCGAGGAGGTTCGCTTCGTTCCCAACAGGCTGAACTCCCCGATGGCCTTCGAGATGGAGCCGGTTGAGATGGTCAAGGCCATAGACGAGGCCGAGGAGAGAGCCCTTGAGGTCGTCGGAATATTCCACTCACACGTTGGATGCCCGCCGGTTCCGAGTGGAAGGGATCTGAAGGGGATGCGGCTCTGGCCGGTCGTCTGGCTGATAGTCGACGATAACGGCAACTACGGAGCCTACGTGCTGGAAGATGGAAAGGTGAGGAGGATTCCCGTAGGTTTCAATGTGGAGTCCACTTTAGATGGCTAAAGAGGAGAGCTCACCAAATGGGTTCAGGGGAGTAAATTCATACCACAACTTGGTGAGGGCATGGAGGATACCAGTTAATTGGAGGGCTGGACAATGGGGGTCCTCCGGGAACTGCTCGAGGTCGAGGAAGTGAGGAGGGAAATAAAAGAACCCTCCAAGACCGTGAGGAGGGGATGTTCGGCAATGGGAGAACGAAGAGTTAAGAGCACTCAGGGCAGAGGCATCAGAAACATGGTGAAACCGTACCGGAGGCCTTCTGGAAACTTCAGTCGTCCCTGATTACTATCTCTATCATCCTTCCCTCGCGGTAGCCCTTCATCGCGGAGAGCATGCCCTTCACGGTCTTCTCTACCAGCTCCTGCACCCAGTCCTTCATCGGCAGAATCTCTCCGTCTATCTTCACCGTAACCCTCGGCTTCGAGCTGAGGACGACGCAGTCCCTGAGCGTTTTCTCACCCCCCACTATCATCCTCGTCATCTCGGCGCAGTTGAAGCCGCAGAGGCCACAGTCTATGTTCGGGAGCATGAAGGCGCGCTTCTCTACGAGGTCCGCCAGTTCCTCCGGGTTCTCCACGGCGTTGATGACCGGCAGGCCGCCCACCTCCTCGACTCCCGTTGACGCTATTACCCCGCTCACCGCTACGGCCCGCCCATCGTTGAGCTCCCTAACATCCTCCTCGTTTCTCGCGCATATCACCTTCGGGACGTGCGTTATCGATTTGAACCCCTCTATCAGGAGGAAGTCCGCCGAGACCATTGAGAAGAGGGCGTTGATGTCCTTTGCCTTGAAGAGGAGCGCGTCTGTGTCGTTCGCCCTCACGAGAACCTCGTCGGCGACCATTGAGAACCTCCACGTGTCGCTCCCCTCCCTGTCGAAATCGGCGTGCATGCTCTTGGCCACCGCAACGCGGTAGCCCCTCTCCTTCAAAACCCGAGCAACGGCCTCGAGGGTGGTGGTCTTTCCGCTCTTCTTGTAGCCCACGAACGCAACGCCCCTCATACCACCACCTCAGAGCAGCATTATCCAGTTGAGGTCGTCTATCTTGACCATGAGCGCCTTCGCCCTGTTCCCCACTATGTCAAGTACGTCGCGAACGACTATGACCTCCTCGTCGAAGTCCTCGAGGATCCCGGTGAACGATTGCTCGCTGCTGACCGCGAGGGCCACCCTCTTCCCCTTCCACGCCTCAAGGGTTCTGTCGAGGAGATATGCCTTCTCTCCCATCCTTCCACCTCCGGAGACCAAAAACCTATAAGGCTTTTAACCCTTTCCGGTTCGGGTGATCGAATGCGGTTCGTGACGAAGAGCGAAGAGGTGAGAAGGGCGCTTCTTGAGGGCCTGAAGAAGGCTGGAATAAAGTTCGAGCTTAGCGAGAGACCCGGTTACGAGGCCTTCGTGGGTTACATGCTCGAGGGAACGCTCGAGGAGATAGGCGCGCAGATAGGCGTCATCGAGGGCGCCGATAGGGACGCCCTTAAAGAGGGGTTCCTCTCGTTCAAGGAGAGCCTCAACCACCTCCTGGAGCACCTCAAGGTCGGGGAAAAGGTCGAAATTTTAATCCGGGAGGGTCCGTGGGTGGCCGAGCTCCTCGACCAGCTGGCGAGAAACGGGGCGATAGAGCAGGACGGTGATGTCCTCAAGCTCAGGGAGGGGGTTGACGTTACGAAGCTACGCTTCGAGTTCAAGTTCCCGTTCAACCTCGTCCACAGCCCCGAGAGCACCGAGAAGATCGCCAGGCAGTTCGTGCTCACAGACCTGACGATGGAGTACGAGTTCGAGATACTGGAGCTCGACATAGGCAAGATAAACACCCTCGGAAAGATAGCGGCGCCCTACTTCCCGGAGGACTACCTGTTGAGGGTCTACTTCGCGCTGATAGGACGTTCGATTCTCGCGGGAGAGATCCTCAAGGCCCTCGGGGACAAAAGGGTTCCCGAGGAGGACCTGATAAACGGATTCATCCGGGTGGCGCCGATATCCATACCCACGGAGAAGGGGACCCTCGTCATTAATTACTCAAGGGAGGCCATCGAGGAGACCCTGCGCTTCCTAAAGAGGATGGGCTACGTCGAGGTAAAGGCCGGGAAGGTCAAGAAGCTCAGGGATCTGGTCTAAAGCGGGTTATCCTCGCCCTCCCATTTTTCTCGAGCCAGTCGAGGAGCTCCTTCGCGAACTCGAACTTCTTCCTCTTGCTCTCCCAGACCGGCGAGTGCTCCTTAAGGCGCGGTTTGCTCCACCTGCCCACGACCGTTCCGAAGTCGAACCCGACCAGAGTTATCTCCCTCGCACCGAGCTCCTCTGCGAGAAACGCCGCCCTGTCGCCGTCCGTGAAGCCACCGAAGTTGTAGACCACGTCCAGGGGCTCGGTCTGACACGTTCCAAGGATCCTCGAGAACATGGGCACGTAAACGGATATCTTTTTCACGTTGTCCCCGTGGGCGTGGACGGCCAGAAAAGCCCCCCTATCGTTGGCCAGCTTTATGTCCGAAATCCTGCCGTCGAGGTCGGTGACGATGATGTCCGGGACGAGGCCTGCCGCGAGGAGAGCCGAGGTCGCCCCGTCGGCCGCTATCAGCGTCCCATCCGAGAAGTCGCCTTCCCTCAAAGCGTTCTCAAGGCTCGGACCGGCGCCGAAGACGTAGACCTTTCTCCCGACGACGGCCGCTAACTCGTCCCTCAGGATGTACTCATCTCCCTCGAGGAGCAACGCCCTCAACAGCTCCGCGGCTTTTCTGTCCTCCTCGACCGAGTAGCCCATCTCGCGGACGATTCGCGTGTAGAACGGCTTCCAATCTTCCCATCTCATGTCCACACCCACCGTTAGGCCTTTCTCAGCTTTTTATCGATTTTTACCATCTCCTTCCACTGTCTCCCCGGCCAGTAGACCTGACCGCAGTTCTCGCAGATGTAGAACTCGTCGTACCTCCGATAGACGCCCTCTGGAACTCTGCCCCTGACGTCCTCTTTGAGGACGGGCCTTATCCGTCCGTTGCACTTCGGACAGCGGGCGTTCGCCGGAAAGAGCTCCCTGAACTCAATTCCGTGTTTTCTTAGTTCCCCAACCTGCCCCTCGAGGGAGTTCGAGCCGAGCAGTATTACGGCAACGCCGAGCTTTTTGGCCCTACCCGCCAGTCCCGCGTCCCGGGTGAGGATGACCCGCCCATCCCTCCTGGCAACTTCGAGTATCTCGTCGTCGTCCTCGATGCCGTAGAGCGTGTCGTAGCCGTACAGGCGAAGCCACCTCGCGAGCCGGCCGAGCATCATGTCCGCTACGAACCTCATCCCCATCGAAAGGTATTAGAGGAAAGCCGTTAAAGTGCTTCCGGTGGTGGGGAGGTCAAGGTCCTGCTGAGGCGCTCGGAGGATTACCTCGAGCTGGCGAACGAGGCCTTTGAACGTGAGAAATACGAGACCGCGGTTTTCCTCGCGAAGCAGGCCCTTCAGCTTTACCTCAAGGCCATCATGGTAAAGTACTCCAATGTGAGGCTCAGAACTCATTCGATAGGGGTCCTCCTGAAGGCCGTGAGTGAGGCGCTTAACTCCAGCGAGGAGGTTGAGGGGTTTGTGAGGGAAAAGGGGAGGCTGTTAAAGGGAGAGGGCCGAGCTGGAGCTTAGGATAGAGAAGCTCGCCGGGTTGCCCGACTATCACCCCTTCGAGTTCCATATAGTGGACGAGAGGGGCTTCAAACGCTACGTCGAGGTTTGGGTGTTGAGCCCGTCAGGGTCGAGCAACTTTTATAAGGCGGGAGCTATTTTACAGTCATAAAACGGTGATGTCCGTGCTCGTCTACTTCATCGGCACCGGCGGAAGCGAGGGCATTCCCGCCCACCTCTGCACCTGCCCCACTTGCAGCGAGGCGCGGAAATTCGGCTTCGCGCAGAGAAAACCCTCAACCCTCGCCGTGATCACGGAAAACAAAAGGGCGGTTCTCTTCGACGTTGGGACGGACATAAGGGACCACCTCAACGTTCCGCTGGAGGCGATCTTCCTGACGCACTGGCACCACGACCACATCTACGGCCTCTACAAGCTCCGCTGGATGGCTATGGAAACACCCCTCTACGCCCCCTCCGGGCACGCCGACGCTCTGATCCTCCGCGAGCCCAAGAACCTCAGGCCGGGGACGATAAAACCCGGGGACACCGTTGAGATCGACACCCTGAGGATCACCGCGTTGAGGCTCAACCACGGGGTCGAGACCCTCGGGTACCTGATAGAAGAGGACGGTAGGGAAGTGGCGATCCTCTACGACACTAAGGGTTTGCCCGGGGAGACGGAGGAGCTCCTTAGATCTAAAGTCCCCCTCAGGCTGGCGATAGTGGATGCAACGTACCCACCGGAAACGGACGATCCGTACCACAACAACGTCGATGAGGCGGCGGAGATGGGCCTCAAACTGGCGGAGAGGACGGTTCTCAGCCACGTATCCCACAAGAACCTGCCCTTCCTCGAACTGACCGAGTACGTGAGGAAGAAGTGGGGGAACAGAGTCCTGGTCGCCTACGACGGCATGGTGTTCTACGTCTAAACGTTTTTATCCTTTATCGCCCAAAATCGTTCGGTGATGCCATGCGCGTTCTCGAGCTGGCGAGGAGACGAAAGACCGTCAGGGAGTTTCTGCCGGATAGACCCCCCAAGGAAGATATTCTGAAGGCGATAGAAGCCGCCAAAGAGGCCCCCTCCGGGATGAACGCCCAGCCCTGGAGGTTCGTGATCATCGACGACGACTGGATGAAGGGTAAAATACGGGAGCTCTGCGAGAGAGAGGAGGAGAAGTTCTACTCCAGAACGCGGGGCGACCTGATGGCCTGGCTGAACGCGAAGGGCTTCAGGCCTGAGAAACCCTTCCTGAGCGAGGCGCCCTACCTGATACTCATCTTTGGGCACACGAAGGCACCGTACTGGCTTCAGTCAACGTGGATAGCGGTCGGCTACCTCCTCCTGGCCCTCGAAGAACTCGGCCTCGGGACGGTGACGTACACCCCACCGAACCCCAGACCAATAGAGGAGTTCCTCAGGGCTCCCCAGGATTACAAACTCCAGACCATCCTGCCCGTCGGTTACCCAGCTGACCCCAAGCCGAAGTACGAGCGGAAGGGGCTGGAGGACGTCGTGTCATTCAACGGCTTCTGAGGAGTTTCTCCAGCTCTCTCAGAACCCCCATCTGCTCGTAGGTCTCCACGGCACCGGGCCTCAGGGAGCGGACCCTCCTCAGGGCCTCGCGCAGGGACAGCCCTTCCGAGTACATCAGCCACGCCACCGCCACCGTCCCGCTCCTCCCGAGGCCGCCCATGCAGTGTATTAAAACCTTCTTCCCTTCTCCAACCCTTTCCTCTATCCACCGGAGGATTTCGAGGAGCCGGTCAACGGAGGGGGCGGAGAAATCCGAAATGGGGCTGTGGAGAACCTCGACGCCCCTCTTCCTCCACTCCTCCAGCGGGTAGGGGAGCTCAAACTCCTCGACGAGCACAACGATGGCGTCGAAGGCCCTCGCCACCCCGTCAACCTCACTCCGCACCGGCATCCGGGAGAAGGCGACGTTCTCATCGACGAACTTCGCGGACCGCCACACGCTATCACCCTCTATCCTCCCACACAAGGAGTTCCTCCCCCGACGTTTCTGCCAGGAGTCTTCCGTCCCCATCGAAGACCCACGCCCCGCCCGGGGGATAGCTGTTCACGACGAAGGTTCCGGCCGAGAGGAGCCCGACCCTCCCAGCCATCACCTCAACGTCCTCCCCGTTTGGCTCACCGTGGTCCGGCGAGTACTCCATCGGCACGAAGACGTAATCGGGTCTTTTGCGTTTGATCCACTTCAATACGCGCTTGTTGTAGAGGTCCCCGCAGATGATTATCGCCACCCTCCCGAACTCCGTCCTCGCGGTCTTTACCGTGTTGCCCGTGCAGAAGCCCATCGGCTCCTGGAACTTGCGGTGCTTGAGGAGAACCTCGCCGTTCCTCCCGACGAGCAGGGCCGAGTTATAGACGCAACGCTTGTAGGGTTCCAGGAGGCCGAAGACCACGTAAACCCCCGCCTTTCTGGCCAGTTCACTCACCCGCTCCACTATCCCACCGTAGAGCTCCGCCCCGCTGAAGTCCCACTCGACGAAGCCCGTCAGGGAGTACTCCGGAAAGACCACGAAGTCGGGCTCGTGACTCAAAGCCTCGTTGAAGCGCCGCTGGAACTCCTCCCAGTTCGCGTTGAAGTTCCCGTCCTCAACACGCATCGGCACCAGGACTACCTTCATCCCTCAGCCTCCTCGTTGCCGAAGCCGCCGCGAGGACTGCGAAGAGCATGAAGAGCCTTAGATCCCACCTTCCGAGCCTCTCCATCAGGAGGTGGGAGAAGACGAGGGCGAAGAGGACGGACGTTACCTCGGGAAACCAGCGGGGTCCCTATCCCTCCGCGAAATAGAGCCCTGGAGATGCTCTCCCGCACACGATCCACCGAAACTAAATCGAGGCCGGACCTAAAAACTTTTTCGGATGGTAATTTCGAGAAGGGGTCTATCAGGGATAACGCGGTGAATTCCGGAGCCCAATATCTGGCCATGTCCGCAAAGGTATAAATTGGATGAACGCCAACCCTACCTCGGTGATAACATGGAACCCATTATCAGAGAGGCCAGACCCGGGGATAGGCCCTTCATCGAGGAGATAGCGAGGCTGACCTGGGGCGGGGAGGACTACCTCGCGAGGGTCTTCGATGAGTGGCTCGGCGATAACTTCTACGTCCTCGAGCTCGATGGGAAGGTCGTCGGAACGGCGAAGCTGACGCTCCTGCCAGGGGAGGTCGGCTGGCTCGAAGGCCTGAGGGTGCACCGGGACTACAGGGGAAAAGGCTACGGGAGGATGCTTCACGACTTCATGCTGGAGCTGGGCAAAAAACTCGCCCTCGAGGGAAGGATAGAGGCCCTGGAGTTCGCAACGTACTTCCTGAATAGGGAGAGCATCGCGATGGCCCGGAAAACCGGTTTCCACCTGAGGGCGAAGTTCTTCGTCCTCGGGGCGAGGAGCAGGGACTTCGAGCCCGAGGAGCCAGAGAGGGTGGAACCAACACTCGAAGACCTGCCCTTCGGCCTCATTCCGGTCGGCTGGAGGTTCGTGAGGAGGGGCGAGGATGCACTGGAGTGGATCAGGAAGAACGCGGAGTTCTACGACCTCAACGGCTTCCGCTTCCTCGTCTCAAAGGGTGGAACTACTTTCACCTCCCTCGATACAGGTCCTGCAACGCTGAGGGCCATGCTCCCGGGGATGAGCTGGGTGGCCCGGGAGAGGGGAAAAGAGGAGTTCGACGTCATGCTTCCCAGCGGGCTCAGGCCCGTTCTTCCCGGACTGAAAAGGCTCGGCCTCTTCCTGTGGGACGAAACGGAGGAGCCGAACGTGCTGGTGTTCAGGAAGGGGATGGTCTGAATTTTATTTAACTTTTTTCTTCCTTTCAAGCGGAGGAAAATTAAATAGTTTGAGCCCTAACATCCACGTGGGAAACCCCGCAATCCACCTCGACCTTAGAGACCACCGGCTCATTGTTGTACAGATACTGCATACGCGTTGCTCCGAAGGTTAAGGCGGAGAGGATCGTGGCCCACATAGACGGAGACCACCCACTCGGGAACAAAAGGGTTGTAATAAAGCCAAACGGGAAACAAAAATGCCCGAGGGAACGGCCCGTGAGTGAGCGTAACGCTGAGGACGAAGTCCGCGTCGCGGGTCCTTCGACATAGGGACCTAATCCCCCTGCATCTGGGACGCGTAGAGCCTGTAGAAGTGCCCCCCGTTCGCGAGGAGGGCATCGATGGGCCCCCTCTCCACTACCTCCCCGTTCTCGACCACCACCACCTCGTCCACGAAGCGGGTTATCGAAAGCCTGTGGGCGATTATTACGCTCGTCCTCCCCTCCATCAGCCTGAGCATCGCGTCCTGCACGAGCCTCTCGGTCTTCGGGTCAACGCTCGATAACGCCTCGTCGAGGATGACTATGTCCGGGTCTTTGAGGAGGGCCCTCGCGAGGGATATGAGCTGTCTCTCCCCTACCGAGAGGAGCTTTCCCGCCTCCCCTGCGGAGGTTTCGTAGCCCTTCGGGAGTTTCATTATGAAGTCGTGGACGCCGAGCCTTTTGCACACCCTCACCACGTCCTCCTCCGTGGCCTCGGGGTTCGCCATCAGTACGTTCTCCATCACCGTCCCGGGGAAGAGGTAAGTCTCCTGCGGAACGTAGCCGATCCGCTTCCGGAGGCTCTTCCTGCTTATCCCCCTCCCGTCCCGGCCGTCGTAGAGGATGCTTCCCTCAGTTGGGTCGTAGAACCTCATTATCAGGTTCGCGATGGTCGTTTTTCCAGCGCCCGTTCTCCCCACTATCGCCACCTTTGAACCGGGCCGTATGTGGAGGTTTACGCCCCTGAGAACCGGCCTTCCCTCTTCATACTCAAACCAGACGTCCCTGAACTCCACCTCGCCCCTTAGCCTCTCGACCTCCACCCCAGCGGTGTCCTCCACGTTCTCGTCGTCGAGCACCTCGTATATCCTCTCCAGCGCGGCGAGGGCGGATTGCAGGCTATCGTACATGCTCACCACGTTGTTTATCGGCCCCCTGAACCTCTGGGCGTACTGGATAAACGCGACGACGATGCCGATGCTCACCTCCCCGGTGTATTCCAGGTAGCCTCCGTAGCCTATAACCAGTATCACCGATAGCAGGCTGGTTATGTTCATGAGGGGCCAGAAGAACCCCATGTAAACGGCTACCCTGAGGTAGGCTTTGATGGTTTCCATCGAGACTCTGGAAAATTCTTTTTCAGCTTTTTCTTCCGTTCCGAAGGCCTTTATCGTCTCGATTCCGGCGACGCTCTCCTCGACAACGCTTGAGATCTTCGCTATCTTCCTCCTCGTCTCCCTGTAGGCCCTCCTCATTTTGGTGCCGAAGTAGAGGGCGACGAAGACCATCAGCGGAACGCTGGCGAGGGCTACGAGGGTCAGTTTGACGTCCAGGAGGAGCATGGCGACGATTATGCCGCCCAGACTCAGCAGGCTCCCCAGACCGCCCAGAAGGCCCGAGACCAGGACGTCGTTGACCACGCTGGTGTCGTTGATTATCCTGGACACCAGGTCGCCGGTGGACTTCTCCTTGAAGAAATCCAGGTTCGAGGCGAGTATCTTCTCGTGGAGCCTGTCCCTGAGGTTCCGCAGGACCTTCTGTCCGAAAACCTCCGTGTAGAACGTCTGGAGCGTTACGAAGAACCACTGGGCAACGAGGGAGAGGAAGTAGAGGAGCGCCATCAGACCGAGCTCCCCGTACCTGCCCGGGATTATGTAGCGGTCTATGACGATGCTGAGGATGTAGGGGGAGAGGAGGGTGGCGAGGGCGGAGCCAACTATACTTATCACGACTATCAGGAGGGTCCTTCTCTCGGAGAGCGCCTCCCCGATGAACCTCCTCAGGAGTGAGAGTGAAGATTTCGTGTTATTCGTCATGCACATCACCCGCCGACTCGAGCATCTTCGCGAAGGCCCCACCCTTCCTCACGAGTTCCTCCGGCTTTCCCTCCTCCACTATAGAGCCGTTCTCCATGACGATTACCCTGTCGGCGATCTTCACAGGGGAAAGCCTCTGGGACACGATTATCGCGGTTTTGTCCTGGAGGATGGTCTCGAGGTCGTTCAGAATCTCCTTTTCGGTCTCGGCGTCGAGATTTGAAAACGGATCGTCCAGGAGTATCACCTTTGGATTCAGGAGGAGGGCCCTGGCGAGTGCTACCCTCTGCCTCTGGCCCCCGGAGAGGGTTATCCCCTTCTCCCCGACGACCGTATCGTAGCCGCTGGGAAGGGATGAGATGAAGTCGTGGATTCTCGCCATCCTGGCGGCCTTTGTTATCTCGTCCATCGTGGCATCGGGCTTTGCGAGGGCTATGTTCTCCTTCAGGCTTCTGTTGAAGATGAAGGGCTCCTGCGGGACGTAGGCCACTATCCTCCTCAGACTCTTCGTTTTTATCTTTCTTACATCAACGCCGTCTATGAGGACTTTCCCCCTATCCGGCTCGTAGAACCTCGCGATGAGCTTGACGAGGGTGCTCTTTCCGGAACCCGGCGGGCCAGTCACGAGGACTTTCTCGCCGGGCGATATCTTTAAGTTAACACCTTTGAGCACGGTTCTACCGGTGTGGTACGTGAGGTGTACGTCTTTGAACTCCACCTCGCCCCTTGGATCCTCGATTTCAACGGCATCGGGGGCATCGACCGCCTCCGGGGCGGAGTCTATGACCTCGAAAAGCCTTGAAGCGGCGGCCAAGCTCCTCTGGATGTCACCTATCGTGAAGCCAAGGGCCCTTAAGGGCCACATCATGGTGAGCATGTAGGTTAAGAAGGCGACGAGCTCGCCAACGGTGAGGGTGCCCCCTATGATGCCCTTTCCGCCGTAGTAGAGCATTGCGCTCATCGCCAGCCCGAGGATGAGGAAAGAGGCGTTTCCGTAGAGGGCGGTTATCTTCGTTGCCTCGACGTTCATGGAGTATAGCCCCTCGTTCTCCCTGGAGAACTTCTCCTGCACGTTCTCCTCCACGGAGAGGGACTTTATCGTTTTCACGCCCGCTATGGTCCCGGTGGCGAGCGAGGCTATGACCCCCGTCTGATGTCTTATCCTGTCGTAGATGGGCCGGATCTTCATCGCGTAGGTTGTGTTTATTGAAACGACCACGGCTATCGTGACCAGGGCAACGAGGGCGAGGAACACGTTCATCCTGACCATGTAGTAAAGGGACACCAGTATCAGGAAGATGGAATAGACGAACATCCTCAGCCTGAAGGACAGAAAACGGGTGATCCTTTCCGTGTCGTTGGTTATCCTGCTTATCAGCTGGCCCGAGAAGGTTCTATCGAAGAACTCCATATTGTGCCGCCCAATGGCCCTGAAAACGTCCATTCTGAGGTTGTAGACCGCGTGCTGGGCGGACTTCACGAGAAGGTACCTCCCGGTGAAACTAAAGGCCCCGTTCAGAACCGCCGCTAAGAGCACAAAGAGGCCGTAACGTATCGCAAGCCCGTAATCCCCGGTGGTTATGCCCCTATCGACGGCCTCCCTTATCAGGACGGGGATCACGCCGTTGGTGTAGGACATGAGGATAACCATGGCTATGCCCGCCGAGAACTGTAGGAGGTGTCCCCTGAGGTATTCCATCAGCCGCAACAGCTGTTTCAATGAACCCTTCATGGCGGGTGTTCTTTGGGTTCACTACTATAAATATTTGTCGGTTAAGATGGACATCTACAAGGAAAAGGGAACGGGAGGGGCCAATCCCCAATCAGAATTCCGGAATCCTTATCGGCGCCTGCAGCTCCTTCTCGTTCTTCTCAAGGTTGGTCGCGAGCATCCTTATCCTCTCGACGCCCTTTATTTCACGGATGAACCTCGCCACACTCTCCGGGACCAGCTCCTCCCACGGCTGGCCCTCGACCATGCGTCTCCTTATCTCCGTCGCCGAGAGGATGTCCTTCCTGAACATCGGTTGAACCACCACCTCGTAGCCCTTCTCGCGGAAGAGCTGGGCGACGAGGGAGTTCCCGGTGAAGACGACGTCGAAGCGCGGTACCATGCTAACCACGTATGTGGCCCAGATGGCGTTGAAGTTGATGTCCGGGAGGGGGATCAGGTAATAGCGCTTGTCCATGCCGGCCTCGTTCAACGCCCTGATTAGCATCTCCATCCTCTCGCTCGTCGTGAAGGGGTTCTTCAGTGTGTGGCTCGCCTGTGCACTCCCGATTCCAATGATAACCTCATCAACCTGCGAAAAAACGAACTCGAGGGCCTTTATGTGCCCGTTGTGGACGGGCTGAAAACGTCCGACGAAGAGACCGCGTTTCATTCAACCACCTCCGACGCTTTACCGAACCAGCCTCACCCTCACCTCATCGCCGACCCTCAGGTTGAGCCTCTCGCTCGCGCTCCCCTGGTTGACGGCGATCTCGAGGTAGCCGTGGCTCCCGGGCAGGGCCAGGAGCTCACCGGGCTCCACCAGACCGTAGGTGTCGAGGTAGGGCAGTTTTAACCCCCCCTCAATCAGCTCGACCTCGCGTGGCCTTTCGTAGTCCTCGAGGTTCAGGATGAGGTTGCCGAAGTCATCCACGTAGATAACCTTCAGGACCCAGAGGTCGCCTTCCCTCCTGGGCGCGACGTCCAGCAGGGTTAAGCTTTTTAGGGGTATCTCGCTTCCGAGCTCCTCCGGCCCGACTCCCGCGTCGAGAAGGGCTCCGACCGGGCCGAAGACGTCCCTTCCGTGGAAGGTCGAGCTCACCTCCAGCTTCGTGAAGCGCTTTACCCTCTCGAGGTCTATCTCCCACGCCTTCCTTGCTTTAATATGCTTGAGGGGAAGCGTGGGCAGACCGTTGTCCGGAACGACAAGAAATTGCTCGCCCTCGATTATAACGGCCCTTCTGCTCGTCCCGACGCCCGGGTCTATGACGCCGACGTGAACCGTGCCCGCGGGGGAGTACTTAACCACTCCCTCCATCACGAACGACCCCTCGAGGATGGAATGCCGGGTTATGGAATGGCTGACGTCAACGATGACCGCCTTGGGGTTGATCCGGAGCATGGCGACCTTGGTCTCCCCCGCGTAGGGACCCCTCAGGCCGAAGTCGGTCGTCAGCGTTATCATTCCCACCACCTAAAGCTTATTAACGGTTGAGCTTTAAAGGGTTTGGAAGATGGTCATGAGGAAGCTGATTCCCCTCCTGCTGATTCTCACCGTGGTGGTCTCGGGCTGTCTCTTCAAACCGCCGGCCGAGGTGAAGTTCTCCGTCGACAGGACTGTTGTGCGGCCGGGGGAGACGATCCACGTTATGGTACTCGTTAACAACACCGGGAAGGTAGGCCTCACCGGCGCCACACTCGTCCTGAGCAACGACGATTTCAGGATACTGCAGGAGCCGAGGTTCCCGGAGACGCTCCCCGTGGGGAGGGCCGTGCAACTCGTGTGGATCCTGAAGGCACCTATGAGGCCCGGGACCTATAACCTGAAGCTGTCCCTTGAGCTCACGGACGAGCTCAAACGCTCCTGGACCGGGTTCTACGGGCAGTTCCGCATAACCGTATCAAGCGAAGTGAATCCCTCCTTGAGCGTGGATCTCGAAGTCAGGGCGCCCGAGGTCATTACCGGTGGAGAAACCGCCAACGTAACCGTGGTCATCAGGAACAGGCTCGACGTCCCCGTGGAGCTTCGCGACCTCACCTTCAACCCCCTCAACGGGATGAAGGTTGTTGGTGCCGGCGACCTCCCGGCTAAGGTTGATGGAAACGGGGAGGTCAGGGTTACTTACCGGATAGAGGCCCCCTACGCCTACAGGGTGGGGTACATCTCCGCCATTCTCAAGTACGCGGTGAATGGAAACGAGGGCAGTGCGATTAAAAGTCTCCAGATGAAGGTCGTGTGGAGGCCCTGGAACCGGAGCGAGGAAGTTCTCAAGGAGGCCTACGGCCTCAATTACCACTGGATAACCGACGGGTACATCGTCGACGGCTACTGGATGAAGACATATAACTCAACGTCCGCCTTTGACCGGGCGGAGTTCAGGGAAACAACCCTGAAAATAATCGGGGACTCCGAGTCGGAAGCCCAGGCGGCGGCGAGAATATACGACTGGATGATGGGGACGTATTCCCTGGGCGACACGACGTCCAGCCTTGACCCCTCGAACATACTCCAGCAGGACAGGATAAGCTACGCCGAGGCGCAGATACTGATAACGGCCATGCTACGTTCCGTGAACGTTCCGGCAAGGATTATAACGCTTTCAAACGGTACGGACTGCACGCTGAGACCCATGACGGAGTTCTACACCGCCGACGGGTGGTACATCGTGGACGTGAAGCACGGCTTCACCGGCTCAATGGATGAGTACATCGCCAGCCCCTACTTCCCGAGGCTCTACCAGCTCGTGACCAAGGAGGGATACAGGATAGTCGCCCAGGCGCCCGCAACACTGAGGGGACACGAGCACGTCGACGTCACGGGTGATTTCCTCGCGAACCTCGAGGACAGGCTCCTCAAGACCGTGAGCGAAAGGCTGAACCCGCGGCTCCACTCAAAGCTCATGAGGGTGATGAACGACCTCGACGAGAACCAGAGGCTCTACGCCCTCTTCCTCTTCGCCTCGGCACCCAGCAACGATGACCTGAACAGGGTGCTGGATGAATACAGCACGGAAAAGATAGAGCAAGACGTAAAAACCCTGTATGAGTTCTACAGGGACATGACGTGGAGGGAGGACTTCACCCGTTACTGGAAGGTGTTCGTGGGGGAGGTATGATGATAGCGGTTCTGAGACTCGGACACAGGCCGGAAAGGGACAAGAGGATAACGACCCACGTGGCCCTGACGTCGAGGGCGTTCGGGGCGGACAAGATAATAATAGCCGCCGAGGAGGACGAGCACGTCAGGGAGAGCGTTGAGGACGTCGTCCGGCGATGGGGAGGACCCTTCGAGATAAGCTTTGACCCGGGCTGGAGGAGGATCCTGAGGGAGTGGAAGGGAAGGGGCGTCATCGTCCACCTCACGATGTACGGGATCCACATCGACGACGCCCTGCCGGCCGTAAAGGAAGATCTGAAAGCCGGAAAAGACCTGCTGGTCGTCGTCGGCGCGGAGAAGGTTCCGAGGGAGGTCTACGAGATTGCCGATTACAACGTCGGCGTTGGTAACCAGCCCCACAGCGAGGTAGCGGCCTTGGCGGTCTTCCTCGACAGGCTCCTCGATGGAGAAGGGCTGAGAAGGGACTTCGAGAACGCGAAGCTCAGGATAATCCCCCAGGAGAGGGGCAAGAGGATAATCGAGCTGGAGTGATGGGAATGGTCCTCAACCGCTATCGGGAAAACGTTAAGGGTTACCTGGAGGCCATGGTGAGACCGCTCGCGAGAGCCGGCGTTACGCCGAATCAGATAACGGTGCTCGGCCTTCTGATAAGCCTCATCGGGGCGTACTTTTTCTACCGGGGGGAGCAGGTCGTCGCGGCGCTCGTTCTGCTCTTTGGCTCTCTCATAGACGCACTCGACGGAACCCTCGCCAGGTTAACCGGAAAGACGAGCCGGTTCGGGGCCTTCCTCGACTCCACCTCAGATAGAATAAGCGACGGAGCGATAATCTTCGGGATAGCCCTCGGAAACCTCGTGGACTGGCCCGCTGCGTTCCTGACGTTCATGGGGAGCTACCTCGTGAGCTACGAAAGGTGCAGGGCCGAACTGGCCGGCTCCGGGAAACTGGCGGTGGGAATAGCCGAGAGGGCCGAGCGGTTGCTGATAATAATAATCACCGCGCTGTTCGGCCGCGTTGACTACGGCGTTTATATGGTTGCGGTGCTGGCGTGGATAACCGTCCTCCAGAGGCTCCACGCGGCGTACGTGAGGCTCAAGGATTGAAAGGGAGGGGGATGACGAAAATTTCGCTACCCGAGGTCTCGATGAGGAGCCCTGCCGTTGCCGACCCCCTCATTTCTCCATCAGACCCTTCACTATCTCGACGACCTCGCTCAGCCTTGAAACTATGAAGTCGCAGTTGTTCCAGAGCTCCCTCTTCGCCCCCTCCGGGTCGAGTAGAACGCTTCTCATGCCGACCTTTCGGGCCCCGACGCAGTCCTTCGCCGGGTTGTCACCGACGTATAGGGCCTCCTCCGCCTTGACGCCCGCCCTCTCAAGGGCCAGCCTGAAAGGTCTCTCGTGGGGTTTGTAAAAGCCAGCGTCCTCGCTGGTGGTTATTGAATCGAAGAAACCGTAAATGCCGAGGGCCTTAAGATGCGCCTCGATGTAGTCGTTGTCCGAGTCCGTCAGTATTCCAACGTGGAGACCGAGGTCCTTGAGGCTTTTAATCGCCTCAACCGCATCGGGGAAGAGACGGCCGTACCTTTCATGCATCGCGATGCTTACCTCCCAGAAGTCGTCGGGAACCTCGAAGCCGTAACGCTTGGCAACCCTCCGCATGGCCTCCGTATCAACTTCCCGGATCTTGACGTAGGGTTTCCCCGCCAGCTCCCTGAACATCGCGGAGCTCTCCTCCTCGTACTCCCCCCACAGCTTAACGTAGTCGAGGTCTCCCCTTCCGGCCCTCTTAAGGACCTCCCTCACGATGTTCTGATGGGTAACGTTCTCCCCTTCCTTCGTTATGAGCGTGCCCACGAAATCGAAGAACACCGCCCGCATCACAGGAACCACCGAGAATGGTTGAGGGAAGGAGTTAAAACGATTGCCCGGCAGAACGACAAATCCTCCCCTAAAATCTTTCAAAAAATTGAAATGATGGCGGAAGAAGGTTAGAAAAGCTTTTATTCATCTCCATAAAGCGGTTTCGAGGTGGTGGGAATCGAGGCCATACTCCTCGTCTGGGGCGTCCGGGACGAGGTTCTGGAAAAACTTCCCGTGAAGGGCCACTGGCTCTACGGCGAGTACGACTTCATAGCGAAGGTGGACTTCCGGGACGAGTTCGAGATGGAGGAATTCATGAAGGATTTAAAGAGGATAATCCACGGTGGAACCTTCAAGCTCCTGCCCGTTCTGATATCGGGGGTCAAAACCGGAAACGGGACGAGCATCCTCGAGAGTCTCAAAGCTTCGGCCCCATGATGCCCCTTCTTTTCAGCTCTTCGTAGGCCCTCCTGAGGGCGTCTCGTATCAGATAGCGCCTGTCAAGGCCACCCAGCCTGCGGGCGGCTTTTCTCAAACTCCCGGTTTTCAGGAAGAGCTCTATAAGCTTCCTGTCCTCCCCCGGAAGGTCGAGGTACCTGAGGGCTTTCTCGGCTATCTCCAGAGGGAGGTTGCCCTCGTAGGCGTAGTCCGAGCTCATCACGGGTTTATCGAAGCGCTCAACGAGCCGAAAGACTATAACGTGGGCGGGAGAATCATCATTAACGTACCTGTAGTGGCTTTTGAGGGCGTTTATCAGTTCCTCCCTGCTTGGGAACCCATCCAGTATGGCGTCCTCGTCCGTAAGCTCACCGACCCTCTTGTCCTCGACCTTCTCCACAACCGCCCTCCCCAGGGCGTAGCCCCCGGCGTGAATCAAAACCGTATCACCGGGGTTGAGGTTGGGTCTCCTCCCGAGCCTTACCGTCGCCCGCTTTTTTCCCCTCAGTATGGCCTCTGCGTAGCGTCCGTCGAATTCGAGGTGCCTCATCTTCCCTCACCGAGGGGCTTGAACTTTATGGCCAGAACGCCGTAGCGGTCCTCCTTCCAGCGGGGGTACATGCCGTGGAACCTCCTAACCGCCCTCTCAAAGCCCGGCTCGTCCGGAAATATCTTCTTTATCGGTTCCTCCCTCAAAACCTGGCG
Source organism: Thermococcus celer Vu 13 = JCM 8558 (assembly GCF_002214365.1). Lineage (NCBI taxonomy): Archaea > Methanobacteriati > Methanobacteriota > Thermococci > Thermococcales > Thermococcaceae > Thermococcus > Thermococcus celer. Next base: position 1,636,087 of record NZ_CP014854.1, read on the forward strand.
GAAGGTCTCGTAGCGCTTGACCTCGGTGACCACCGCCGGAACGGAATCGTTGAAGATGAGCTTGTCCCCCGGTTTTATGGCCCTGAGCTGGGGGTAGGCGACCCGCACCTCTATCCGCTTTTCTCCCGACTTTATGTAACTCAGGTACTCCTCACGAACCCTCAGGTGATACACCCTCATATCCACCACGTTCCACCTTCGCGTTTTCCTTAAAAGTCTACCCGACGGAAACTTTAAATCCTTTAGCGTTCTACATAACTTAGGTGTGAGAGATGAGGCGTGCCCAGGGAGCGATTGAGTACCTCTTCATGCTGGCGGCTGTTCTTGTTCTGGTCCTCATAGCGGCCAGGGTAGTCCTTAACAGCACCAAGAACGTCAACGAAGGAATATCAAACTACGTAACGGAGATCAGAAAGGAGATCCTTGAAAATCTGTGAGGTGGAATCATGGATTACGTCCCCCTCCTCCTCGGGGTTATTATGGGTGCCGTTACCTCATATACGGATATAAAAACGGGTTTCATCTTCGACAACCACGTCTTTCCAACGCTCACCCTCATAGGGAAACTCCTCGGATGGGGGGAGGAAGAGGAGGAAGATGACCTCCCGCGCTGGGTTTCAAAGCTGATAATACCCGCCGTTGAGATCGGGATAATCTACCACCTCTACCTCGGGATTCGGGAAGGGAATCCTCTAATGGCCGCATCCGGATTTATCGGGCTCGTATTGGGCTTTTTCCTCGGTCTGCTCCTCTACTACATGGGTGCCTGGGCGAGCGGCGACGCCGTGGTACTCGCCGGGTTTTCCGCGATTCTGCCCTACGCACCTCCAACAGCGTCCGTTGTGGCCCCATACGCCCTGAACTATCCCCTTTACCCACTGGCAATACTGCTCAACAGCATCATAGCGATATTCCCTTTCATCTTCATCTACGCCCTCGGGGTGCTCCTGATCCGGAAGAAGTTCAGGGAGTTAACGGCAATATTCACGGAGGGGGCGAGGCTCACCCTTGAGGTGTCCCTCTGGACGATGGCCGCCCTCGGCCTCAGGCTGGTAATCTACAAGGCGATGGGGTTCTCGATAACCGGTCTCTGGTCGTGGCTCTTCGTAATCGCCGTGATATCCATTTTCGGAAAGTTCAGGATGGTCGGGGACGCGGTAGGGCTCCTTGTCCTTGCGTACGTGGTTTACCTCGAGCCCGCACCAGCGACGTGGGCGTTTCTCAGGCTCCTCGCCGTCCTGTACACCTTCAAGGTCTTCTTCTCCCTCGTGAAGTTCATGCGCGTCAATGTTCTGATGGAGGAGGTTCCGGTGGAGAAACTGAGGGAGTGGGACATCCTCGGGGAAACCATCTTCGAGGGGGACGGTGAGGTCCTCAGGGACAGAACCGACTCGTTCACGAGGATAAAGAACGCACTCTTGACCCTCGACCTGCGCTCCCTCCATCCGGACTACGGGAGGGTCATAGCATCTTCGACCGCCGAGGGGCTGACGGAGGAACAGATAGCCGAGCTGAAGCGCCTCGTCGAAGAGGGAAGGCTCGAGAACAGGTTTCTGAGAAAGAAGTCGATGCCCTTCGCCCCCGCCCTCTTCATTGGCTTCCTGATAAGCTACTTCTGGGGCGATATCTTCTGGTGGATAGAGCTCAAGCTCGCGGGCGCTTGAGAAAGGGATTTAAGGTCAAACTCGAAACCCCTAACGGCCCGGCGTCTGCCCGCCCCGGGGAGGATGAACCGGGGATTCCTGTCGGGCCGACAGGGGGATGACGAGCTTTTGCTTTGCCGAACCGTGACGAGCACGCCCTTCACCGACCCCCTTCCTCCAAGAGTCCCTGGATTATCTCCTTTACCTCCCACAGGCTCTCGACGTTGTGGTCGCCCTCAACGCCCTCGTGCGGGTTTATCGCTATGCTCACGTCGGCCTCCCTGAACATGCTGATATCGTTGTAGCCGTCGCCGACCGCCACCGTCAGCTCGGGTTTGAGCTCTTCCTTAAGCCCCCGCAGGATCTTTCCCTTGCCCTCGAAGTCCACCGCCGGGTTCACCTTCCCGGTCACGACGCCGTTTTCGTCGAAGATGAGCTCGTTGGCGAAGACGTAATCGACGCCGAGCTCCTTCGCTATTCTCCCGGCAAGGCACATGAGCCCGCTCGACAGTATGGCCATCCTGAAATCGTTCTCCCGGAGGAACTCGATGAGCTCCCGGGCGCCGTCCATGTACCCCACCGAGTCGGCCCACTCCATTATCTCCTCCTTCGTGTGCCCCCGCCAGAGGGAGGCGTCGAGCTCGGCCCACCTCGCGTAGTCTATCTTGCCGGAGAAGAAGAGGTCGGCGTACTCCCTCCCCGTATCCCACGTTCCAAAGCGCTTGTGGAGTTCAACCCAGCTCGATACGGATTTTACCAGCGTTCCCTCGAGGTCGAAGGCGATGAGCCTTACCATACCACCACCGGAGAAGGGAGCGAGGGAACCCTTAAAAGCCTACTCCTTCCAGCCGTGTTCCCCGATGAGGGGCACGAAGGCAACGCCTCCCCAGCTCCTCTTCCTTACCTTTCCTTCCCCCGTCTTCTCGACCACGTAGAGGTCCTGCCAGAAGTGGTAGCTTCCAACGGGGATTATGAGCCTGCCTCCGGTTTTCAACTGCTCCACGAGGGGTTCAGGGACCTTTGGGGCCCCGGCGGTGACTATTATCCTGTCGTAGGGAGCCTTGGGTGGGAAGCCCCTGCTCCCGTCCCCGGGGATGACGTGAACGTTTTTGACGCCGGCCCTCTCGAGGTTTTCCCTCGCGAACTCGACGAGCTCGGGAATCCTCTCGATGGTATAGACGTCCGTCTTCACGAGCTCCGCTATCAGGGCCGCGTTCCACCCGCTTCCGGTCCCGACCTCGAGGACGTTCATGCCCTCCTCAAGTTCGGCGAGCTCGAGCATTATCGCCACCATGTGGGGCGCGCTCACCGTCTGACCCGCGGGAATCGGAAGGGGCTCTTCAAGGTGGGCGTACTTTTTATAGCGTTCCTGAACGAAGAGGTAGCGTGGATACCTGAGAAAGGCCCGTTCGACCCCTTCACTTCGGATTATCCCTTCCCTCCTGAGTCTCTCCACGGTGCGACGCCAGAGAAAATCGGCGTCCTCCATGGACCTCACCGAAAGAAAGTTGTGAAAAAGAGGGTATTAAAGTTACCCTCAGCCCTTCCGGGCCTGGTACCAGGCAAAGGTTATGATGACGAGGACGCCCAGAACAAAGCCCAGGACGCTCCATAGGACCTTTGAGGACACCGGCGTGTAGGGAACGGGACTAATGCTGGTGGTCACGGAAGTTTTCGTCTTCGTCTCGGTTTTGGTTTCCGTGTGCGTCGTCGTGTGGGTCTCCGTTACGGTCGCGGTGCCGTTGCAGGGGGCCGTGGTGGTCTCCGTGACTGTGACCGGGGTCTCGTTTTTAGGGGAAGTTGGCGGGGTGGCTACGTGTAGGCTGAGAGCACTCGAGTTCACGACGCCGAGCGGTGTCTCGACCCTGAAGTCCAGTTCCTTTGTTCCCTCCATGTAGGGGATCACCCTCAGGCTGAGGGTGGCGTTTTCGCCGGGAAGAAGGGAGAGGGGGGCGATCATGAGGTTTCCGGCGGAGGAAAATACGCCATTTGGCTCAACGGCAACACCCTGGGGCAGGCTCACGGTGAGGTTCGCGGGAACAGAAACGTCCCCGGTGTTGGTCACCGTAATGTTGACCACGAGGGGGCGGTATATCAGAGTCCGATTGGATGACTCAACCCTCAGCCCGTAGGAGACCCTGGAGGGCTCAACGTTAACCCGGAGGTCGTTTGAGCGGAAGTTCAAAACGGTGTACCCACCGCACGCCAGTTCGAAGGGGGCGACCGCCTTGGCCTCAACGTGCCCCAGCGTGAGGTTTCCGGAGCGGTGCGGGAGGAGCTCAACCTGAAGGGTCTTTTCCTCATCGGGTTTGATCTTCGAAAGGAGCCAGCTACCCTTTGATATAAGCTCGACATCGCCCGCCGGGACGAATTTCAGGGAAACGTTTGAGAGATCCACGGTGCCGGTGTTCTTAACCCTCACACTCACGGTCATCGGGGCGTACTGCTTGCCGCCTTCCGAGGAAACGCTTATCAGGAGATTGGCCACCTTGTCAACGCGGGGTATTCTGGCCTCGTCCACGAGGGCGAAGAAAGTCGCGGTTCCGTCGGTTGTTACGCTCTCAAGCCCCACGGCAACGCCGCCGTAGTAGAGAAGGGTAGAAACGGAGGCGGTCGAAAGCCTGGCACTGCTCAACACCTTACCGCAAGGGTTGCGGAGTGATACGGTGGCCCCCTCAAAGTAATCCTCGTATTTGAGTACGTAGGGTCCGACTTTCTGGGTCTGTCCGGGAGAAAGCGTGAAGGTCATATCTGGAACCCTCTCAACGTCAACGGAGGCGCCGATGAAGTTAACCACGACCTTGGCGTAATCCACGCCTGCCAGGTCCTCAACCTTGACGTGGAAGACCCCCACGTCGGCCTCCTTCCCGACCTCAACCGGATACGTGTCGTTCTTGTAGGTGAAAATAACGGTCTCCACAAGCCCACCCGTTGTGTTCTCAACGGTGGCGTTTGAGAAGGTGAGGGTGTAACCGTAGGCACTAACGTTCCCTCCCCGCTTGAGGTATCCATCGAAGACCTTGGGGTACGCCGACACCCTAACGTGGACGTTTTTGAAGGTGAAATCCGACGAGGTGAAGTCCTTTGATTGGTTGCCCTTGCTCACCCTCAGCTTTGCCCCCGAACTGCCGATGGAGAGTAGCGAGATCCTGTAGTCCCCAAAGGTGATGTTCTGGCCGGGGAAAACGTAGGAGAAGTTGACTTTGAGGAGCACGAGCGACTCACTGTTGACGAGGAGGCGGAGGTAGGTGAGCGTAGTCCGGCCGAAGGTCAGGTTTTGCCCAGGTTTAAGGATGAGGGTGCTCGAGGAACTGCCGTTACTCAGAACCATCATCAGTGAACCGTCATCGAGGGAGACGTCCCTCAGTTCGATGGTGGTCTTTCCGAGGGTTATAAAGCCCGGGACACCGATCCAGCCACCGAAGGAGGAGGCACTCACCCCACCGGCCAGTGAAAGGGTGAAAATAATCATCACGGCGATGCCCCATAGCTTCCTCACGGTACCACCCCCAGGAGGTGGAGGATGATCTGAGCGGCTTCCCCCGTGGTGTTCAGTCCCATCATCCTCGCCATGAGGGTCTGTCCAAGGTACATCCCCACGGCGAATATCCAGGAGAGTATCACGAAGTACCTCACACTGCCAAGTATGTGGCCTCCATCGGCCAGCTTGATGACCACCGCCGAGAGGAGGGAGTGTAGCACCATCATGGCGAGCATCAGGTAGGCGAGGAACCTCATTCCCGAGGGTGGAATGACGTGGATTAGTTCGCCTATGTACTCAGTGGATATATTCATCTGGGAGAACATCTGGGTTATCGAAACCGCCACCTGAAACGAGGCCGCCAGGGAGAAGGCGAAGGCCCCTGTGAGGCCGTAGATGATGCCAACGAAGCTCGATATGCTCTGCTGTCTCTTCCTCCTCAGGCGGACCAGCCTCTCGAAGTTCCTGCTTATTACCAGGCCAACGTAATCGGGCTCGGCACCCATGCGGAGGCTCTCACGGAATATCTCCGAGAAGATTCCAACGAGCCAGCTTCCCGTTCCTGCTATGAAGAAGTCCCAGGCCCTGTCCCTGTCAACGCGGATGGCGAGGCGGCGGTAGAGGGCCTTGATATCGTCGGTGAGGGAACCGAAATCGTGGGCGCTGAGGTACTTAAGGACGAGGACGAGCGAGGCACCGCTCGCGGCGAGGGATGAGCTGAGACTCCTGATGAAGGCCGGGAAGTTCTCGTCCTTCCTGAATATTGATCTTTCTTCGTTATTGACGACGTGGCCCAGGTAGAAAAACGGGGTCAGGACCCCGGCAAGGATGAAGGGTTCCGGAATCGAGTAACGCGACCTCAGAACGGCCACGTAGAGTAGGGCCACGATTAGACTACCCAGCGCGGAGTGCATCGCCGCCTTTTTTACCCTCTTCCGGCGCGGGTCCTCTATCCCCCTGCTCTCAGCCCATAGAGGATCCTCCGGCATTCTGAACTTAACGACAAGGAGTATCCCTATCTCAGAGGCGAGGATCATCGCGATCGCGTAGAGACCCATAGTGCCCAGGTCCATCCCGGTGATTATCGGTCCGATGATGACGAAGGAAGCTATGAACACGACGGAGATGATTATGGACTCGTATATCTCCTTGAAGACGTCGAGGTCGTAGAGCGCGCCCTCATAGAAGGTCTGATAGTCGTCCATAACCGTCTGTTGTTCCTGAAAGAGGTACTCCTTCAGGTCAACACCGCTGTCGAGGGAATAGGCCAGCCTGTCGAGGAAGTCAGAGAATATAACACTCGGGCTTCTCCTCGCGAGGAAACGAAAGGCCTCGGGCATTGAGAGGTGGAGTTTGTTGACTATCGTGTGGATCTTCCTCAGCTCGTTCGCTATGGCGCCGAGCTTGGGATCGCGCGCGAGTACCGCGATGAGGTCGGCACGGCCCATCTCGCTCGTGGACAGAACCGCGAAGTACGTTATGAAGTACGGCATCTTCGAGTTTATCGATATCTTCTTTGAATCGGCCACGATGTAAGGATAAGCGGCGGCGTAGACGAGAAGGGTTATCGGGATCAAAAACAGAAGAGTCTTAACGGCTCTGGACATGGGAAAGATGGCCCCTATGACACCAACTACGAGGAAGAGAACTGCCGAGAGGGCCATGTATGGCAGGAGCACCTTCTTTAGATAGGTCATCATGTCGAGGTCTGCCTTGGTGAAGATGCTGATCTTCTCCGCCTTCATGGCCCAACCCCCTCAGATCCTAAAGCTCAGTCCCTCAATGCCGCGCTGGTAGAACGCCTTGATCTCCCTGTAAACGTCCCAGTAGTTCGTTATACCGAGCTCGACCATCCTCTGGAGGATCCTCGCACGCAGGAACAGCTCGTTGTAGATTTCCTTAGGATCCTCATAGCCCGCTATCTCGGCTATCTTCCGCTCAAGGATGTACGAGTTGTTGAAACCGCGGAAGATGTGCCTGTCCCCCACTGGGTCCCACTCGAAGACGTTCCTCGTGGCCACACCACCGAGTTCCTCGTAGTAACCCTCTATCTCAACGACACTGACGGTCCTCCTGAGGAACTTGCCCTTGAGGTAAACGGCCTGCTGGAAGACGGCTATGTTGAGGTTGTCGATGAAGGTTATCGGGACGTTGATCGGATGCCCCGTGAAACGCTGTATCATCTTCTTGATATCTCCGGCGTGGAAGGTGCTCATAACAGGGTGGCCCGTCTGCATGGCCTGGAACGCGATGGCACCCTCGGCACCACGGATCTCACCGACGATGATGTAGTTGGGCCTCGAACGGAGCGCCGCCTTCAGGAGGTCAAAGAGCGTGACCCTGCTCTCTTCCGGTCCGCGCTCACGGGTTATGAGACGCTGCCATACAGGATGCGGAACGTGGACCTCCGGCGTGTCCTCAGCACTGTATATCTTCGAGCCGGGCTTTATGAACGGGATGATCGAGTTGAGGAGGGTGGTCTTACCTGAGGCAGTCTCACCGCAGACGAAGACGCTCATGCCGTACTCGAGGGCTATCCAGAGGTAGGCCGCAACCTCGGCGCTAAGGGTTCCCCACCCTATGAGCTGGGTGATGCTTATCGGGGTCGCCGCGAACTTACGGATGGTTGCGCTCGGTCCCTTGATGGATATATCGGGTGAGTAGATTATGTTGATACGGGAACCGTCGGGCAGGGCACCGTCAACTATCGGCGTCCTGTCGCTAACCGGCCTTCCGATGCGCTCCGCCATGTTCTTAAAGTAATCCGCCAGCTTGATGTCGTCGCCGAAGGTTATGTTGGTCTGCATCATCTCGAATATCTTGTGGACGAGGGAAACGTTGTTGGCGCCTATGATGTGGATGTCCTCAATGTACGGGTCTCTGGCCAGGGGCTCGAGGGGGCCGATTCCGATGATGTCGCGCTTGATGAGGTAGCGGAACTTCTCCATCTCGTTCTTGGTGATGCTGAACTTCTGTCCCTTCCCGAAGAGCCCCCCGCCCTTACCCGACTTGACGAGGGCCAGCACGGCCTCATCGAAGAGGGCATCGAGGAAGCGTTCAAACTCCTCCTGCTCCTCTGGTATGTCCTTCGACGGTGCCATCTCGAGTATCTTGTCTCTGATCATGTTGTACTTCTGCTCTTCTTCCACACTCTGGATGCGGGGCTCTATGACTATGTACTTCTTTTCGGCGGTGGCGGGGTCGGTGAAGATGTGAACGAATATGGGGTCGCCTACCGGGTAGAGTATGTTGGGGTAGGGAATGTCCTTCATGTCCCTGCTGAGCTGGGCGTGAAACTCCGGTAGCTTACCGTATCTGCGCCTGAACTGATCGACGTACCTCCTGAGGTGGGGGTTTCTCGCCATCGCATCATCGAGGGTGTCGTTGAACGCCTGCGCCATATCACACCACCGCCGCGATTTCTACTATCAGACCGGCCTTCGGTTCCACACGGAAGGGAATAATCTTCTGAAACACGCCCTTCGCGTTGTTGTACTTGACTATGGTGGCCGAGTTCTTGAGGTCACCGCCGAAGACCTTAACGCTGAGCCTGATCAGCATGCTGGACGCTTCCTCGAGTAGGAAGAGGGAATCCCTGTCGACCTCCTCTGTGTTGGCGGTTAGTATTATCACCTTATCAAGGGAGGCCATCCTCTTCACGTACAGGAGGAAGTCCCGGACTGCCTTCGGATCCTGCTCGCGGGAGAGGAGGGATGAAAATGAGTCGATGATCATGATATTGGGCTCCCAGAGGCGAGGCTCCCCGAAGAGCCTGCTAAAAAATTTCCTCTTCTCGCTCACGCCGGTTAGTAGGGGATATAGGGAGACGAACATGAGCTTCTTCCTGATTAGAAAAGGGATCACGCTGTAACCGATGGATTCCATCTGCTTTATGTACTCCACGGTGGTGTACTGACTCGAGATGTAGCTGGCGGTGTAACCGTTCATGAGGAAACCGTAGAGGAGGCGCTGGACGAACACGGACTTACCCGTACCCCTGTCGCCCTCGATGAGCATGATGGTGCCCGCGGGGATGCCACCCCCAAGACGTCTGTGGAGCTCATCGCCCTTGAGTGCAATCTTCAGGACTTCCTCGACCAAGATGACCACCACCGTCTCACGTTATTTTACCCAAAGATGATGCTACAGGAACTACGGGGCCTTGAAGACCAGGCTGCGTTTCTTACCGTTCTCGAGGACCACCGTGATGGTGTAGTACTGACCGGATGTAAGTTTCGTGCCCCGCGTAACGTTCACTATCCCGACCTGATACGGGTTGAGGGCCGTTATCGCCTTCCCGGATACGTCCGTGAATGTAAGGTTGGAGGGCGGAACTATTTCCCCGTTGATGAACACCTGAACCGCATTGGCGGTGAACGGGATGGGCTCCTTCCCGATGTTCTTTATGTAAAACGTGTAATTGTACGGCCCGGTTCCGCTCACGGGAATGTTGTTTGGGTCGTTTATTATGGCGAAGTCGGTCCTGAGCTGATTTGCCAGTGTTGCACCCCTGTCGTTCATGCCGTGGGCTATGTCCGTGGTAACGTAAGCCAGCGCGCCGGCCACGCTACCGGCGATGATAACGGCCACGATGAACATGATGAGTTCGCTCGCTGGCCCTCCTGCCGCCATCAGCTCACCTCCGTCGGACACTGGGTTGAAATACCCGTCACATCATAGACCGAGTTGGTTGAATTGTAATAATAAGTCATCCCCCATATACATCCATTGTCAAAGGCAAGGACTAAAGTGTTAGTGGCACCGCTTTCATCGGCTCCCCCTTTGACCGTGATTGTGTAGTTATTATTGGGTATCAGGTAACCAAGGTCAACGGATGACACGTAAGTTCCGTTGTGGAGCACGACAACGTTTCCGCTGATGGTCTGACCGAGATATTCAAAAGTTATGATCACATCGGTGGAATTGTAGAGAAAACCTAAAAGCTCAACATCGAAATGAAGCTGTGAAAGCCTGAGCGAGTACCAGTCCTCACGGGCGGCCTGTACACTGGAGTAGCTGTTGTCCCAGGCAGTGTAGAGGGTGCTGGCGGCTATCAAAAAAGAAATGAAGATTATGGCCGCACTCGCCGATACGCTGAACCCCATTGGCCGCCCCCCTCTCCCTGAACTCCTGCACCTCAGATACCGTAGAACTCATCGAGGGTCTTTTCGAGCACCTTGATCTCGCGTTCGAGCCTGTCAAGGACGTCCCTGTTTATCTTGAGCCCCCTGAGCCGCTCAATGAAGAGCAGGCTTATGAGGTGGTCCTGGACGGTGAGCTTCTCGGCCGGCTTCCACTCGGGATCCCTGTGGTGCGGTCTGGTGCCCTTCGCGTAGCGCATGAGCTGGTTGAGAACCTCCTCGCTTATCCAGCCTATCTCGTAGTAGAACTCGAGCACCTTCTCAAGGTTCTGGATGCCGACCCTGTCGATGATGAACCCGAGCCACTTGAGGGCTATCATGGTGGAGATGATGTCATCGGGAAGCTTCTCAAGGCGGGCCTTCTTCGGCTCCTCCTCAAAGAGCAGGCTTGCAATTTCCTCCGGTAGCTGAACTTTCTCGGCCATTCCGACACCTCCTTCTTTGGCTTCTTCAGGGGCCATTTCAACACCACCTTTTTCCTCTTCAACCTCATGAACGGGAACCTCTTCAATCGAAACTTCCTCCACCTCGGGGGCGGCCTCAACCTCCCCGGCGACTTCTTCCTGCGGAACCTCTTCGGGGACTTCCTCCACCAGAACCTCCTCGGGAAGTTCCTCCACGGCCTCAACCTCTTCAGGCGGGACCTCGGCCTCCCCCGCCTCAAAGGCTTTCTCCTCTGGGGCGGGGAGTTCCTCAACCTCTTCGGCGGGCGTTTCGACCTCTTCTACTTCGGGGGGGACCTCCTCGGTGGGAACTTCAACTTCTTCTTCGACGGCCGGAACCTCTGCCTCCTCAGCTGGGGTCTCCGCCGCAGCCCGAGCTTCCTCAATGGCCTGCTCAGCGGCCTCGAGTTCTTCTTTACTGACTTCCTCGCCTGCTTCTATCCTGCTATGGAGCTCCTCCAGCTTCTTCTGCGCTTCCTCGAGTTTCTCGGCCGCTGTCTTAACTCCAACCTTTCCCGCAAGCTCATCGACCTTCTTGTGAAGCTCCTCGAGCTTTTCGGTGAGTTCTTCGGGAACCTCCTCTTCCTTCTCCTCCTTTTCCTCAAGGAACTCCTCGAGTTTTCCGATTTTCTCATGAACCTCCTCAACCTTCTGGGAAACCTTCTCTGCCTTCTTCTCCTGAACCTCCAGCTTCGCGGACTCGAGGGTCTCAACGAGTCTACTCAGCTGAAGGCTCAGGTTGGTGAGCCTCTCACCCAGCTCATCGACGCGCTTACTTATCTGTTCGTACTTCGTGGCCTGGCTCCCGTAGGTGTCGAGGATCCGTTGGACTATCTTCTCGAGCTGTTCGTAGGTGAGGCTGTCCTTGCGCGCCATGAGCTTCTCGCGAAGGTCGTTGATGATGACCGTTGGAACCTTGCCCTTGAGCTCCGCGAGCTTGGCGTTGATGTCTGCCTCTGTGACGAGCCTGTTAACCTCCTCCATGCCTCACACCTCCGCAAGCACCTCGTAGATTATCGAGTCAAGGTCGACCCCATACCCTGAGAGTACCTTGATGTCGTTCTTTATCTGTGCTATCTCCAGCTTCAAGTCTTCCAGTTCCTTCTTGAGCTCGTTTATCTCGTTGGCGAGCGGGTTTTCCTGAGCGGTCTGGTCCTTGAAGGGGTTTATCTCCTGGCTGATGACCTCGTAGAGCATCATGACGTCCTTGATGGTCTTGTCGAGCCTGTCGATGTCGTCGCGGAGCTCCTGCATCTGCTTCTTTATCGTGTCTATGCTTATCTTTATCCTCGGGATGTCGTTCTCTATCTCGTTTATACGCTCCATGATCTGAGTTAGCTGCTCGTTCTCCTCCCTGTTCTCGACGTTCTCTTCAAGTTCTTCTTCCAGGACCGGCTCCTCCTGAGGGGGGGCTTCCTCCTTCGGCTTCTTCTTGAACAAAGACGAAAGGAAGTCAAGGGCCATGGGAGCCACCCCCTCACTGGAGCTCCATCAGGTTGTTAGTGTAGGTACTCGGTGTGGTGAAGTCGATGACTCCACCCGCGCCGTTCTCGGGTATGACCTTACCTGTGACCTTGGTGTTGGGCGGGAGACCGTAGCCGTTGGCAACGTTGTTGTCATCGTCAAAGGGTATCGTCCAGAGGGCTATGGCCGCTTTGTCGCCCCAGCTGAGAACCGGATGTTCTGGGCTTCCGTTGAGGCTCCCGTCATCGTCGGCGACGGCGATGATGCCGAAGAATATCCTCGGGGTTGCGTTCGTGTTGTAGTAGTACAGGTTCTTCCACAGGGCCGTTAGGTTGGCGGTGGCGTCCTGGGGTATGCCGGCGAGATTACTAACACCACCTGTCGCGTTCTCACCGACGTCGGCGAATACGTTGCTCACGTCACCGTAGTAGAGGAAGTAGCTCGCATCAATGCCGTTGTCCCTGCTTGGGTCGTAGTACCTGTAGACCGCCATCCTCCTGCCGTCGCTGAGGACGATCCTGACGTGGGCGAGGTCTATGCCGCCGGAGCCGGCGTTGGGGGCGACGTAAATCACCATCCTCGTTACGTTACCGCTTCCAGGTGGGTCTGCGGGGGTGTAACCGTAGACGTTCATCACCTGTATTCCGCTGGCGACCTGCTGGGTCGTCTCCCTGCCGGTGGCCATCGCCTTCTGCTGGAGGTAGCCCGAGGTGCTTATGAGCACCCCCGCGGCCACAGCCGCCACGAGCACCATTGCTATGAAAACGATGAGCGTTCCAATACCTATGGCACCGCGTCTCATGCTATCACCTCACTGGAGCACCATCACGTTGTGGTTGTACGTCGCGGGGGTGGTGAAGTCTATAACTCCCGCGGCGCCCACCTCGGGTATGACCTTACCGACCATCTTGGTCGCAGGGCCTATTCCCTTCTCGCTCCCGTTACCGAACACCGTGGTCTTTATGAGGAGCGCCACCATGTCCCCCCACTCGAGGCTCGGGTGCCTGGCGTCCATCTCGCTGGCACCGTCCTGGATAACCGCCACCGCGAAGTTGGTCTCGGCAAAGCTGGCGTTGTTCCACACCATGCTGCTTATGCTCGTGCCGTTGAAGAGGTCGTCCACGACGCCCGTGTAAAGGATCCCGCTGTAGTTGTAGACGACGAGCTTCATCCCGTCGCTCAGGACTATCTTGACGTTGCTCAGGTCGACGCCCTCGTTTCCGGAGTTGGGGGCCACGAATATCGCCATCCTGCTTATCGTCCCCTTGCTCGGCGGGGTAGCGTTGGTGTAGCCGTACACGTTGACGACCTTGAGACCGCTCGCAACCTCCTGCGTGGTCTGCCTTCCAGCGGCCTGGGCCTTCTGCTGGAGGTATCCGGCCGTACCTATGATTACCCCTGCCGCCACTGCCGCCACGAGCACCATTGCGATGAAGACTATCAGCGTGCCGATGCCTATTGCCCCTCTACGCATAGCACCACCTCCTGAAAGTTTTCAAAAAACGAAAGATGAGAGAAGCGGTGGGGGTCACTGGAGCTCCATGACGCTCTGGGTGTAGGTCGATGGGGTGGTGAACTCGATGACGCCCGGCGCGCCGAACTCGGGGACGACCTGCCCGCTGATCTTGGTGTTGGGCGGGATACCACCTGAGAACACGTTGGCGGTGTTGACCGCGAGCACCACTATGTCACCCTTGGTGAGGGTCGGGTACTGGTACTGAACACTATTGTCGGCATCCTGAAGGACTATGATACCGAAATCCGTGGGGCCAAGGGCGCTCCAGTTTATTGTGCTGTCCGGAGTAGTGGTATCATTAGTAGTATCATCCTCAAAGATATTTGAGGTGGGGCCAATGGCATAGGTATCGGCGCTGAGGTTGTTTAGTTGATAGAGCTTGTACTTAAGGGTGGCCTCTGTGGTGCCATCCTTCAGTATTAGGGTAACCTTCCTCAGGTCAATCCCCGAGCTCCCGGCGTTTGGGGTAACGTAGATGGCGAGCTTTTCGATGTTACCATAGGCACCGCCGCTCTGGGGGGCGTACCCAACGACGCTCGTGACCTGTATTCCGCTGGCGACCTGCTGGGTCGTCTCCCTGCCCGTGCTGGAGGCCTTCTGCTGCAGGAAGCCGCTGGTGTTTATGAGCACTGCCGCGGCAACAGCCGCGACAAGCACCATGGCTATGAAAACTATAAGGGTGCCGATACCAACCGCACCCTTCCTCCTCCTACCGAACATTCACACCACCTCACTGCAGGTCCATAACGGACTCGGTGTAGGTGCTTGGGGTAACGAACTCTATGACACCCGGGGCACCGAACTCCGGAACGACTTCTCCGCTGATCTTCTCGCCTGGGCCTATCCCTGCGCCGAAGACACCATTGTCTGAGCCAAGGTCTCCGACGAGGAGCGTGAGAACGGCGAGGTCCCCCTTGTTGAGGGTCGGGTGCTCCGACGTCAGGGAGCCGTCAGCGTCCTGAAGTACTATGATACCGAACTCTCTGGTAGTATTTCCTGCCAGACTAGCCCAAGCGGCAAGTGAGACATTGAAGATGTCACTGACAACCGTACTCGTGAAAGCCGCGTGGGTGGGGTCGTACTTAAGAATGGCCTCGGTACTCTCATTTTTCAGAATGATTTTTGTATTGCTGAGGTCTATGCCGGAGCTTCCGGCGTTCGGGGTAACGTAGATGGCAAGCTGCTGAATGTACTGAGTGGTGGGGAGGCCATTAGCCTTACCTACGACCCTCTCGACCTGTATTCCGCTGGCGACCTGCTGGGTCGTCTCCCTGCCCGTGCTGGAGGCCTTCTGCTGCAGGAAGCCGCTGGTGTTTATGAGCACTGCCGCGGCAACAGCCGCGACAAGCACCATGGCTATGAAAACTATAAGGGTGCCAATACCCACGGCACCTCTCCTGGTCCTGACCTTCATTCTCCATGCACCCCCTGGGGTTGTTTGCGTAGGGAGTTACGTTACACAAATATAAAGCCCTTTTTTGTTCTTAGTAGTGTAGGAGGTTATGTAGGTACACATGTAGGTACCCGGGAGAAGATCCAATGAAGGATGGAAGACGGGAGATGGATAATAAATCGAAAAAACATCATTGGAAACGGTCCAAAACCAGGCAATAAAAGCGGGAACAAAAACAAAGGTCACATCTTTTTAACCACCAGCATGCTCCTCGCCGGCCGGTCTATCTCGACGTCGAAGCCCTCCCTCAGGATGGCGTCCTTAACCTCCCGAGCCGATGGGAAGCCTATGAAGTCCCTGTTGAGGGCCTCGAAGAACTCCAGGGCAGGGACGTGCTGGAAGGCATCCACAAAGGGCTCGAGGATAACCATCCTGCCGCCCGACTTGAGGGCTTCCATGGCGCGCTTGAGAACCTCTGGAACGTCATCGACGTACTCGAGGACGAAACTGAGGAAAACAACGTCGTACTCGTTAATGGGCCGTATGAGCTTCGCGTCCATCTCCTTGAGCTCCACGGGCAGGTTCTTGCTTTCAACGCGTGCGCGGGCTATCTCAAGGAGCGCCGGGGAGTAATCCACGCCGAGGTAGTATCCGTTGTATCCCACCGCCTCCCCGAACTGGAACGGGGAATACGATCCACAGCCAACGTCGAGAACGTGCATTCCGGGCCTGAGGTCGGCAACCCGGGCCATGGCCTTGCGGTAGAGACGGGAGAACCCGGTACTCATGCGTATGTCCCAGAAGTCGGCGTCCTTGTCGAAGTCCATGAGAACGTGGGGATGGACGGGGGTTATCAAGGCGTAGTCCACCATGCGGTAGATCTCCTCCTGAACGGAAATCCAGTCCGGAACGAGGAGGTCGTACCTTTCGTCGGGAACGTTGATGGTGTGCGAGAAGCCGTTGAGGTACAGCCTACCGTTCTTCTCCTCCACTATCCTGAGGTTCTTCAGGGTGTCCACGAAACTAAGGAGAAGGCGCCTGTTGGGGAGGCCCACTGCATCCACCAGCTCCTGAACCGTCGGTTCCTTTGCGAGGATGGGGAACACGCCGTGCTTGGTTCCGAGGCCGATAACCTCAAGCACCGCAAACTTAACCATCTGTTCAATGTTGACATCGACAGCGACTATTGGGTCCATACTATCACCTCACATGAACCTCCTGTAATAACGGTAATATTCCTTAAGGTAATCAACCACCCTCTTCCCGTAGTCCGTCAGGCGGTAGTACTTGAAACCGTTGTTGGAGACCTCCTCGACGAGGCCGAGGTACACGAGAGAGCTCTCGCCGTTGTAACGGTTACCAAGACCTACCAGGGCCCCCCTGACGTTCGATGGATCGGAACCGACCACCCTCGCTATCTCCGATAGGTAGGTGGCGGATGGGTATATCTCGCTCAGGTACATCAGTATCTTCTTCCTCAGCTCGCTTCGGTGAATGGAACGCAACACCTGCGGATCAATGATAACCGCTTTCATGTCTCATCCCCCTGCCCGTGCTTTAGCTTCAGCGCCTCTGATTATAACTGTCGGCCGCTGAAGTCATGGAAGGTTAACCCGTGATGTCCAACTTTAACCACGTATAGTATGTTCGAATAATATATAACGTTTTTGGTTGAATTATGGGGAAACTCCATTGATAATGATTTTAAATTGTAGAATTTTCATTCAGAACTTGAACAAAATATGCTTTAAAACCAGTCCTGCAAGGGTATGGATAATTTCCAATTGGTTGTTCGACTTCCGTCCGCGTCCATGCAGTGGGGGGCATAAAGTCTAAATACTATAACATCGCAGATTGTTCAGCTGAAACCGGGTGACATGGAGATGATAATCGAGCTCGCCGTTACCGCGGGAATCGCCGTGATTCTGGTGTACTACGTCAGGGACGTAACCAGGAAAGTCCTGGCCAAACACTTTGAACTCAGGGAAGAGCTCGGCGAGCTTGAATCCCGATTTTCGAACCTGAAGAACGAGCTGGAATCGGAAATATGGGATGTCAAGTCAAGTGTATCCTCGGGAGAAAGAGGGGTGAGGGACGAGGTCAACAAAAACCTCAGGGAGATCGAGGAAAAACTCAAAAAACTGGAGAGTTCCCTCAGGGACCTTCAGAAATTTGAAACGAAGGCGAACTACGAACTCGGAAGCATTAAACTTGAAGTGGAGAAAACCAACCGGCGTGTTGATTCCATCGAGGAGAAACTGGAAAAAACAGGGGACGTTTTGAAGGAAGAGCTCAAGGATGAACTGCTCTCGGAACTCAAGGAGGAGATAGAGCACCTCGAGGAGGCCATAGAACGGAGGAAGCAAACGGAAGTCGAGGAATTTCTTGAGGTGATAAAAGCCGCGGTGACACTCCAACCGGAGAAGCTCAGCTCGGGCATGGCGGAGGCCAAGAGGGCGTTGTTATCGCTGAGGGATATAGCCAAGGTCTACGTTCTCACGGGACGCGGACAGAGGGAGTTCAGGGAGCTCAAGGCTAACCTCGTGGAACTCCTGAAGAATCTGCGCAAGCTCGCCATAGTCTCCATTCCTGACGAGAACGTCTACGCGGCGTTCAACGACATAATAGTTAAAGTCAAGAGGCTCGATATACCGATGAGGGTTGAGAGGGACGGGAGGGAGAGGGAGCTCAACCCAGAGAAGAGCTTTATCCGGATCCATAAGATAGTATACGAGCTCGCCGGTGAACTCGACAGGATAGCAGATGAACTGCAGGAGCCCATACCAGTCACTCCGGTTGAGAAGGAGTTCTACGAGAAGTTACGGCGGCAATTCGAAGAACTGGAAAAGCTGGAGGAACAGGTACGGCGGCTCATACTTAAACTAAACACTGAAAAAGAAACCATCCCGAGGGAAGAGAATGAAAGCCTTGAGGACATACTTAGAGACCTCGGCCTATGATGCGACTGACCTTTGGGGTTTATCCAAATCTGAATGAATTAACGGAGAGTCCAACGCCTTCCCCTCAGCAGGAGCGGTATCATAGCCAACCCGATTACGATGGCTGGACCGCAGATCCCTTTCTTCTCGGCACCCTCTCTGGCGAGTTTCTGGATATCTATGACGTAGAAGTTCGAGCTGGCCGTTCCGACAACCGCCACGTTTCCCTCAACCGCTATGCTCCTGACGTAGCCGATATCCTTAACCACCCCCAGAATCCCCCCTGTTTTCGCATCGAGGGCGTAGAGCGAACCCTGGGTGTAAACCACAGTTGTCCCGTTCTGTTGCCTGCTCTCAAACCTGCCGATGCCGACGAGGAGGGTACCGTTGACGTACCTGACGACCTTGACCCTGGAGGGAAAACTCTGGTTCCAGAGCACGCTTCCGGTCTTCGGGTCGACGGCCGCGAGGACACCGTGGCCTTTCCCCATACCACCGACGTAGATCCTGCCGTCAGCCGTCTCGATGTCCTCCGTGTAGAAGAGCTCCTTTTTCCATATTACCTCTCCGGAGGGGTCGATGCGGTAGAGGTAACCCTCTGAGGTTCCTTCGCCGGTTCCAGCGATGACGTCGTTCTCGAAGAGCTCCATGTCCCTGACCCACTGGCCGGTTTTAACCGTCCAGGAGAGCGTTCCGTTGGGCAGGACACCATAGACGTAGCCGAACTGCCCCGGTCCAACGTAACCGGACGGAAAGCCCGCCCCGACGTAGATTATTCTCCTCCCAACGCGGACCCGGCTCACGAGGCTTGTGAAGTTCAGAACCCAGCCCTTCAGAACTACTCCGTCGTCGGTTACCTCACCCCTGTACAGGTGCCCCACGTACGTAACGCTACCGTTATCCGTGAAGAAGTCGCCATCGACGGCGTAAACGTTGCTTCCCTCGATTTGAAAATCGTAAAGCTTGTTGGCTGTCAGGTTCCTTGAGACGAACCTGCCGTTTCCGTCGAACGTTACGAAGCCACCGACGGTTCCGGCGATAATCCTTCCATCCGGGAGGGGGTACAGCCCCATCACGTAGCCCGAGTCGTTCTCCCAAAGGCGCGTTCCGTTCGAGGAGTAGGCGGCCAGCCGGCCAAGGTAGTATATCCCTATCATTCCGCTTGAGTTGGCCAGCTGTCTGTAGGAGCAACCGGCGTACACCCTGCCGTCGTTGACTGCAACCGCCTCTATGCTCTTCTGGTACTGGACATCCCCACAGACGGTGCCCTTCCACATTATTGGACTTCCATCGGCTACCACGGTTCCCAGAACTGAAAGGGTCAGTGTTAGCAGCAGAATCACCGAAATTGTCCGTTTCATTGCTTACCCCCGTGGGGTTAAGTGAAAAGCTTATATAAAACTTTGGCGGTATTTTACACAGGTGGTCGAATGGAGGAAGAGGGAGAGCTGGACCTCAGGGAGGCACTGGCCACGGGGGAGCACATCGACGAGATCGCCGTGCGGGCCACCCTCGACAGGGACTTTCTGAAAGAGGTGCTCAAGTACCTCGACGATGACCTGTGGATAGTTCAAAAGAACGCCCTCAGAGTCGTCGTTGAGGCAATACAGGAGATACCCGAGCTCCACGAGTCCTTCATAACCAAACTGATGGTCATGCTGAGAAAGAGCGAGTCAATACCCCTTACACAGGAGATAGCGAGGGCCTTTGGCGTGCTCGCCGAGGTCAACCCCGAGAAGGTCGCGAAGGTTGCCCCGGCCATATTCGCCAACTACCGGGTTGGCGACCCGAAGATAAAGGTCAACATGGCCTACGTCCTCGAGGAGATAATGCGCGTGAACCCGACCATTCTTGGGAACGTGTTCCGGGACATCGGTTACATGCTCACCTCGAAGGACACCACCGACAAGCTCACCGCCCTCAACTTCATCTCGGCACTCGGGGAGAGGGGGATCATATACATCACGCCTTTCCTGCCGAAGCTGTTTGCCCTCCTTCACGACAGGAACGAGATAGTCAGGGCGAGCACCGTTGAGACGCTTACCCACGTGGCAGAGCTCAACCCAAAGCTGAGGAAGTTAATCCTCTCAAAACTCGAGGAGATGAACGACGGAAGCGAGCTCGTCGCAAAGAAGGTCAGGGAAGGGTTAAACAAGCTCATTATCCTCGAGGGAAGTGGCTGAGGTTTCTTCCGGCTCTTTGACCTTGCCCTCCGTTGATCCCTCAAGCCTCTCCTGGAGGAGGGTCTTCAGGGCTTCCTTCAGCTTCTCATTCTCGTTCCTGAGCCTGGCGTTTTCCCGACGGATATCCTCGATCTCGCTGAGGATGCCCTTAATCTCACTCAAGGCACCCTCAAACTTTGACTTCGGAACGAACTGGGTTTTCAGGATGGTAAGGGCCCCGTCGACGTCCTTTGCCCCGGTTAGGGAGAGGAGCTCCTTCCGAACGCGGTCCATCTCCGTTAGTTTCGCCTCGTAATCGGAGATCCTCCTGCTCAGGGCGTTGATGCGCTTCGAAGTTTCCTTGTAGGCCGCCAGTTTGCGCTTGAGATCCTGGATCTCCCGCTCCCTCTCGGCCAGTTCCTTCTTCAGGTCTTCCAGTTCCTTGGCCGCAGAACGGAGGCGTACGTTCTCGACGACGAGCTCTTCGTAGTGCCTCTGGATCTCCAGGAGGGTCTTTGAGAGGTCAACGCTGACCCCGAGGGTGCTCCTCTTGAGTTCCTCCTCAAATTCCTTAAGGCGATCCTCAACGTAGGCCCTGATGAAATCGTCCATCCTCTTGCTGTAGTGTTCCTCGACCCGCCTGAGGATCTCCCCGGAGAGCCTCTCCATGCGTTCTTCCATCTCGTTAAGCTTTGGAACCAGACTCTCAACGCTGTCCAGAAACAGGGTCCGCCTTTCAAGTTCGGTCAGCTTGCTCTCAAGCTCCTTGATGCGCTTATCCATTGAATGAGTGGTCTCCCTGTGCGAGGTGCTCAGCTCGTCAAACTTCCCGTTGAGGGTCTCAATTCGTTCCGCAAGCATCTCCCGGCTAATTCTAAGCTCGCGGATCGTGGCGGCTATCGCCTCCAAGGCCAGAAGGGAGTAGTCCCCGATGTCCTCTGACTCGGGAATCGAGGACTTAACCCTGTCCCAGTCGGGAAGCGTTTTGAACTCGTCGATGATACCCGGGTGATGGGCTTTGATGTACTCCCAGTTGATCCCCGGTCTCTTCGATTTCTTGAGCATGAACATCTACCATAAAAATGTCTCCGGAGAAATTTAAATAGCTTTTGTGTAGGTGATTACTCCAGAAAGAGTAATGTAGTGGCCGGCGGCGTCCCCGGCTTCCCGCCCCCTCCCGGAGGGCAGTACAACCGGGATCGCTGGCGGGCTTAACTTCCGGGGTCGAAACGAGACCGGGTGTGACCCCGCCGCTATGACCGCCGTACCGTTCTATACCTCCCGCGGTGCATTTATAAATCTTACGGTGGATGGAGGGAGATGATGGAGAGGGAGATACTCGAACTGCTGAGACTGGAGCGTATCAGGGAACCGCTCAGCCCCGGAAAGAGACTCAGGGAGTTCCAAATGAGGCTCCAGAAGTTCAAAAACGGTGAGGAAGTGGAGGTAGCGGGTTTTCTCATAGGCAGAAGGCCACCCGGCGCCCCCCGAGACGCCCTCTACTACATCCTCTCTCCCCTTCCGCCGTCGGAGCTTTCCTCGCTTGGAAAGCGGGAATTCCGCACCTACCTTGTCATAAGGATAACCGAAAGGACGGAGATCTCCGGGAGGGCGAGGCCGGGGAGCTACGTCCTGGTTAAGGGTACCATCGACGCCTACCCCTGGGGGAACCTGAGGGTCGTTCACGCGGGCTCCATCGAGGGAAGGGACTACTCAGAGTACTGGAAGGACTACCGCGGGTTCGCCCTCAGCAGGCGGGAGGTCCTCGACCTCTTCGAGAGAACTGTTTACCTGCGCGACGACATGAGAAACGCCCTAATTTACTCGATCTACGGCGTCCCGTTCATACCGGGAAAAAGTTGGGGTGAGGGCTTCGAGTTCACCACCTTTAAATACGGGGAGAACTCTGACCTACTGGCCCTCTGGAAGGCCCTGAAGTACCTCTACTCAAGCCTCCCCTGGGAGGTTCGCCGCACCAGGCAGAGGATAATGGAGGTGGACGACCCGTTTTTGGGGCTGGATTTCAGGCTCGGGAACCCCAACGGGAGCGATATGAAATACTACACCCCCCCGACCAAGAGGGGACTCGTCCACCTTCCCTCGGACGTGGAGAGGGACTTAGAGGGCAAGAGGGTTATCGGCCTCCTTCCGAAGAACGTTGATGCAAACCCCCTCGACAGGATGGCCCGGCTCTCGGAGACCCCCTTCGTTCTTCTGCCCTCTGAGGAGAGGCCCTACTTCGAGAAGAACCGCGAGTTCCTCCAGCTCATCCCGAACCTCCTCGTCACGATTTTCACGCGGAGGGAAAAGTTGGCCGTCCTCGACAGAAAGAAGACCCTCCCCCTCGAAGAGGAGTTCCTGAGGTGGCTCCGGGAATTCAGGGATGACTACGGGGACCCGTTCAGGGCCCTGACGGCGCCAAGCGGCCCGATGAACGTTGGACTGAGAATTGAGCTGGGGAAGAGGCTCTTCGGTTCGATAGTGAGGTTCAACGGGAGAATCACCAGAAAGGCCGCGAGGGACGTCAGGTTGATAAACGAGGCCATCGTGAACGACTGGATGGTCGTCCTGAAGGATCACCCCTCGGAGATGATGAGGCTCCTGAGGGAGTACCGGATGTACGTTCCCGGAACACTCAAGGCCGGAAGGGCGCTCGAGGTTCTTCACGACCTCGCCTCCGTGAGCCCCTCGGGGGAGGTAACCCGGGAGGACTTCATCCGTGAACTGATAAGGGACGGCTTCTCCAAGGGCGAGGCCCTGGAGCTACTCGAGAAGTTCCTGGCCGGGGGCTACGTCTACGAGCCGTTCCCCGGAAAACTCAAGCCGATAGGGTGATACGATGTCCAAGAGGTTCATCCGCCAGAAGGAGCAGAGGGAGAAGCGTAAAATCGCCCGCGAGAGGATAGACGTTCTCTTCACCCTCGCCGAGCGAGTCTTTCCGTACGAGCCCGAGCTGGCCAACCGCTACGTCGGGATAGCCCTCGCGGTCCAGCAGAAAGCTAAGATAAGGATGCCGCGGAAGTGGAAGCGTCGTTACTGCAGGAAGTGCCACTCCTTCCTCGTCCCGGGGAAAAACGCCCGGGTGAGGCTCAGGGATAAGCCGTATCCCCACGTCGTCGTCAAGTGCCTCGAGTGCGGGCACGTCATGAGGTACCCGTACCTGAAGGAACAGAGGGAGAGGAGAAGGAAGTCCCTCGAGGAGAGAGCAAGCGGAAAAACCGACGCTGAGGAAAGCTCTCACTCGGAATCGGAATGAACGACCGCCACCGCCCTGACGGGACTGCCGGAGCCGCCCTCTATCCTGAGGGGAAACGCGATGAAGGTGAAGGTTCTACCGATGAGTCGCTCGAGGTTGGCGAGGTTCTCGAAGACCGGCACCTCCTCGCTCAGGAGTATCCTGTGAACCGCGTCGTCGCCGATGCTCATCACGTCGGTGCCAACAGCCTTGGCCCCCTCAGCGACCAGGAACAGCGCCACCTCGGGCGAGAGTTCCCTTCCCCCCGTTAGAAACAGGACGATCCTGTTGAGGTAGCCGCTATCCGGGACCTCGTCGAGTTTAACGCTTCCCTCGCCCTCCCTCACGTCGATCACGAACGCCTCCCCGATGAACTTCTCGAGGGGCATCTCGTCAACCGTCTTTCCGCCGGGGACGAAGTGGGCAGGTGCATCGACGTGCGTCCCCGAGTGCTCGCCGAGCTTGAGGACGTTCAGGTAGTAGCCGTCCCTATCGATGAAGGCCCAGGGCCTGATGCTCACCGGCGGGTCGTCCGGGTAGACGGGGGTTTCCTCGGAGAGGGGAACGGAGAGGTCGACTATCATGGGAACACCGAAGGCTCTACACCGTTCACCCTAAAAACCTTTCCGAACTTCGGGGCAATGAAGCAGGGCCTTTGAATGAAGAGCTTTTAAGGGGCAGCCACCTATGGTCACCGGTGATGGACGTGGACTGCACGGTGGACTACTGCGTCAAGGACCTATCCCTCGCCCCGGACGGGGAGAGGAAGATAGACTGGGTCTCGCGCTTCATGCCCGTTCTCCAGAGCATCAGGCGGGACTTCGAGAGGAGGAAACCGTTCAAGGGAATCAGGATAGCGACGACGCTCCACCTCGAGATGAAGACGGCCTTTTTGCTCCTGACCCTGAAGGCCGCCGGCGCAGAGGTCTCGGCCGCGGCGAGCAACCCTCTGAGCACGCAGGATGATGTTGTCGCGGCCCTGGCCAAGGCGGGGGTCAGGGTCTACGCGATTCGTGGCGAAGATAGGGAGCGGTACTACGAGTTCATGCACAGGGCCCTCGACATAAAACCGAACATCATCATCGACGACGGCGCAGACATGATAAGCACCCTGATGAGGGAGAGAGAAGAGCTCGTCGAGGACGTCTGGGGGGCGAGCGAGGAGACGACGACCGGCGTGATAAGGCTCCGCGCGATGGAGAAGGAAGGGGTTCTGAGGTTCCCGATAATAGCGGTCAACGACTCCTACACCAAGTACCTCTTCGACAACCGCTACGGAACCGGCCAGTCGACGTGGGACGGGATAATAAGGACGACGAACCTCCTCGTTGCGGGCAAGAACGTCGTCGTTGTCGGCTACGGCTGGTGCGGCAGGGGCATAGCCATGCGCGCCAGAGGTCTCGGAGCTACGGTCATCGTCGTCGAGGTCGACCCGATAAGGGCCCTCGAGGCCCGGATGGACGGCTTCCTCGTGATGAACATGATGGAAGCGGCGAAAATCGGGGACATCTTCGTGACATCAACCGGCGACATCAACTGCATAAGGCGCGAGCACTTCGAGGTCATGAAGGACGGCGTCATCCTCGCGAACGCCGGCCACTTCGACGTGGAGATAAGCAAGCCCGACCTCGAGGCCCTGTCGGTTGAGATAAGCCAGCCGAGGCCGAACGTAACCGAGTACAGGATGGCGGACGGGAGGAGGCTCTACCTGCTGGCCGAGGGCAGACTCGTGAACCTGGCGGCGGCCGACGGCCATCCCGCGGAGATAATGGACATGAGCTTCTCCCTGCAGGCGAAGGCGGCGGAGTACATCAAGGACAACCACGAGAGGCTCGACCCGAAGGTCTACGTGCTCCCGCGGGAGGTGGACGAGATGGTCGCCAAAATCAAACTCGCGGCCATGGGGGTAAAGATAGAGGAGCTTACAGAGGAGCAGAGGAAGTACCTGGCGAGCTGGGAGCACGGGACATGAGCCCTCACCATCCTGCGGTGAAAAGAACGTATCTCCCGTCCCCCTTCGCCCACTCCCTTTTCTTTGTGAGAACCCGGGTTTCCCAGGGCGATCTCAGGGTGATCGTCTCCGGAACCTCTCCATCCCACTCCAGTTTTAGAAGGATTGGCCGCTTCACCGGTGAGCCTCCTATCAGTTCGAGGGTGACCCTCCCGTTATCCCCGAGGCGCTCGATCCTGGGAGAGTCCCCCGCGGTCATGTAGGCCCTCAGCACGAGAAACGTTCTTGAAGGGTTCTCGGGGGGTTTTCGGTTCCCCCCGGGCTCCACCTGGAAGGCCAGTACAACGGCAACCGTCGCACCGGCCAGGAAGGGCAGGAGGAGATAGAAGGGGAACATCTGAGGAGGTTCCCTGGCCCAGGAACTTTGGGCGAAGAGGAGGAAGAAGAAAGCCATCCCAACGGCCATTGAAAATAGAACCTCCCCCAGGGCGGAGAGCGTTACCTCCCCCAGCTCCCTCCGGGAAACACCGGGGATAAGGGCGGACGACCACTCCAGGTACCCGGCCAGCAAGAGGAAAACCGTGTAAGCCAGGAAACCCAGTGTATATCCCGGGACGAGTTTCAGGGGAAGGCCGAGGAGGCCGGGGAAAAGGTAGAGGCCGAACTCAAGCCCAACCATAACCGGGAGCCTTCTCCAGAGGTAATAGAGGCCCGCGGAGAGCGGGGAGAACACCAACGCCAGAAGGATGACCGGAGGAACCCACAGTCCGATGACACCGTAGATCTGGGAAGAGACCTCGGTTCCCACCCTGCCCTCCGAGAGGAGCCAGGCAAGGGGCAGGGGTGAGGAGAGGGCGATGGAGTACTCCAGCAGTCCGATGGAATCCTCAGCGCGCACCGAAGACACCACCTACAACCCTTTTAACGGCGGTTCCAACGTCTTCCTTCCCCGGATCCCAGCGAACGACGAGGGCTTCGAGGTTCTTGGAGAGGCCCTCTTTGTGAAGGGATGATAGGACGAGGGGGACCTCCCCGAAATCCCCGTAGGGGTTGACGTCAACGAGGAGGACACGGCAACCGAAATGTCTCCTAAGCCCCCCAATGGCGTTTTTAACCTCGTCGAGGTTGTGGGGGGTAAGGTTGGTGACGATGACGGCGAGGCTGAGGCCTCCCCCCAAGGAGGTTCTGGAGCGTTCGACGGCGAGGGGGAGGGACTCGTCCTCCCTGACGGAGGGGCCGGCCGACAGCAGGGCACGCGTAAAGGTGGACAAGGCCTGAATTCCGGTCCTCGGGGTGATGAGCTTTCGGGAACCGGCGAGGTAGAGGCCCACGCGAAAGTCGTTCCTCAGGAGGAGGGCGACGAGGGACAGGGCGAGGCCAAGGGAACTCTCAAGGGCGCCGTGGAAGACGTTTCCAACCGCCACCTCCTCCGTCGTGTCGAGGTAGAGCATCACCGTTGCCCTCCCCTCCGGCTCGTACTCGTTGACGAGGACGTCCCCGAGGCGGGCGGTCGCCTTCCAGTTTATCTTCCTCAGCGGATCCCCGGGGCGGTACTCACGTATCTCCCTGAAGTCGGTCGACGTCGGCCCCATCGGTGCCACGTGACTTGAGGACATCCTCTCACGGGTTTTCAGTTTTGAAATCCGTATCCGTCTGAGGCCGGCCACCCTCGGGTAGGCCTCGATTCGAGCCTCGTCCCCTGCCACGAGGTAGGTAACGTCCTTTATGCCCAGAAAGTCCAGCCCTATGACCTCAACGGGGGAGAGCGTGTGGACGCCCTTCTTCAGGGGGCGAATGGTGTACTCGTACTCGGCGACCAGTCTCTTCCCTGGCCTTTTGAAAAAGACGTGGCGGTTCTCCCCGGCCACCTCGAGACCTGGGGAAGCAAAGTCCTCAACGACAACGAAGCCCGAACCCCTCTCAACGGTGAGGCGAACCCGAACGCGCCCCTCCTTGCCAACGCCCAGCTTCTCTCTTTCCACCCACCGCTCGACTTCAATGCCCGAGGGTGTCTCCGAGAGGATCCCGTAGAACAAAACGAACGCCGGAACAAAGCTGACGTAGGCTATTCCAATGACCCCCGTCAGAACGGCGAGCGCGAAGGGAGCCAACGTTAAAAGAACCAACCACGTCAGCCTATGCACCCCGTATCCCCCCGTGGGCTTTGAGCCTCCTCACCAGCTCCTTCACGAGCACTGCCCTTCTCCTCCTCTCCTCGAGGGCCATCTTTTCAACCACCCACGGAGGAGCGAGGGAAGGAGCCGATGCTTCCCTGTAATTGGCTATCGGCCTTATTATCTCCTCGAGGTGGGGGGTGTAGAGGGAGGAGGCGTTCCTCACGACGAACACCAGCAGGGGAGCGCTGTCGCCCTTCTCAACGAAAGCCCTGACGACCCTCTCCAGATCCCGCGAGTAGGCGTCCCTCTTGGGCTCAAGATCGGGAAGTGGCAGGGGCGTTAAATCTTCTGAACCGGCCCACCTCGAGGAGAGATAGCTGGAGACGAGGTACGCGAGGTAGAACACCGCCAGCGACGCGAAGAGGTAGAACAGCAGGAGAACTGCAGAGCTGGTGGACGGGTAGGCGAGTATGAAAGCTGAAATCGCTCCAACGGCGGCCATTCCAAGGAGGTTCCTCTCGAGGAAGTCGCTGTTCTGCCTGATCCTGAGAACGTAGGCGAGGGCATAGAGCAGGGCCACCCACAGGAGGAGCGACACCGCGAAGGTCCCGAGCCACAGGTCGGTGTGGAGCAGGAAGACGGCGAGGGCCATTATCAGAAAACCCAGACCCCTGACCAGCAGGTCCCCGTACCTTCTGGCGTGCCTCGCGACCCCGGCAACGGCCGCACCCACCCCAAAGAGCAGGCCCGGATAAAAGCCCAGAAACCCCAGTCCCACGAGACTCCAGATGACGGCGTTCTTGACGAAGTCCTTGAGTGCATCACCGCTTTTAAGCATCAAACCACCCCCAGCCCCCTCAGTCCTTTGATGAGGTCGAAGAACTCCTTTTCTCCCACCGTGTGCTCCGAGTACTTCGCCAGAATAAACGGTCGGGTGACGGAGCGGAGAGAGTTTTCGTCGAACCCCCTGCGGACGAGCAGGCGCTCGATTTCGATGGGCGTCACGTTCCTTCCGGAAACGCCGCTGGAATACACAAAGGGCAGGAAGTGCAGTTCGTAGGCCTTGATGATGGCCTCCCTCGGCGGAAGAACGTAAAGCTCGAGCTCGCCCTTTCCAGCGCTGAGAACGTGGCGGCCCTCCCCAGGCCTCAGCGTGAACTCCTTTCCAGCGCCGAGGTACTCACCGTCGAGGAAGAGTTCTCCCTCCGACGATAAGGCAACCCTAACCGTCTCGTCCGGAAGGAAAACCCTGCGCGACGGTTCCAGAAAGTCCACGCTCCCGCCGGGGGATTCCTTCCGGGAGGGGTGATAGGCCCTGTTCCCGGTCTTTTTCTTTGAGTATGCGGAGTAGCCCGCGCTGACAAGGGCGGCAGCGGCCAGCAGGATGAAGAGCCCACCGAAAGTCCGGGAAGACCTTTTCAAAAGCTTCAGCAGTTTCTGCAGGATGGGAGTTGAACTGGTGCCCCCCTCACCGGTCGAGAGCGGGACGGTCTCGTTGAGCGGGAGGTAGTAACGGTTCCCCCCGTAAACGATGTTGGTTGAGTCCGCCCGAACGCCGCTCAGGTTGAGGGTCGCGTAGCCTTCCCCGTCGGTTTTGAGCGTAACCACCCCCGAACCGATGGAAACGTTCAGGGTCTCGTTGGCGAGCGGGACGTTCCTCCAGTGGAGGTAAAGCCTCAAAGTAGAGTTGATTATCTCCACGGAAAGCTGGGGTTTTCGCCTGACGACAATAGTTGGATCGCTGTTGGAGGGGTAAGCCTCGTAACCGCGGTAGTAGGCTATGACGTGGTACCTGCCGGGTGGCAGTCCCGGTTCCAGAGTACCGTTCACGATGAACCTGCCGTGCCGAACCGTTCCCCGGCCCAGTTGAACCCCGGGCTTGCCCTTGGTCTCGTTCAGCGTCACCCACACGACCCCGCTCTCCACGGGCCTCCCATCGGGATAGCGGACGGTGCCGGCGACGGTAATCGCAAGTGAGCCGTTCCCCTCAACGACCGCCGGATAATCCGTTATCTCAACCACCGGCTTCTTGAGAAGGGCCACCCACATGAGGAGTGCGGCGGTCCCTCTCCCGGATTTGACGGTGACGAAGAGCGGGTAGTACCCCGGCTTCTGGGAGGGGTCCACCGGGCCGATCGAGTACCTGTAAATCCGATAGCCACCTGAAATCCGGAAGGATTCCTCCTTCAGGGGTAGGGAGGTATGGATGTGGGCCACACCATTGTCGGAGCTCTCCCTGAACTCGAGGGTGACGCTCTGGTTGTAGGTCATGAAAACCAGCGGGGTATCCGTGTCAATCGTAACCGAGCCCGGGGAGATCCCCCTAATCGTTCTGACCTCTCCATCCTCAGAAACGAGGGGAACGTAGTAGGTGCCGTTGTACCACACGATGATGTCATCGGGTGAACTGTTGGGAAGAACGGGAAGGCTATTCGCGGGCCCTTCGGTGCAGACGAGCATCGGATCACCCGGCAGGACCGCCACGGGACAGTTGGTTTTGATGTTCGCGGGCTTAAACGTGAAGTCGGATCTGGGGAAGTCCTCCCGGAGGTTTAACCCTTCACTGGAAGAAGTTTCCTCCTTAACTCTGCGGGGGGAGGCATTCCTATCCCCGGAGCGGGACGATAACATCGCCTTCAGCAGGCTCTGGACGTGTGAGTCCCCCGACTTCGAAGTGTTTGAACCCCCCGATTTCAAATCCGGAGAACCGCCGGATCGTGAATATTGAATGGTGGAATAGCCGAGGGTTATGGACGCGAGGAACAGCATCGTGATGAAGAGGAGCGCGGCGTGTTCCTTCCTCATTTTTCGGCCGCCCCTTTAGGCACAGGGGTCTTCGTCAACGCTTCCCTGACAACGTCCACCCCACTCACGCCCTCGAAAGCGTACTCCGGCTTAATTACAATCCTGTGGGCAAGAGCATCCACCGCATAAACCTTAACATCATCCGGTAGCACAAAATCTCGCCCCTCAAGCAAAGCATTCGCTTTAGCAACCTTCATCAGCGCGATGCCACCCCTCGGACTCGGGCCAGCCTCAACCCGCTCATCAGAACGAGCATTCCGCACCAACTCCGCAATATACCGCAACAAATCCCCGCTGATGAAGATTCCCCGCTCAACGAACTCCTGCATCTCCATGAAGGTCTCCCGATCAATAACGGGCTCAAGATCAACCGTCGGATCATCCTTCCCCCAGGAGAGGCGCGCTTCAAGAATGGCAACCTCATCCTCCAAACTCCTCGGATAACCCACGCTTAGCCGAAGCAAGAACCTGTCCAGCTGGGCCTCGGGGAGGGGGTAAGTTCCCTCGAACTCTATCGGGTTTTGAGTGGCGATCACGAAGAACGGTTTCTCCAGGGTAAAAGTCTCTCCTTCAATGGTGACCTGCCTCTCCTCCATCGCTTCAAGCAAAGCACTCTGTGTCTTCGGAGGAGCCCTGTTGATCTCGTCCGCGAGGAGGACGTGCGTGAATATCGGTCCCTTGATCAGTTCGAAGGTTCCGATGTTTTGACGCCAGACCTTCGTCCCGAGGATGTCGGCCGGGAGTAGGTCGGGCGTGAATTGGACGCGCGTGTAGTTCAGGCCGAGGGTTTTTCCGAAGGCTTTGGCGAGGAGGGTTTTGCCCAGTCCCGGGTAATCCTCGAAGAGGACGTTCCCGTTCACGAGAGCCGCCGCCAGCGTCTTCCTAACTACCGTTTCATTCCCAATATAAACCCGCGAAATGGCGTTGATTACATCGCGCGCTATTTCACTAAACTCGTCAACGGTCGGCATAGTACACCCCACCTATGGAGCTTGTTTACCATTCAACTTAAAAATTCGAGGAAGTTTAAAAGTTTTATGGGACGCCTGGAAAACTGAATGGATGCCTGTTCTTTAGAACACGTGAAGGGCGCTCGCCTTGAAGCCCGCGTAGAGCTCCTTCCCCTCCTCTATCCCAAGCTCGAGCATCGAGGAACGGGTCACGAAGGCCCTCAGATGAATTCCTCCAACTTTGAGGTGCACCCTGACGAGGGGGCCGAGCTCCTCGACCGATTCGACCGTTGCCCTGAGCTCGTTCCTGGCGGAGGTTCTCACGGGCTCGAGAGAGAGGATTACATCCTCGGGCCTCAGACCTACGCGCACCCTCCCGCTCGCCTCCACCGGGAGCTCTATCTCTATGCCGTTCGCCCTCAGGAGCCTCCCTTCGGCCGTCCCCTCGATGATGTTCTCGAAGCCGAGGAAGCGTGCTACCTCCTCGCTCGCCGGCCTCGAGAAGACCTCCCCGACTGAACCGACCTGGACGAGCCTCCCGTCGAGCATAACCCCCACCCTATCCCCTAAACTCACCGCCTCCTCGAAGGAGTGGGTGACGTGAAGGGCCGTGAAGCCGAGTTCCCGCCTCCAGCGCTTCATCTCCACAATCAGCCTCCCCCTCGTCCGGACGTCCAGGTTGGCGAAGGGCTCGTCGAGGAGGAGGAGCCTGGGCTCCACCGCGAGGGCCCTCGCTATGGCCACCCTCTGGCTCTCGCCCCCGCTGAGGGTCTTCGGTCTCCTGCGGAGGAGGTGGGTTATGCCGAGGACCTCTGAGATATCCCTGATCTTCCGCTCGATTTCCTGCTTTGGAAGCTTTCTCAGCTTTAAACCGAAGGCTATGTTGTCGTAGACGCTCATGTGGGGAAAAAGGGCGTAGTTCTGAGGGATGTACGCCAAACCGCGCTTCTCGGGGGGCAGGCGGGTTACGTCCCTTCCCTCGAGGAGGACCCCGCCCGAGTCGGGGGTTATTATACCCGCGATGATCTCGAGGAGAACCGTCTTCCCAGCGCCGCTCGGCCCGAGGATTATGAAGTACTCCCCCGCCTCAACGTCGAAGGTAATCTCCCTGAGTTTGAACTCCTTCCAGTCCTTGGATACGGATTCAACCCTCAGCATTCGAACCCCTCCCGACGAGCCACCTGAGAACCACGAACAGGGTGAGGCTCACCACGATGAGGAGAACGGAGAGGGGCCTCGACGCCCTTAGGCCGTAGTTGTTGAAGTACTCTAAGACGAGGATCTGGGCGGTCTTCGGGTAGTAGGCGACTATCAAAATCGCCCCGACCTCGCTTATCGCCCTCGCCCACGTCATTATGGCCCCGCTTGCTATGGACGGAAGGGCCATGGGGAGAGCTATCGATAGGAAGGCCCTTAAGCGGGACGCCCCAAGGGTCCTCGCGACGTGCTCCAGCCTCTCGTCCACCGCCAGAAATCCATCTCGCGCGGCGTTTACCGTGAAGGAAGCTGATACGAAGAGCATCGCCGCGATTATTCCAGCGTAGTTATCCAGAATCGCCTTCGAGAAGGTCACGAGGAGCATTATGCCGACGACGGAATGGGGGATGACTATGGGGACATCTATCAGAGCCTGGACGAGGCTCTTGCCCCTGAAGTTCTCCCTCGCAAGGACGTAACCGAGGGGAACGCCGAGGAGGAGCGCTATCACCGCGGTGGCGGTTGCCGTCAGCAGGGAGTTCCTGAGGGCCCTTATCACGAGTCCGTCGTGGAGCGTCTTTAAGAGCATCCTCCAGTCGGCCGCCTGTTTCAGGAAGATGGCGACTAAGGGAACCGCGATGTAGAGGATCAGGAAGCTCCCCATTATCGCGAAGAACGCCACCGTGTAGTCGCGCCTCATTCTCGTCCCCCAGAGGGTTAAAGGTGAAGAATAAAAACTCATCCCTCGACCTTGACCATGTCCTTTATCTCCTCGGGCACGTTGCCGAAAGCCACCGGTGGCCATACGAAGTCCTGGTGGTTCCTCTCGAAGATCTCCCTGCCCCTCTCGCTCAGGAGATACCTGAGGAACTCCATCGCGAGCTCCCTGTTAGGCGCGTTCTTGGGAACCGTGACGCCGTAGACGATGGGCTTTGCCGTGAGTACCTTTCCGGTTGAGCCGAGGTAGACCTTAACCTTACCGTACTCGTCCGCCAGCTTGAGGCTCTTCAGGTTTATCTCGTCGGGCAGCTCGATGTAGCGTAGGTTGTGCTGTTCCGCAACGCTCTTGTAGATGAAGTAGTAATCGAGGGAGCCGCTCTCGACCAGCGGGGTCAGGTCCGTCTCCTTGGGCCTTATCACGAGGCGGTCGGTCCCAACCTGAATCTCCTTCGGAACCACGATGTGGGTTCCGTTGAAGCGGACGTTCGTGTTCTCCTCGACGAGGGTCCCGAAGACCGGCTTGCCGTAGTAATAATCCGCGAGCTTCATGGCCATGAGACTCCTGTAACCGCATGGGTCCTGGTTGGGGTCGCTGAAGCCGAAGGAGACGTCCCTCCTCGAGAGGACCTCGTACCAGTTGCTCGGGTTTATCTCGTCCGCGTACTTGCTCTTATTTGTGAAGGCTATCACTATCTCGTTGGTGGCGAAGGCAACGTAGAAGTCCGTGTAGTTCGGCACCATGAGTTCTGGTATGAGGGAGTAGTCGGCGACGGCCACCACGTCGGCCTTCATTCCGAGGTCCGTGACCTTCCTGACGGCCTTGACGCTCCCGCTGGCCTCGTCGTGGAACGTAATCCTGTACCCGAGCTTCTCCTTCGCGTACTCCTTAAAGCCGTCCTCCACCTCTCCAAGGGGGATGCTGAGCGAGCCCGCGTGGAAGACCGTCAGCGTGGCCTCCTTGAGCCCTGACGTTGAACTGGAGTTACCGCCGCTTATGCACCCCGCGGCGACCACCGAGAGGAGCAGAACCATGGTTAAGAGAACGCCCTTCCACCTCATTGAACCACCAACCGATACTCAGAAACGGGCATTTAAACATTTTGGGGAAACAGGAGCGTTTAAGTTAAATATTCTCGTTTACAACGGATTTCGCAATCGGGCGTAGTTTACAGAAACGAGAAAAATTGAAAGAAGGCGCAACTTCACCGCCTTTTCCTGAGGAAGAGCGGTAAAGCTGCGAGGGCCACCATTATCCCCGGCCCGCAGATCCCGCCACCGGCTTCAGTTGTGCTTCCTCCTCCCGGCATCCTGTGCTCAACGTATATCGCCTGGAGCTTTCCGATTATCGTCTCGTTCTTGATGAGGTAGGCCTTGCCACCGGTGAAGAGCAGCAGTCCATCGTTGTCGAGGGCCGCCTTCACGATCTCGGGTGTGGCCGAGACGTTGTACTCCCCCTCAACTATCGCCACGAGCTTTCCATCGTAGGCTATGCCTATAGCCGGCACCCCTCCTATCCCAGTGTAGTTGTACTGGGCCGCGAAGAGCCTCTCGTTCTCGTCGTTGTTGACCAGCTCGTAGTAGGTGAGGCTCTTTTCACCGTAGACCTTTGGGATCTCCGCCTTCATCCTCTGACAGTGGGGGCACGTTGCCATCCCGTACATGTAAAAATGAAGTTTGCTTGGGTCGATTTGGGCCTCAGCGATGGCGTAGGAGACCGTTGAGAACACCAGCAGACCCATGAAAAACAAACTTAACTTCTTCATTTTCTCACCCGGTCCCATTTCTCACGGGGAGTTATAAACCTTGGCCGCGGAAAGCTTAAATCCTTGGAGTTCCAAAAGTTCTGGGGGTCATCATGCAGGAATGGTACCGCTCCCGGGCGCTTTACGAGGCGGTTCTCAAGCTCCTCGATTCGGGGAAGGTGGAGGAAGCGATGGAGATGGCCGAGGGCATACCAGACAAGGTCATCAGGTCAAAAGCACTCTCCAGAATAGCGGTTGAGGTCGCGCGAAGGGGTGCACCCTACGGGGAGGCACTTGAGAGGGCCATCAAAGCGGCGCTGGATGTGGATAACCACGAGGAGGGCACCAAGGCCCTCATGGGCCTGGCCTTTGAGTTCCTCAACATGGGCAAAACTGAGGAAGCACTCCGCGTATCGAGCTACATCACCGACCTCTCGAACAGGTCGAAGGTTGAGGCGGAGGTAGCGCTTGCCCTTGCAAAGGCCGGGAAGGTCTCCGAGGCCATGGAACTCATCAACAGGATCCTCGACGAGGACGTTAAGACGTGGGCCATGTCACGTCTCGCAAGCCAGCTTTAACTTTGGGCTTTGTCCTGTCTATTTCCTTGAAATTTCAGGCGGATTTTGACAGCAAGCCATCCACAAGACTTTTTACGCTTTTCTCCCCCTCCAGCTGGAGGTGAGAGAATGAACGGTGGAGCTTTAATAGGACTCGTAGGAATGCTCCTCCTTGTGAGCGCGTGGGTTCCCCAGACGTGGGAGACTATAAAGACGAGGAAGTGCCCGCTCAACATGGGGTTCATACTGATATACGTGACGGCCTCGACGTTGCTCACGGTGTACTCCTACATAATCGGGGACTGGATATTCTTCGCCCTGAACTTCCTCGCGGCGTTTCAGAGCGCGATAAACCTGACGGTAAAACTGATGGAAAAGAAAAGGTGATCACTTCCTCTCGTAGAGGCCGACGAGCTCTCCCCTCTGGATGACGTGGCCCTCCATGGCCCTCTCCAGCTCCTTTCTGTCCGAGCCGGGCCCGAGGTTGAGGGTCGTGTCGAGTGCGTAGACCTTGAAATGGTAGTGGTGAACGCCGTGGCCCCTCGGCGGGCACGGACCGCCGTAGCCTATCCTCCCGAAGTCGTTGCGGCCCTGAACAAGGTGCACGGGGGCCTCAACCTCGGGCTGGGGAGGCACACCCTTTGGAATCTCCCCGAGCGGGGGGATGTTCCAGGCTATCCAGTGGGTGAAGGTTCCCCCTGGGGCGTCGGGGTCGTCCACGATGATGACAAGACTCTTGGCCTTCGGATCTATGTGCCCGATGAATATCGGTGGGTTGACGTCCTCGCCGTCGCACGTGAACTCAACGGGTATGTAATCCCCGTTGTGAAATACCGAGCCTATCTCCAGATCCATACTACCCCCTCCTTCAGGTTTTTGCTGGGATACACACCCAGCGGCCAGCATCCCAAAAACCAAAACCAGCACCACCACCCATTCCTTCATGTTAATAACTTCTTTTTCAAACGTAAAAATATTTCGGCGTTAGGATTTATTAAGTTTAAATGTAAAGAATGGATGGTGATGGCCGTGGAGCTGAAGGGAAAGGTCGCCCTCGTCACCGGCGGGGGAAGAGGAATAGGAAGGGCTATATCCCTCGCCCTCGCGGAGAGGGGCGCGAGCGTTGCCGTGAACTACGCCCACAGCAGAGAAAAGGCGGAGGAGACGGTGGAACTGTGCCGTTCCCTCGGGGTCGATGCCATCGCGGTGAAAGCCGACGTGAGCAACCGCGAAGAGGTCAGGAGGATGGTCGAGGAGGTCGTCGGCCACTTCGGGAGGATAGACGTCCTTGTGAACAACGCGGGGATCCTCGGAAGGGCCCTCAAGCCAATGGAAGTAACCGACGAGGACTGGGACGCGGTGCTCGGCGTCAACCTCAAGGGGGCCTTCATCGTCACGCAGGAGGTTCTCAGGTACATGAAGAAAGGCAAGATAGTCAACGTGGCCTCGATAGCCGGCAAGGACGGTGGAACCGTGGGCCCGCACTACGCCGCCTCCAAAGGCGGGCTCATAGCCCTGACGTTCAACCTCGCGAGGCACCTCGCCCCGGACATCCTCGTCAACGCGGTCGCCCCCGGCCCCGTCGATACAGACCTGATAAGTCCAGAGATAAAGGAGAAACTCCGTTCGCTCTCGCTGACGGGGGAGATAGCTAAACCCGAGGAGATAGCCCACGCAGTGATTTTCCTCCTCGAGAACGACCACGTAACAGGGGAAGTGGTGGACGTCAACGGCGGAAGACTGATGGATTGATTTTTAAGTTCCTTCCCCATTTTTCTTCGATGTCGCATGAGGGTGCTGTGGGAGAGGGAGATTCCGGCCGGGGAAATAGTCGTCTCGCCGAGGCCGGTCTGGAAGTGCCGCGCCTGTCCGATGTACGGTAAACGACCGAGCTGTCCCCCTTACGCCCCCGACTGGAGGGAGGCCGGGGAGTGGGTGGAACACTTCAAAAGGGCTCTGCTGGTGAAATTCGAGGTGGACATGGACCAGTTTGAGGAGGAGAAACGAAGGGCCATCCTGTACCTCCTGAAAAGGGAGGCGGAGTTCTTCAGGCAGGGAAAGATGTACGCCTTCGCCCTGTTCCCGGGAAGCTGCAACCTCTGCGACGACTGCCCCTTCGAGAGGGGCGAGCCGTGCAGGATGCCCACGAAGGTCAGACCGAGCATAGACGCCATCGGCATCGAGATAGGACGGCTCGTGAAGATAGACTTCTCGGAAAGCGTTTTGTACGGGATGGTGATGATCGAATAGTGGACGGTTGAGTTTCAGGTGTTGGGGATGGTGGTATGAAGCTCGCCTACGTTACGTTGCTCGGCCGCTCGGAGTGGGCCCTCGTCAACACCTACTACGCGGTCGTTTCGGGGGGAAGGAAGCCGGACAGGGTCTTCGTCTTCACGGAGGAGACGTATCGGGGAAAACTTCCCCGGGTGATTAAGGCACTCAGGGCAATCTCGGAGGCCCACAACTTCACACCGGAGATCATGACAGCTGTAATCCCAGATAACGGCTTCCTCGAGGCGGATAGAAGGTTCAGGGAGCTCTTCCGGGACCTCGAGGAAAAAGGCTACACGATAGACCTGGACATCACCTCGGGACGAAAGGCCCTCGCGACCGCCGCCGTGGTTCAGGCGGGAAAGTTCCGGGTTGGGAGGATAGTGTACCTCGCGCTCCTCGACACGGACTTCCCGAACAGGCCCTACATGATGATACCCCTCCACATGCAGCGCCTCAAGAACTTCACAGGTGAGGGGAATGAAGTTTCCGGTTGAGGTCATCGAAAAGCCCGAGCTCCAGATCCTCATGAACGTCCTCGGAGAGATGGAGGTTGGCTTTCCCCTCTACGATATTCCCCTGCTGAGGGCGAAACCCACGGAAAAGGGTTACCGGGTTGAGGTCGTAGCTGGGAAGAGGGAGTTCGACGAAAACGTTCCCGGGGGCCTCTCCCACGAGCTGCCGACGTGGAGCGACCTCTACGAGTGCTTCATCTCCTCGGGGATACTGAGATACGGGAACATCGACGAGTTTCTCCAGAACCTCGAGCTCTACGAGAGGCTCAGAAAGGGCGTCGTCTTCGCCCCCGACACCAACGTACTCTACCACCGCTTCATCTCAAGTTTTAGACCGCTCGACGGTTACCGGATAGTCGTGGCCGAAGGCGTGAAGAAGGAGATAGAGAACGCCATGAACTACAAGTACAGGCGCAGGGAGCTCGAGGAGATGAGGCGGGGGGTCAAGAACGGGCACCTCCTGATGGAGCTCAGCAACAGGCGAACGAAGAGGAGCAGGAAAGCCGCCTACATAGCCCTCAAGGAGTTCGAGAGGCTCAAGGACAGGGTAATCATAGCGGAGAGCGTTAAAGAGCCTGCCCACAACAACGACGAGGTGATAGTCAAGAGCCTAAAGCGTTACGACGACATGACGCCGACCCTTCTCGTCTTCCTCACCGCGGACATAGCGATAACCGACGTGGCGGAGATGGAGGGGCTGGAGTACTTCCTCTTCCGATACCCGCGTGAGAACCTCGGCAGGCACGACGTTTCCGCCTACCAGCTGAGGACGCTCCTCTTCAACCTCGCGGCGGTCTTCGGGGTTATCGAGGTCAACGGTATCAAGGTATTCGGCGAGTTCGGAGGCAAGGGCGGCCTCAACGAGCTTAAGCTGGTCTTTCCGGAGGAGAACCGACTATACCACGAGTTCGGCTTCCACCTGAGGCTGAGCAGGAAGCTGGTGGATATCATGAGCGGGAGGGCTTGAACTTGAACATGAGGACGGCCAGCTCGATAACGAACACGGAAGCAACGAGAGCCTCCGCGAGCGTTGCATTCAGGGGCAGGAGTAACATCGGCGTCGAGACCCCAACCGCGACCAGCTCTTCTTCCGCCTTGCCCTTACTCCCGTAGCGATATTCAAGGGCAAAGGTGAGCCAGCCGAGGAGCACCGCAGCGAGGTAATCCGGGCGGAAGTTCACGGCGATGTAAAAGGTACCCGGGAGCAGGAACGCGAGGGAAACGAAGAGACGGCGCATACCATCACCGTGTGTATTAAGAAATTTAAACTTAAAAGGGTTGTGGAAAATTTCCCAAAAGAAGGGACTTCAGCTCAGCATCCCCTCGAGCTTCTCGACGAACTCCATGCTCCTGTTGAGGTCGGCGAAGTACTCCTTTGCCTTCTCCACGTGCTCCTTTTCGACCTTTCCGCCCTTCGCCAGGACGCTCGCCGGGGCAAGGAGCTGGACGGCGTAGCGCAGGCTGGTCTTCTCGCCGAGCTCCGCCAGGTACTCCACCGCCTCCTCGTCCACCTCTATCTTCTCCTCCCTCGCACGGATCTTGACTATCTCTCTGATTTCTTCCTTCCTGTAGGGCTCGGTGTTGATGATGAGGAGCCTGTCGAGCATGTCTATGGGTATGCCGTGCGGCGCCTCGATGTCGGTGCCCCTTATCTTCGTCCTTCCCCTGTTGGTGGCCAGTATGAGGATCGGCGCCAGATCGCCCTCCATCGCCCTCGCGAGGAAGGAGAACGCCTCGATGTCGAGCATGTGAACCTCGTCGATGAAGAGGACGCCGGGCACGAGGCTGGCCTTCCCTTCCTCTATCCACTGCTTGACGGTCTCGTCCACCCTCGCCCTTATCTCGTCGTCTATCTCCCTGCCCATGCTGAAGAGCAGACCGAAGATGTTGCCGCGGGCGTTGGCGACGTCGAGGTCGTGGAGGGTGACTGTGTAGGTGAACTCCTTTATCTTGAGAACCGGGCCGCTCGGGAGCTCAACCCTGCGCTTGAAGAAGAGCCCCTCCTCCTCTTTTGTGGTTCCTATCTTGGAGATCCTACCCGTTTCGGCGTCTATCCCTATGACATCGCCCTCCTCGATCCCCATCTCGAGCAGCTGCTGGGCTATCTCCCTTCCAGCCCTCACCGTCTTCTCGTCGTCCTTCGTGCGGAGGGTTATTACAACGCTCTCCGGAACCTCAACGTAGGGGTTGAACGGATGCCTCGTTCTGTTGATCTCGATCTTTCTCACTTCGCCCTCGTAGACCTTCCTCTCCTCGCTTATCCTCACGCCTATGGCCTTCCTTAGGGCCTCCTTCAGGAACTCCGTTTTCTTGACCTCCGTCGAGTAGATCTCGCTCCCCGCGATTTGAACAAACGGCACGTCTTCGCCGAGTTCCCTCGCAATGCCCATGGCTATGGCAGTCTTACCGCTCCCGGTCGGCCCGACGAGGAGGATTCCCTTTCCGGCGAGCTTTCCGCGTTTGATGAGCTCAACGGCTATCCCGGCCGCTTCCCTCGCCTTGACCTGTCCGACCATTCCATCGGCCATGAACCTGGCCTTCCCGTTCTCGTCAAGACCGAGACCCTTTATGTGGGAGTGCATGCCGATCCTCTCGAACCTTCTCGTGGCCACTTCTTCCACCAGCGGCATGGTACCACCCCCTTAATCTTTCCGGCGGTTACTAAAAGAGGAAGACTTAAAAATTTGACGGAGGCTCAGGCCGTCGATCCCGGGCATCGCCTACCCCAAAGGCCAATCTCATCATCGCCGCCTCTCCTTGGAGAGAACGCTTAAAAGTCATCCGATCCTCATCGGCCACTCAGAGGACGTTGAGGTATTTGTGAACCTGAAAGCTCAGCCCGACGTTCCTCCTTCCGAGTATCAGGGCCGCCTCGCGGTAGAGCTCCATGAGTCTCCCCTGGCTTATCTCAATCGGCTCCCTCGGCTGTATTACGAGGGGCGCGAGGCCCCTCAGGAGTTCCGCGTACCAGCGGACGTTCTCGGTTTTCGTTTCGGATGTAACGACGAGCTTGGCGTAGACCTTGGCCCCCGCCTCCTTCAGGAGCTTAACGCTCTCGACCTCCCTCAGGACGAGCCCCCTCCAGTCCTCCGTGGCCCCGGCCGTCTCGTCCTTTATGTCAACGCTCGCGTAGTCGACGAGGTGGGCGACCTCTTTAATCAGGGCGGGCAGGCCCCCGTGGGTCTCGAGGAAGTTATCGAAGCCGAGTTCCCTCATCTTCTCCATCATGGCCCTCAAGGCCTTAACCTGGAGGGTCGGCTCGCCGCCCGTGTAGCTTATCGAGTGAACGTCGCCCGTGTCGAGG
This sequence comes from Thermococcus celer Vu 13 = JCM 8558, assembly GCF_002214365.1. NCBI lineage: Archaea > Methanobacteriati > Methanobacteriota > Thermococci > Thermococcales > Thermococcaceae > Thermococcus > Thermococcus celer. The sequence goes on from NZ_CP014854.1 coordinate 1,677,633, forward strand.
CGCAGGACGGCGTCGATTACCTCATTTAGCGGGGCAGGGTTCGGCCTGTACTCGAACCTCCCGGTGAAGGGCTCCACCTCGTACCTCCAGAGGGAAACCTTTGAGGCGTCTATGTATCCTTTGGAGTCGCACCAGATGCAGTGAAGGTCGCAACCGGCGAACCTGACGAATATCTGGCGCCTCCCGAAGGCCGACCCCTCGACGCTCCCTCCCTCGCCCTGCCAGCTGTTGAAGACCTCCGCCATGACGAGCCTCATAGCGACCCCTCAGAGTTCGTCCACGTCAACTCCCCTGATCTTATCGCTCACGTAACCTTCAAGTATCTCGATCCTCACTTCCCTCTCCTCGCCCGTGAGGTCGGCCATGAGCTTTACCCCCCTCGCGTAGTCCCACAGCCTCCTCTTCGCTTCCTCGGTAACGCTCTCGGCCATGACTATTATCTCCCTCTCCCCGGGCCTCTGACTTACGAACCCGATTACCTTCCCAGCGTCCTCCTCCGTGAAGGCTCCCCTCTTCTTGAAGAGCATCCCCCAACCTCCGGCTTTAATTGAATAAGCACATTAAGCAACAATTAAATAATTAAAGAGTTAAAGGTACTTCAGCAGGATTTCAACGGCCTCCTCAAATGCCTCTCTATCCTCTTCATCGAGAACGCCCTCGAGGTAGTAGAGGTTGGCTATGTTGAAGATGACGTAGGCGGTGTTCCCCTCCAGGCCGAGGTCGTAGGCCTCGTAGTAGACGATTTCCTTACCAAGGGCCTCGTTTATCAAGTCCACGAAATGGGCGATGTCCTCCACGCTCAGTTCGTCCCGCTTGCTCTCCATCTCGTCGAAGTAGCGCTCCATCACCCTCAGCGTCTCGAGGTCGAGCTTGAGCGTTCCCCTGAAGTAGGGAAACTCGCCCACGCGGAAGACCTTCACTCCCTCCCCGTCCTGGACACCGACGTAATCCCAGAGGATGACCCCTTCTATCGGGTTGTGGCCGTATCTACTCGCCAGATAGGAGAAGCGCTCCATCGCCTCGCTCATGTCGTCGAGGAACCCCTCCTCATCCTCGAAGTGGATTATCTTGCTCACGGTTCCGGCCATGCTTCGCACCTACCGGAAGTTGACCCAAGGGTTATAAGGCTTTACGCGTAAACCCTCCGCCCGACGAGTACCGGGTTGCGATGACGTCGGGACCCCCAGGGGGGCGACGTCCCAACTGCCCCCCTACAGTGATCTCACGGCTTTGAAGGCTTGAATCACCGTCCAGAAGGTCTGTAAGTGTGCACTCGTTTTTAAAATCCACCGCCGGGTTTCATCCCCGAGGACAGAAATCTTTAAATTGCCGGCGATCCCCACCGGTTCGGAGCCCGAGGGGTTTAATCTCCGGGCAAAGGTTTATAAAACGTCCCCTGGAACACTCTCCAGTCGTGAAAATCGGTTGATGTTAGGGGTGATGCTCATGGGAAGGACTAACAAGGTTGGTTCGGCCGGAAGATACGGTCCAAGGTACGGTCTCAAGATCAGAAGAAGGGTAGCGGCCGTTGAGGCCAAGATGAGGCAGAAGCACGTCTGCCCGGTCTGCGGAAGCAAGGCCGTTAGAAGGATAAGCACGGGAATATGGCAGTGCCAGAAGTGCGGCGCCACCTTCGCCGGCGGTGCCTACCTGCCGACCACTCCGGCCGGCAAGGTCGCCAGGCGCGTCACGGCCTCCAAGGCCTGACCTCTTTCCTTTGATTGGTTTATTGGGTGATAACCATGGTGATGGCCGTTTATCGGTGCGCAAAGTGCGGTAGGGAGGTCGAGCTCGACCTCGAGAACACGAGGGAAGTACGCTGCCCCTACTGCGGCAGCAAGATACTCTACAAGCCCAGGCCAAGGGTGGCCAGGCGCGTAAAGGCCATCTGATTCTCTCGTTTCGAAAGCCTTTTATCGTTCAAACGAATTTTGAGTGAGGGCCATGATGCTGATAACCACCTCCCACCGACCGACGAGGAGGACGAGGAGCTTCGGTCACGATCTGGAGAGGGTATTCCCCGGCTCACTCTACCTGACCCGGGGAAAGAAGACCGTCAAGGATCTCCTCATGGAGGCCTACGACAGGAACTACGAGCGATTGTTGATCATCAACGTCTGGAAGGGCAACCCGCTCAAGATGACCTTCATAAGGGTCAACCCGGAGGGCTGGGGCTACCTCGGCTACCTTTACCTCCACGGGATAAAGCTCCAGCGCGAGATGGGTTTCAGGAACGTAAGGCCCATACGCGAGGAGATGCCCTTCGTTGTGACCACCGCCAAGAGGGTCGGAATAGACCACACGGCCTTCGCCCAGGTCTTCGCCGAGCTGACCGGCGGTAAGTTCGTGCCGAGGGGTAACAAAAGCCTCGAAACGATAGCCGACAGGAACAACACCGACGTTATAGGCGTCGTCGAGAACTACCCGCGCGGGATGGCCGTCAACTTCCACCGCCTCGACGTCACGAAGGAGAGGGCCGTCGGCCCGCTGATCCTCGTCAAGATATGGCTCATGGAGGACGGACGGAGATGGGACTACAAGGAAGCCCTTCAGCAAAGGAGTGGCCAATCGAAGGCTTTATAGAGCTCTCTTTTCCTGATGAGGAGACGGCAAAGGTGGTTTACGAGAGCGTTCTTTACGAGCACAGGTCCGTCCCCTACAGAAGGAGCAGGATAGAGTTCCTCCGGGATGGAAAGAAGATAAGGATAAGGTTCCTCGCGAGGGACAACTCGGCCCTTCGGGGAACGCTGAACTCCTACCTCCGCTGGATCAGGGTCGCCATGGACTCGCTCGAGGTTTAGAGCCTTTTGCCCTCCCTGATGTAGACCACCCTCGCCCCGATTTCCTTGGCGTGGTCGCTTATCCTCTCGAGGTGCCTCAGGATGAGGGCGTCCACTGCGCTACACCTGTCCGGATCCCTGAGGTTCTCGAGGGACTTTAAGTAGAGGCCATCGATTTTCTCGTCGAGCTCGAGCAACCTTCCCGCCGAGGTCTCGTCGAGGTTCGAGAACCCGTCGATGGCGGTTCTGACTGCTTTAACCGTCACCTCGAAGCCCTCTTTGGAGAGCCCGGGAACGCAGTCGGGCTTAACGACCCTCATCGTCCTCTCGATCTCCATCGCGTAGCGGGAGATGCGGTAGAGGTCGTAGGAGACGTCTATGGCGCTCTGGATGAAGCGGAGGTCGCCCGCCACCGGGGAGTACCTCACGAGCAGCTCCGTGGCAATGTCGAGCACCTCATCCCTCATCAGGTGGAGCCTGCTCGCGGTCTCCACCGTCCCGTTGAATTCCCCGTCGAGGGATTTCCTCGCCGACTCAAGGGCGTCAAGCGAGCCGGTTCCCATCTCAATGATTAGCTTCCTTATCTGCCCCATACCCATGTCAAGGAGTTTCCTCATACCATCACCTCACTTCACAATCCGTACCCGGGCTGTTTTCGGGTGATAAAGGCCGATCCCGAGGAGGTGTTTCGCCAGTTTGAAGGCCCCTTCACAGTGCATCAAAACACCCATCACGTAGGGGTCGTCGGTCTTCACGTTTGTCTTCCAGAACTCCTCGAAGGACGACTCGAAAAACGGGGGCCTCTGAATCCCTGCCCTTCCCCCCGTGAGGGCTGAAACCCCCGCCTCCAAAGCGGGCTGAATCGTCGTGATGCCCTCTATCGCAGTGTTCCTAACGGGTTCCCTGCCGTCAACCATCAGGATGGCCTCGACCCGCGAGCAGTGCCTCACTATCCTGTAGGCGTCGTAGGAGGCAACAAGCAGCAAACGGGCGAGCGGTGCATCTCCGCCTGCGATCCCGTCCCCGGTGAGTACTCCGACGAGGGCATCTCTGAGCCTTTCCCTTGTGTCAACCGCCCTCCTCAGGAGGCCGTTTACCAGCCCGTACTCGTCCATCTGGGCCTCCCGAAGGAGAACGTTGGTTGCAGAGATGGTCACGATTCCAAGCTCTTTGAACCCCTTTTCAAGCTCCTCGAGGGGTTTCCTCATCCGAGCGCCCCCGTGACGTACTTCTCAGTCAGCTCGTGCTCCGGGTTCTCGAAGACCTTCCTCGTCGGGCCGACCTCGATGAGCTCCCCGAGGTAGAGGAACGCCACGTAGTCCGAGACCCTCGCCGCCTGGGCGGGCGAGTGCGTGACGAGGACTATCGTGTGATCGCTCTTCAGCTCAAAGAGGAGCTCCTCTATCTTCTGCGTTCCAACGGGGTCTATGTTGGCGGTCGGCTCGTCCATCAGGATGACCTTCGGCCTCATCGCGAGGGCCCTCGCTATGACCAGCCTCTGCCTCTGCCCGCCCGAGAGGTCCGAGGGGTAATCGTCGAGCCTGTCCTTGACCTCATCCCAGAGCGCCGCCTTCCTGAGCGCCCACTCAACCCTCTCATCGAGCTCTTCCTTCGAATCGACGAGGCGGTTGAGCTTCAGGCCAAGGGCGACGTTGTCGTATATCGTGAGGTGGGGGAAGGGGTTGGGGTACTGGAAGACTATGCCTATCCCTTTCCTTATCTCCACGGGATCGACGTCCGGGTCGTAAACGTTCTTCCCGAAGAGGAGCACCTCGCCCTCCACGCGGGCATCGTCGTTTAACTCGAGGAGCCTGTTGAACGTCCTGAGCATAGTGGACTTCCCGCACCCGCTCGGTCCCATGAGGGCGAAGACGCCGTTCGGCGGGACCTGCAGGTTCACCCCCTTTATCACCTCGTTATCACCGTACCAGACGCGAAGGTTCCTCGTCTCTATCGCGTGCATCAGAGTTTCACCTCCTTAAGACTGAGCCTTAGGGGAACGAAAACCGCGAGGAATATCAGTAGGAGAACAAGCGACGCCCCCCAGGCCATCTCGTGGTCGGCCCTGCTCGGGCTCTGGACGAGCTGGTAAATTAGCAGGGGCACCGCGCCGACGGGTCTGGCAATGGAACTCGGATAGCTCTCGTACAGACCTCCCGCCGTGAAGAGGAGCGGTGCCGTCTCCCCGGCGGCCTTGGCCATGCCTATGAGGACTCCCGTGAGTATCCCGCGCTTGGCCATGGGGGCGAGGAGTCGGAACAGAACATTTATCCTCGTCAGGCCGAGGGCGTAACCGGCCTCACGATAGGTGAAGGGAATCCTGCGCATTGCCTCGTGGGTGTATATGGCTACGTAGGGCATGAGGATTATCGCGAGGGCAAGCGCCCCGGCCACGGCCGAGTAGGTGCCCATAGGCACGACGACGAGTTGCATGACGAACACGCCGACGAGTATCGTAGGGAACTCCATCATTATCTCGAGCAGGGACTTCGTCCACCGCCCGATGGTGCTCTTGGGGTTCTCGTAGGCGTAGATTCCTACGATTATCGCGAGGGGGACTCCTATGATGCTGGAGAGGAAGGTCAGGATGAAGGTTCCGGCTATCGCGGGCCCGATTCCACCCTCCTCAAGCGAACCCGTGATGAAGGTCGTCCCCCCGGCGAGCAGGGTCGAGAGGCCGTTCATGGTGACCGTGTATATGATGTGGAAGAGCGGGAGCACCGCCAGCAGGGCCAGGGAGCCCGTGAGACCGAGGAAGAACTTCTCCTTTAGTTTGCGGTCAAAGCTGAACATTCTCCTCCCACCTCCTGAGGGCCCGTATCCCGAGCAGGTTCACGGTGAGTCCTATAAGGAACAGGGCGAGCCCCGCCGCGAAGAGAACCGGCGTCATGTAGGAGTAGATGAAGGCGTTTCCGAACTGGTTCGCTATCAGCGAGGAGATTGTGTAGCCCGGCGCAAAGAGCTTTGAGGTCATGTTGAAGGTGTTCCCGATGACGAGGCTCACAGCAACGGTCTCCCCGATGGCCCGCCCGAAGGCGAGTATGACACCGGACACCATCGCGGGCCGCAAGTAACCGAGGAGGATCCTGGTGGCCTCGTACCTCGTCGCGCCGAGGGCGTAGGCCGCCTCCCTGTAGGTGAAGGGTATCATGGAGTAGGCCTCCCTGACGACAGCGGAGACGAAGGGGGTGACCATTATCGCGAGGAGAACCCCGGCGGAGAGGTAGCTGTAACCTCCCACTGGAGGGTAATCGAAGAGCGGAATGAAGGATAAGTGAGCGTAAAGGGGCTTCATCACGTAATCCCGCAGGAACGGCACGAGGACGAAAGCGCCCCAGATTCCGTAGATTATGGTCGGCAGGCCCGCCATCACGTCGGAGGTTACGATAAGCGCGTTTTTTAGCCATTTGGGGGCGTAGTCGACCACGAAGACGGAGAACGCTACGGAGAGGGGGAGCGAGATCAGGATCGCGATTACGGATGTGTAAACGCTCCCCCAGATCGCCGCGGCTATCCCGTAAACCTCGTCCTCCGGAACCTCAGCGGCTTTCCACACGTTTTTTAGGTAGACATCCACCCCGAACCTGTGAAAGGCCGGAACGGCGTTCGTGAAGAACACCACCAACATTCCCGCGAACAGGCTGAATACGAGGAGCACAACCGGAAAGGTCAGGTAGTCAAAGGAGTCCCTTCTTCCCATCCTATCACCTCGCGGTGCTCTCCACCTTTTTGAAGTGGCGAAGCGATTCGATTATCTCATTCGGGGATCCGTAGTTCCTGACCTCGAGAACCGCCGTGGACGGGTTCACGGCCACCAGGAGTTTCCTTATAAAGTCCCTTCCGAGGAGGCCCCTCCCAGGTGGCAGGTGCTCGTCCCTCGCTCCGTTGTTGTCGTGGACGTGCGCGTGGTCAACGTACGGCGCGAGCAGGAGGAACTCGTCCATGCTCAGCCCGAGCTCCATAGCGGTCAGGAAAGCGTGGCCCGTATCGAGGCACACCTTAAGGTTCTCGTCGAGCAAAGAGGCGAGCTCGTAGGGGAGGACGCCGACCATCGGGCCGAAGAGGTTCTCGATGACGAGGCCAACCCCGCTCTCCTCCGCCATCCAGCTTATCTCCCTCAGCTGTCGCTTGGTGTTCAGGTAGGCCCTGTGGTAGGACTTCTCAACGCTTCCACCGTGGATAACGATCTTTTCCGCGTTCAGCGCCGAGGCAACCTGAAAGACCCTCTCCATGACCCTGGCGTTGAGCCTCGAGCGCCTTCCGAGATCGATGGAGGAAAACTTCCCGGTCCCGGTCGGCGCGTGAACCGTGAAATCCACCCCGAGACCGCCCAGGTCCCGCACGAGTGACCAGTCCACGGAGGTGCCTATCAAGGCCGGAACCTCGTCGAGGTAGACCTCCACGAGGGGAACGCCCAGCTCGTCTATGCCGAGGCCCCTTCCCGATACCTCCCGAACCAACCCGGATGTTACGCCGAGCCTCATGGCGGCACTCCCCAAGAAAAGGTTGGGTTGGAGGGTTTAGCCCTCCTGAATCATGTCAACGGCCTTGAGCCCTATCCCGGCCACCTCGGGCGGGAGGCCAACGTAACCGGGCGCCAGGTTCTCCGGCTTCTGCCCCTCTGTGAGAACCCACTTCAGGAAGTCCTTGATGGCCTTGGCCTCCTCCTTTGAGTAGTGCTTCCCGTTCTTGTTCTCCCAGACGAGGAGGTGGGTGAAGGCAACTATCGGGTAGGACTTCTCACCGGGGGCGTTGAGGAGCTGTCTGAGGTTCTCCTTGTAGCCCTCGGTCGGCCCGGGTATGAAGGACTTCACGCCCGCAACCGCGGCCTTTATGCTATCGTCCGTGGGCTTGACGAAGTTCCCCGCCTTGTTCTTGAGGGCGACGACGTTGAGTTTGTCCTCAATGGCGAAGGAGAGCTCGGTGTAGGCGATGCTGTACTTCGTGCTCTTCAGGGCCTGGACGACTCCAGGGTTGCCCTTTCCGCCTATTCCCCTGCCCATCTTGTCAACGGGCCAGTCAACGAGCTTTCCAGCACCCACCTTCTCGGCGAACTCCTTGCTGACGAGGCTGAGGTAGGTGGTGAATATCGCGGTGGTTCCGCTCGAGTCGCTCCTGTGAACGACGATTATCTTCTGGTGAGGCAGGTTGGCGTTGGGGTTGAGGGCCTTTATCGCATCGTCGTCCCAGTACTCTATCTCCCCCATGAAGATCTTTGCGAGGGTCTCACCGTCGAGTTTGAGCTCGCTAACGCCGGGAACGTTGTAGGCCACCACGACCGCACCGACGATCTCGGGGAACTGTAGGGGCTGGTCACCCGTCTGGAGGAACTTCTTCCAGGTGGCTTCGGTAACCGGCGGGTCGCTCCTTCCTATCTGCGTCAGACCCTTCAGAAAAGCGTCCTGACCGTGACCGCTTCCGCCACCCTCGTACTCTATCTTAACGCCCGGGTGGCTCTTCATGTAAACGTTGATCCACTTCTGAATCTGGTACTGCGGGAAGGTCGCACCGGTGGTGCGCAGGGTTATGACCTCGGCCGAGGAGGATGTTGACGATGACGTCGATGCGGGAGAGCCCGTTGGAGAGCCTGCACCCCCGTTGCCGTTGCTTCCTATGCACCCGCTGACGGCGACGGAGACCGCCAGCAGGAAAACCATCAATATAGCCAGTGCCTTTTTCATGGGTTTCACCGTATATCCCGAGGTTCCATTTAAATATAAAGATTGCCGCAATAGAATATAGTTTGATACCATTAACCGGACATATCCCAATAGTCTATATAGATAATCCGCCCAAACTTTCTTAAACTCCCGTCCCTACCCTATCCCGGAATCGCGATTACGGAGGTGTTGTTATGCAAAACATCCCACCCCAGGTTCAGGCCATGCTCGGTCAGCTCGAGGGCTACCAGCAGCAGCTCCAGCTGGTCATCCAGCAGAAGCAGAAGGTTCAGCTCGAACTCACCGAGGCCAAGAAGGCCCTGGAAGAGATCGAGAAAGTCGAGGAAGGAACGACCATCTACAAGACCGTCGGGACTCTCATCGTGAAGACGGACAAGGCCAGGGCGGTGGAGGAACTGAAGGAGAAGGTTGAGACCCTCGAAGTCCGCCTCAACGCCCTCGACAGGCAGGAGAAGAAGCTCAACGAGAAGCTCAAGGAGCTGACGGCAAAGATACAGGCGGCTTTAAGGCCCACCGCGGGCTGACCCCTCTTCTTTCCTTTGGTGGTGGCGATGGGCGGAGAGGGGAAAAGGGTTATCCACATAGGCCTGCCGGAGCTGAGCGAGGAGGAACTGATAGAGATAGGGGAGCTCGCCCAGGAGACGGTGATGAAGAGCATCTTTGGCGTCCTCAACAGGAGCGACGTCAAGGACGTAGAGGTAACGACGAGGATAAACCGCGGCGAGACGCTCGACCTCGAGCTGGAGGTCTACCTCGAGGTTCCCGTCTTCGTGAGGATCGATGTGGATAGGCTCATCGAAGAGGCCGTTGAGAGGGCTTACAATGTCGTTGAGAGGAGACTGAGGGAGATAGCGGATGAGGGGAAAGCTCAGGCTTAAGCGCTTCCTTCAAAACTCGCGGGATAGGTCCTTTCTCCTGCTCTGCCACCACAACGCCGACCCCGATTCCCTCGGCTCGGCGATAGCCTTCGCCCTCTACCTTAAATCCATCGGAGTTGAGGGGGTTAGGATAGGGGTCGCCCAGAGCGTTTCGTCCTACGCCAAGAGGCTCCTTACCCTCTCACCCGTCCCCGTCGAGAAGAACCCCGAGGTTCTCGAGGACGTCGTGATGATATTCGACACCTCGTCACTCGAACAGCTCGCGCCCATCGAGGTTCCAGGGGATAAAACGATTATCGTCATCGACCACCACCTCGAGAAGGAGAGGCCGATTAAAGCGGACATAGCCGTCGTTGACTCCTCCAGAAGCTCAACGGCCGAGATCGTCTGGGAGCTCTTTAGGTACTTCGGCTTCGCGGACGAGAACGCGATTAAGGCCCTCCTGGCCGGAATCGTCACGGACACGGCCAGCTTCCGGTTCGCGAACGCAAATACGTTCAAAGCTGTAGGCGAGATGTTAACGCTTTTCCCGATTCAGATGGGCGAGGTGTTCCAGCTCGTCGCACCGGTTAGCGAGGAGAACATCGACCAGTCGAAGAGAACCGCCGTTCTGAAGGCCTGCCAGCGGCTGGAGATAAGGAAGTTCCGAAAGTACATCATAGCGGTCTCCAAGGTCTCTGCCTACGAATCGCTGGCCTGCAAGGTCTTCCTCCAGCTCGGTGCCGACGTAGCCGTGGTCGGGAGCGAGAAGAGGGGCGTCAGGATATCCGCGAGGGCGAAGGAGAGCCTCGTGAAGAAGGGCCTCCACCTGGGCAAGATCATGGAGAAGGTGGGGCCGGTCATAGACGGTTCCGGCGGCGGCCACGCCGGGGCCGCGGGGGCCAACGGCAAGGCCAACCTCGACGAGGGCATCAAGCTGATCCTGAAGGAGATAGAGAATTTTTTAAGGGAAATGGTTTAGCCCCCGGCTTTTGGGTCTCCTCACCAACGATCCGGTAGCGCGTCCTTAGGAAACGTTTAAAACAACCGGCCACCAGAAGAATCCCGGTGGTGATGGAATTGGCGAGGTGCCCGCTCTGTGGGGCCGCCCTCGACTGGGCGGAGCTCATCGAACAGATGCTTTCAATCGAGAACGCCCGCGAGGTTTTCGGGGATAAGGAGAGGTTCGTGGAGGCCTTCGAGAACTTCGTCTTCAAATGCCCGCACTGCGGCGAGGAGTTCTACGGGAGGAACCTTCCGGCGAAGGAGGCCGAAAAGGTCTTCGAGCTCCTCAACGAGTTTAAGGGCTCAATAGACTGGGAGAGGGGGAAAGTCCGCCTCAGGCTCAACAACCTGCTCGCCCTCGACACCATGCTCGAGAACTGGGATAAGAAGGTGAAGGGTTAGCGATAGCCTTTTTTACTTCCGTTTCCTACTCTTCCCAGCCGGTGGTTCCCGTGGAGGCCGTTGAACTCTACCTGTCAAAGGGTGACTACAGGAACGCGCTGAGGAGCGCCATGGAAATCAAGGACAGGATACGCCGGCTCGTGGCGTTGGTTGAGGTGCTCACGGCCTTCCCGAGGGACGAAGTACTCGCGGCCATGTTCGACACGCTCGAGACCACTGGCGGAACTCCGGAGAAGGCCCTGGCACATTCAATCATGGGAAGGGCCTTCTACCTGCTCGACAGGGAAAAGGATGCAGAGGCCCACTTCGAGAGGGCGATGGAGCTGGTGCGGACGATAGCCTCCCCAAGGATACAGGGGGAGGTTCTGGCGGGGATAGCGAGGAACCTCGTCCTGTCGGACCGCTATAAAGACGGTCTGGAGCTCTTCAGAAGGGCCGTGGAGCTCCTCCAGACCTCGCGGGGGCTGTCCTCGGCGGCCACATCCTCGCTCATAAAGGTCGCCAGGCTGATCGAGAAGAGCGCCGACGAGATACCCAACGAGACCGCCCTCGAGTTCTACGGCCTCGCGAGGGACGTTTACTCCTCGATATTCTTCAAACTGCAGGCAAGGCACCTCAATGACAAGATGGAGCTCATCCGCGACGTCCTAAAGAGGGGTAAAGCGGCCGTGGAGGAGCTCATCGAGGTGGGGGAAGTCGAACGGGCCATCGAGACCATCCGCTTCCTTCCGCTGGAGGAACGGGTTACGGCCATGCTCGAGCTATCCTACTGGCTCCACCTCCACGAGCGTCCGGGGCTCGGGGGGAGGGTCTTCGAGGAGGCCCTCGAGATGGTCCTGGTAGGCAAGTTCGTTCCGGCCGATAGGGAACTGGAGCGCATCGCGAGGCGCTTCCTTCGCTTGGGTCTCCTCGAGGAGCCGCTCGTCCTCGCCGGAGTGATAAGGGACGACGGGAGGGCCTCGAGGCTGATCGGGGAGGTGGCCTTGGCGTACGCCCGGCGGGGGGAGGAGGCGAGGGCCCGCTCCATAGCCGAGGGGATAATGGACGAAAGCGTTAAGAGGCGTGTTCTAAAGGAACTGGTGGGGGAGAGCCATGTGGGACACGAGCAAGGATTATCGCTTACTGGTGGCGGAGAAGAGCGTGGAGCTGTTCCTGAAGACGGTGGAGCACGCGAAGTTCAAGGGGAAGTGGAACAAGAAGAGGGCGATTCAGCTGGCGAAGGAGATGATCCCAGAGATAGAGGCGATGAGGTACAGTTACGTGGAGCCGAGGGAGCTCGTAGAGACGCCGCAGATGAAGGCCCTTAAGGAGAAGGCCGCGGGAATAATCGAGGCCCTCGGCGGGGAGGACTGGCACCACACCTTCATAGGCCTCGCGGACAGGGACGAGAGGCCCAAGGTTGAGGAGCACGTCGCCAAGGTCCGTTTCTTCCTCAACACGATACTGGGCCTCGATAGGCGCCTGGCCCTCGGAAGGATAAACGACCCGGTCATAGCGGTGGACATAAAGGTCGGGGAGGTCATGAGCGTCGGCAAACACCCGAACGCGGACAGACTGCTCGTTACGAACGTTAACATCGGCGACAGGGCAATAACCGTCGTCACCAACGACCTAACCGTGAAGGAGGGGAACCGCGTGGCCGTCGCGTTGCTCCCGCCGGCGAGCTTCCGAGGGATAGTGAGCGAGGGCATGTTCCTCGGAGCCGGGGAGGGGGTCCTGAAGGACGTCAAGGGTGAGATCGGCGGCCTGCCGAAGGGGATCCCGCTCGAGGCCTTCAACGAGACGAGGAACCTGGTCGAGGCCTTCCTGAAGGGATGATCCCATGGACGAGGACACCGCAACGATCCTGGTCATCACGGCCGTCCCCTTCCTCTTCTTCCCCTACATAGTGCTTTTTGCCGTTGGGGTGTTGGATATCACCGGCGTGGACAGGATGCTTCCCGGCCCCCTCTTTCCAATCACAGCCTCCCTTCTCTCCACGGTTATTATCTGCGGCATCCTGGCCCCGGTCATGAAGTTCCTCAGAAAGCCCGCCCCCTGGATTAAGATGGCCCTGACAAGGATAGGGCTCGTTGCTTACTTCCTGTCCCTCCTGATCGTGAACTTTTTCTTCCGTGCCAGATAATCCCGGGAGCAGAACGTAAAGACAGAAAAGGAGAACAGTGGGATTGGGGACTCAGGCCCCCATCCTTCTCCTCACAGTCTCCAGGGCCCTCCCCGCGTCTTCGCTGAACTCCGGATAGCCGAGCTCCTCCATCGTCTCCGGCAACGGGACGCCGAGCTCTTCGTGCCAGCCCCTGAGCCTGTAGAACTCCCTCCTCGCCTCGAGGAAGTCGTCCATGTCTATGAAGGCCCTGTTGCCCTTCGCCGGCCCGTCGGGCTCGGGCTCCCACCAGCGCGGTGGAATCGTGTCGTCGATGGGCGGCGTTAACCGGTCGAGGGCGTCGTGTATCCTCGCGATGCTCTCGACGGCCCACGCAACCCTCTTGAGCTTTTCAACCGTCCACTCCTCACCCGTGGCGAGAGAGTAGAGCCTCGCGAGGTCCTCCATCCTGTAGGGCACGAACTTGCACACGCCGAGCATGTCGATGATGTAGCTCTCGTGCCTGGCCTCTATCAGGGACGGAACGAGCTCCTTCGCGGGCCCCTGGTTGGGGAGCTGGTGCGGCTCCGGCCAGCCCCTCAGGTGAGAGGCGCCGACGTCGGCGGTGGCGTAGCTCAGGCCGTACGTCCTCCTGCCGCGCGGGTCCCAGGCCGGGCTCTCCATGCCCTTGACGTGGACCGCGAACTCGCATCCCCTGCCGAGCCTCTCGCAGGCCCTCTTGACGCCGTCCGCCAGAATCGCCCCGATCCCCTTTCTCTCGGCCATCAGCTTGATGAGCCTCTCCTCCGCCTCCTCGTCGCCGAAGCCCTTAACCGGGAAGCCTATCTCCTCCTCGCCGATGAGGCCCCTCTCGACCATCTCGAAGAACCAGCCTATCGTCGCGCCCGTCGCTATGCTGTCCATCCCGAGGTCGTTGACCAGCCGGTTGAAGTAGGCCACCGCCGGGAAGTTGAAGACGCCGGTTGCCGCCCCGAGCATGGCTATGCTCTCGTACTCGGGCTTGACGCGTATCTTCTTTCCCTTATACTCAACCTCGACGTAGCGGGCGCACTTTATGGGACAGCTCTTGCCGTGGACGTACCACTCCGGGGTTACCTCGTACTTCTTGACCTCGTCCCCCGACAGCCTCAAGGCGAGCTCGTCCGGGATGTACGGCCTGGAGAAGTTGTAAGCGGGGCTCATCCCGAGCGAGGCCGCGCTCCTCAGCGCGTCGCTCGTGCCGTAGTTCCTCGTGTGCTCGTACTTTGGATTCGTGGCGAACTCGTCGTAGAACTCCCTCCAGAGCCTCTGGAATTCCTCTGGATCGGCGACCCCCGGCCTCTCCCCGGGCTCAACGACAACTGCTTTCACCCTCTTGCTCCCGAGGACCGCCCCGAGGCCGCCCCTGCCGCTGGCCCTCTCCGTGTCGTAGATGACGTTCGCGATTCTGCTCAGCCTTTCCCCCGCGGGCCCCACCAAAGCTAAGCTCGCCTTCGGGTACTCCCGCCAGAGCTCTCCCGCCACCTCGGAATTTCCCTTACCCCAGAGGTGGGCCGCGCCCCTGATCTCAACCTCTCCATCGTGGACGTAGAGGTAAACCGGTTCCTCGCTCCGTCCCTCGATGACCAGCGCGTCGAAGTGTCCCTTGAGCTTCGGCCCGAAGGCGTCGCCCCCGCTGGAATCGCTTATCAGCCCGGTCTCGGGGCTCTTGCTGACGGCTATGACCTTGCTCGAGCCCGGAATCAGGCCGGTCAATCCGCCGGGGGCGAAGACGAACCTGTTGGCCGGGCTGAGCGGATCCGTGCCCGGCGGCACCTCCTTGTAAATAATGTAATAGCCGAGCCCCTTCCCGCCTACGAACTTCCTTATCACCTCGTCCGGCAGTTCCTCGTAGGTTACCTTCCCCTTGGTCAGGTTCACGCGGGCGATTCTGTTCTTATAACCTAACATCAGACACACCTCCTCGCTTTTTCCCTGTCCTCCTTCGAGAGCCTCCACCCCATCGCGCCGGCGTTCTCCTCAACGTGCTCCTTCCTTCCCGCCTTTGGAATCGCCAGAACGTTCTCCTCCCAGATGAGGTAGTTCAGCGCGACCTGGGCGGCCGTTTTTCCGTAGGGCTTTCCAATCGCAGCCAGGCAGTCGTTCCGCGCTAAGGTGCCCTTCTCGAGCGGCGTGTAGGCTATGAGGGCAATCTTTTCCTTTTTCATGTATTCGAGCAGGCCGCTCTCCTCTGGCCAGCGGTCCTTCAGCGAGTACTTCACCTCGTTGGCGACTATCTCGTACCTTCTCATAACTTCCTGGCTCCTCCTCAGGAGCTCGAGGTCGAAGTTGCTCACGCCGATGTACCTTATCAGCCCCTCGTCCACGAGATCCTCGAGCGCGTGGAGCGTCTCCTCTATCTTCCCGAAGTCGTCGGTCGGCCAGTGGAGGAGGTAGAGGTCGATGTAGGTTCCCAGCCTTTTGGCGCTTGCCCTTGCGGCCTTTTTGGCCTCGTCATAACCGAAGTGGGTCGGCCAGACCTTGCTGACGATGAAGAGCTCCTCGCGGTCAAAACCCCTGATGGCCTCTCCAACGAGCTCCTCGCTGTGGCCCGCGGCGTAGAACTCCGCCGTGTCGATGAGGTTTATCCCGAGCTCAAGGCCGTGACGGAGGGCCTCGACGCTCTCCTTATCCCGTGAATAGTCCGGCCTCTCCTTTCCGCCGATGCCCCATGTCCCAAGTCCTATGGACGTAACCCTATCATCGCCGATAACCTTTAGGTCTTTCACGTTCATCACCGAAAATAGTTGGAGTCGGAAGTTATTAAGGTTTGCGTCTTAACGTTCAGAGGGAGAGAAGTGTGGATCGAACCGGAAGGTTGATGTTGACTCGAAAGAGCCCAAGAAGGCCCTGAAATGCAAGAAGTGAAGAAAACTGAAGGAGAGGGCCTCAAATGTTGAAAACGTGGGCTCTCAGGCCCCGAACTTCTCGCTCCGGTTCATGAGGTCCATCATCACCGGCACTATGTCGTGCCCCCTTATCCTGCCGAGGCCGCCGCGCATGCACTCGCGCTCGCCGAAAGTCTCCGTCCGGTCAGGCCTGACGCCGCCACCGGCTATCAGGAGCGGCACCGGGTCGCCGCTGTGGTTCATGACCTCGCAGGGCGTCGAGTGGTCGCCGGTTATGGCTATCACGACGTCCTCAAGGTCGAGGTTGTCAACTATGTAACCCACCATCCGGTCGGCCTTCTCTATCATCTCGGCCTTCAGCTTGGGTTTGTTGTCGTGACCGGCGGCGTCCGTCGGCTTGAAGTGCAGGAAGACGAAGTCGTAATCGTTGAGGAGCTCGACGACCTTCCTCGCCTTCGCCATCTCATCCGTGTCGTACTCGCCGGTCGCCCCTTCCGGCGTGTAGATATCGAAGCCTATCGCCCTTGCGACGCCCTTGACGAGGGAGACTGCGACGACGGCGGCCGCCTTCACCCTCCACTGCTCCGTGAACTTCATCGGGATGTCGGGGTAGGTTCCGGCCCCCCTTATCAGGAGGTAGTTGGCAGCGGGCTTGCCGGCCCTCCTCCGCGCCTCGTTTATCGGGTGTTTATCGAGGACCTCGTGCGCCTTCTCGACGAACTCTCCGAGGATCTCCGCCACGTGTCTGCTCTCCTCGTCCTCCCAGCCGAACTCGTGGGGTGGCTTTCCGGCCTCGTGCGGGTCGTTCTCGCCGACGCGGTAGCCCTTTGAGAGCCCCTTGAGGACCAGAACGGCCCTGTGACCTGTGGCCCCTTTGAAGATGAACTCAACCGGGAGCTTCACCTCCTCCTGAACCGCCCTCGCGAGCTCGTGGGCCTCCTCCGTGCTTATCCTTCCCGCCCTCCTGTCGGTGATGACGCCGTTCTCGAGGGTGGCGAAGTTCACCCTGAAGGCCAGATCGTCCTCATCGAGGTCGAGGCCGACGCCGAGTGCCTCGAGGAACCCCCTCCCGCGGTAGACCTTGTAGGGGTCGTAGCCGAAGATGCTGAGGTGCGCGGTGTCGCTTCCCGCCGGCTGTCCGGGCCTTATCGGGTCCTGCTGGCCCAGTATCCCGAGTTCAGCGAGTCTGTCCATGTTCGGCGTCTTCGCGTACTCGAGCGGGGTCTTTCCGCCGAGTTCCTTAACGGGCCTGTCCCCGAGGCCGTCGAGGATTATGAGAAGTCCCTTCCTCCGCTTCACGTTTATCACCACGGGTGAATATGTTTGGAAAGTTAAAAGCTTTGTCGGATGGCCGGCCGCTTCAAAAAAGCTTTTAACCCCCCGTCGTTTCTCCCACCGGAGGTGAGGACATGAAGGTGCTGTGGGCACCGTGGCGCATCGAGTACATACGCTCACCGAAGCACGAAGGGTGCATATTCTGCGATTTCCCGAGGGAGAACCGCGATAGGGAGAGGCTCATACTCCACCGCGGGCGTTACAGCTTCGTCATCATGAACAACTACCCCTACAACCCCGGGCACGTGATGATAGCCCCCTACAGGCACGTCGGGCGGTGGGAGGATCTCACCGATGAGGAGCTCCTCGAGATTATGAGGCTCTCCCAGCTCATGATAAAGGTTATCAAGAAGGTTATGAACCCCGACGGCTTCAACATGGGCGTGAACCTCGGGAGGGTTGCGGGCGCGGGAATAGAGGACCACGTGCACCTCCACATAGTGCCGAGGTGGAACGGGGACACGAACTTCATGCCCGTGGTCGCGGACACCAAGGTTATCCCCGAGTCGCTCCAGGAGGCGTACGAAGAGCTCAAGGCGGCGATAGAGGAGATGATGGAAGAATCTAAATCCGTCTGACCGTTATTTTGAACTTCTCGTTCAGCGGCAGGCCTTCGAAGAGCTCCGGCCCTACCTCCAGAACGGGAACGTCCGCCTCTACTACCGTTTCTTTACCGTTCTGTTCTCTCACCGTGAGTTTAAGGAGCTTTCCATCCCTAACGGTTGCGGAAAGCCTGATACCGTTCTCTGAAATCCCTTCAATGACGAAATCTTCCCCCTTGAGCTCCCAGACGATTCTCTTGACGAGCGCCGGTGCGCTCTCGGGGGTTACGTGGTGGACAACGCCGGCCCCATCCCCAAATTCCAGAACCGGGCAGGTAGAGCGGGCGGTGCAGAAGTCCCGTATGGCCTCTGCTATTCCCTCCGCGAAGATCTGGAGGGGTTTACCCATGAGGAGCTCGCCGAAGCCTGACCAACTGGCAGTTACCCTGAGGCGCCTCTCAGCCATCTCAAAGGTAACCGTAAGCACGCCCTTCTCTCCGGTAAAGGTGTAGACCGCACCGTTCTTCCTGAACCCAAGCGCCAGTTTGAACTCGTAACCGAAGTCGAAGATGAACCTCGGAACCCTGAACCTGACTGTCTCCCCCTCAAGGCTCTCAAAGTAGGGAAAGAACGGAAGGGTCTTTTCCGGTTCGCTGATGATTACCTGCAGGCTGTTCCACGAATGGGGAAGCTCCACCTCACAACTCCTGATCTTCACGATGACCACCGTGTTTTCGGAGAGAACGGCCGTGTAAAAAAAGTTTCTTAAACCATTTGTTTGGAACCCTCGAGCGCTTTCCACTTCTCCCTCGTCCTCTTCCAGCAACCGGGGGGCATGAGCTCTCCCTCGGGGCAGTAGCCGAGCTGGACGCACCTCGGCCCGAGCTTCGCCCACTTGATGATCGGCCTCAGCTCGTCGTTCCTCGCTATCTCCTCGAGCATCTTCCACGCCACTTCCCTTATCTCCCACTGCGCCCTTTCGCAGGCCCTGAGGCCGAGGAAGTGCTTGAGCTCCCGTAGGTTCATCGTGACGACGATTTTGGTGCGCACCGCCTGGGGGAGGATGAAGCGCGCGTCCTCCTGGTGGACACCGGAATCATAACTTTCCTCGTAGAGCTCCATCGCTTCCCTCATGAGGCCCTTCCATTTCTCGTAGAGCTCCGGGCGGTTCTTCACGCTCTCCGGAATCACGAAGGTCTCCTCCACGTCCTCCCGGTTCAGCTTGATGTACCTCTGGCTCTGCTGGGTGTAGCTCGCCAGCCTGTGCCTCACGAGCTGATGACTGCAGACGCGGGAGCATCCCTCAATCGCGAACGTCAGGACCGCGTGCTCAAGAATCGACTCGTGGCCGTAGCCGAGGACCCTGGGCAGGTGCATCTCGACGTCGTTTTTGCCCATACGCCCGAAGGCCTCGCTCTCCCATCCATCCCAGTAGCTTATAAGCGCCGCCCAAGTGACGGTTTCCAGGGGTTTTTTCGTATAGTTGACAAGATCAACCCTGATTCCATTCCCCATGCGCGCCACCGGTGGTAAATGATGGCCGGGTTTATTAGATTTACCTTGAGGAGAGATCAAAGGGAAAGATCCATCGCGGGCACACATTACATTTGGAAAGTTAGTGTGCGCTGGTGCTCAAAAGGTTTCAGCCGAGGGTTATTTTTTCCGACGAAAGGGTTATTAAAACGGAGCGTTAGCATTAAACGGTGATTCACATGGTGGTTAGTCTGGCCGGAAGGGACGTTCTCTGCCTTCAGGACTTCACGAGGGAGGAGATAGAGACCGTTCTCAAGACCGCCGAGATTATGAAGATATGGAAGAAGATAGGAAAGCCGCACCGCCTCCTCGAGGGTAAGACCCTTGCGATGATATTCCAGAAGCCTTCGACGAGGACGAGGGTCTCCTTCGAGGTGGGCATCTACCAGCTCGGCGGCTACGGCCTCTACCTCAACGCCCAGGACCTTCAGCTGAGGAGGGGCGAAACGATAGCCGACACCGCGAGGGTTCTGAGCAGGTACGTGGACGGGATCATGGCGAGGGTCTACGCTCACAAGGACGTTGAGGACCTGGCGAAGTACGCCAGCGTTCCGGTCATCAACGGCCTGAGCGACTTCAGCCACCCGTGCCAGGCCTTAGCGGACTACCAGACCATACTCGAGAAGAAGGGCAGGATAGCGGGCCTCAAGGTGGTCTACGTCGGTGACGGAAACAACGTGGCTCATTCGCTCATGATAGCCGGAACCAAGCTCGGGGCGGACGTTGTCGTTGCGACACCCGAGGGCTACGAGCCGGATCAAAAGGTCATCAGGTGGGCAGAGCAGAACGCGGCCGAGAGCGGTGGAAGCTTTGAGCTCCTGCACGACCCGGTCAAGGCAGTCAAGGACGCCGACGTTATCTACACCGACGTCTGGGCCTCTATGGGGCAGGAGGCTGAGGCCGAGGAGAGGAGGAAGGTATTCCTGCCATTCCAGGTCAACAGGGAGCTCGTCAAGCACGCCAAGCCGGACTACATCTTCATGCACTGCCTCCCCGCTCACAGGGGCGAGGAGGTAACGGACGACGTCGTCGACTCCCCGAACAGCGTCGTCTTCGACGAGGCCGAGAACCGCCTGCACGCCCAGAAGGCGGTGATGGCCCTCACCATGGGCGGGATAAAAGTCTGACTCCGCCTTTTCTCATTTCTATTGGTGCCTGGTAAGGGATGTCTCAACCTATCGCACGAGGTCCTCAAGGTCGCGCAGGTCCAGCATGTTCTCGCCCTTTCCCTCAATTCTCCGGGCAACGAGTAGATACCTTTTATTGCCCTCAAAGCCCTCCGCCTTCCGTTTAAGTTCTCCGAGCACTTTCTCCGCTTCCTTTCTTTTCAAGTCTTTCCACTTAACCTCGACGAAGAGGAGACCATCCTCGAGTTCAAGAATAGCGTCGATTTCCTGTCCCCTGTGCCACCACCTCGCGACCCTCCTCTGGCCGAAGTTGAGGAGCTTTCGGCGGAGCATATCCCTCACGAGCCTCTCAAAGGCCTGTCCGTAGTAGGCGTTCAGCTCGCGTTCAATCCTCAACCAGACCTCATCGACCAGTCCGAGCTCAAGGTCGCCCCGGTTCGGGTAGATGAAGCGGAACCAGAAGTTGAAGAAGTTGTCCCTTATGTAGTAGCGTCCCCTCTTCCGCCTGCCGTAGGAAAGTTCGTAACCCACCAGACCGAGCCTCTCGAGCGTTTCAAGGTACCTTGAGAGATTACCCCTGTCGATCCCCGTGAAGTTAACCAGCTCCCCCAGGGACTCGTAGCCGAGGGAGAGGCCTTTGAGTATCAGCTTGTACCTCTTCGGCTCCCTGAGCTCCTCTCTGAGGAGAAACTCCGGCTCCTCGTAGAGGACTTCCCCCTTCCTCAGGACCCTCTCCCTTATCGCATCCTCGACGCTCAGTCCCCTGATGAGGTCGAGGTAGAAGGGAATCCCACCGAAGACGGCGTAGACCTTCACGAGCTCTTCCATGTTCAGATTCGGGAGCATCCTCCGCATTGCTTTGATGTCAAAGGGCCCTACCTTCCACTGCCCCGTCCTCCTCCCGTAGAGAGGGCTTCTGTACTCGAGAGTCTTCTCCATCATTCCGATTGAGGAACCGCAGAGCACGAGGAAAGCCCGGGTGTTGCGAAGATGCTCATCCCATACCTTCTGGATGATGCTCAGGATTCCCGGTTCCAGACCCATCAAATACTGGAATTCATCGATAACGATGGCCACCCTTTCGTTCCTTATCTCTTCGGCAAGGTAGATAAAGAGCCTTCCGAAATCCTTGACTTCCCGGAAGTACCCCTTCCCCGTGAGTTTTGAGAATTTTTCGGCGAGTCCTTTAACGTTCTCCGCCATGGAATCTGCGGTGGCGAGAAAATAGACGCCCTTCTTATCCCTCAGGAACTCTCTCAAGAGCATGGTTTTGCCAACTCTCCTTCGCCCATAGACGATTATCAGCTGGGCTCGCTCTTCTCTCCACTTCCTCTCGAGGAATTCAAGCTCCCTCTCCCTATCCACGAACATGGCACCACCATTAAAATGCTGTAACCAAAGTATAATAATCTTTCTACAGCATTTCATCCCACACATCGGGCTCAAAGTATGTAAATGGAGAACGGTTTTTGTGATTCAGTGTGCCCGTCAGAACGGCGAACCTTTTAAACTCCCCTGCCAACCCAAAACCATGCTTGAGAGACTCTTCAGCCTCGGCTACTCCAGAACCTTCGCAGAGCGCTACTACGAGCTCTGGGGCGAGAGGGCGTTGAGGATAGCCGAGGCCATGGAAAGGCCACTGCCGAGATGCTTCCGTGTGAACACCCTCAGGATAACGCTCCAGGAGCTAACCAAGCTCCTCAACAGGAAGGGTTTCCAGTTCAAGCGAGTTCCGTGGGCGAGGGAGGGCTTCTGTCTCACGAGGGAGCCGTTCTCGATAACATCAACGCCCGAGTATCTAAGCGGCCTGCTCTACATCCAGGAGGCCAGCTCCATGTACCCCCCCGTTGCCCTCGAGCCGAAGCCCGGGGAGGTGATAGCGGACATGGCGGCCGCCCCGGGAGGAAAGACGAGCTACCTCGCCCAGCTGATGGAGAATAAGGGCCTTATCTACGCCTTCGACGTTGGGGAGGAGAGGTTGAAGGAGACCCGCTTAAACCTCTCCCGCCTCGGCGTGATCAACACCGTCCTGATTCACGGTTCGGCCCTTCACATAGACGAGCTCGGTGTGGAGTTCGATGGGATACTCCTCGATGCACCCTGCACAGGGAGCGGGACGATACACAAGAACCCTGAGAGGAAGGCCAACCGAACGATGGAGGACGTTAAGTTCTGCCAGGGCCTTCAGATGAAGCTCCTCGAGAAGGGGCTTGAGGTTCTCAAAAAAGGCGGAACGCTCGTTTACTCCACCTGTTCCCTCGAGCCGGAGGAGAACGAGTTCGTGATCCAGTGGGTCCTCGATAACTTCGACGTCGAGCTCCTGCCCCTGCGGTACGGAGAGCCGGCCTTAAGGAAGCCCTTCGGCGTCGAACTGAGCGAGGAGATAGAAAAGGCGAGGCGCTTTTACCCGGACAAACACGGTACGAGCGGTTTCTTCGTCGCGAAGCTGAGGAAGCTTTAATCCCCGGATTCCTTGACCAGCTTTTCCTCTATCTCACGGAGCCGCTCGAGAACGTCCCGGCTCAGGTTCCTCTCCAGTTCCTCGCGGGCGGCCTTGGCGAGCTCGAACTTCGAATCGAACTCCCCCAGGGACGTCCAGCTTACCTTCTTGCCCTCCAGAAAAACGTCTATGTCGCAGAGCCTCCTGTACCCGAGGTACTCGATGCCTTTGAGGAGGAACTTGACGCGTGCGGGGTCCTCCCAGGTGAGGAGCTTGAGCCTGTAGACGGGAACGCGCATGAACGGCCTCGGGTAGTCCCAGTCCCAGCCCTCGCCGACGACGAAGCCGAGGTCGAGGTCCTCTATGACCATCATCAGCCGCTCGATGTTTTCATCGTAGCGTTTCTCCGTGTCGTAGACCTTGATGGTGATCTCCTTCCACCCGGGTAGTAGTTTGAGCAGAAGAAGGGGGACGTCGATGGTCAGCTCGTGGTAAACCTTCAGGAAGTCCCTGTGTATCAGGATCGCCCCCTCGATGTCCTCCGGGCCAATAGGGGAGTTGAGATTCTTCCGAGTTACCCCTATTATCGTGTCGCCGGCCTCGCCCTCATCGAAGGCCGTCCTTACGTCCATAACCTTACCGCCGTACTTCTCCGCCAGAAGCTTAAGCCCTTCCTCCACCCTCTCGGGGATCCTCATGAGGATGAGCACGCTCTCGACATGAACCTTCTCGACCGGGAGCTTTCTGTTCACGACCTTGCTCAGAACGACGGGCACGTGACAGCTCAGGAGGAACGCCGTGTCCGGTGGAATGGTCTCCTTCTCCCACTCATCCGTGACGAAAACGATGGTCTCGAACTCCCTGCTTCTCCTTATGGCCTCGTCGGTGGGGATCTCCTCGACCCCGAAGAGCCGGGAGATTGCCGCTTTAACGTTCTCCTCCTCATGGGTTCGAAGGAAGATTATCGACGGCCCAAAGCGGATGACCCTCATCACATACCCCTCCACATCCTGTATCCCCTATCAAAGTCCGTTCCCGAGGGGTACTTTACCCTGTACGTTCTCCCACTCGGGAGTAGAACGAAGTTGACGCCGAGGACTCCGTTTAGACCCCTCTCGATCAGCTTGAAGTTGTGGCCGTAGAGCCTGAAGTCCGCCTCGAGTCCGGCGACGTCCCACAAGCTGTGGCCGAGGGCGAACCTGAATCCCCCGATGGTGACCACGGTCCCCGGTTCAACGACCGCCTTTCCGAAGAACTCCCTCAGCAGACCCGGGTCGTCCTCGTTGCCAGGAACTATGTAAAGAACCGCCCCGGAACCTTTGAGAATGTGGGCCAGTTTCCTCAGGGCGCCCCTGTAAAGGGGTAGCAGGTCGGGCCTCCTCTCCAGCTTTACGTTGTCGACGAGGTCGCCGGTGTGGATTACGTAATCCGGCCCGGTCTTCTCTATGAGTTCGTCGATAAAAGGGTAAAGGCTCTCGGGGGTGTCGCTCACGTGCATGACCTTGGTCTCATCGGAGGAAGCGAGCGTTTCCAGCACGTTCTTGCGGAAGATGGACAGTTTGAACGGCATTGGTAAATGTAAGGGCAGGGCTTATATATACCTTGCCCAACCGCTGGAGGGGATTGAGATGAAGGTTCTCGTCCTCGGTGCCGGAAACGTTGGAAGGGCCGTTGCGTGGGATCTGAGGGACGGGTTCGACGTCCACGTGGGGGACGTAAGCGGGGAGAGGTTGAGGGCCGTTTCCGAGTTCGCCACACCCATGAAGGTGGATGCGTCGAACTTCGATTCCCTCGTGGAAGCTATGGGGAAATTTGAGCTGGTGATCGGAGCCTTGCCCGGGGGTCTGGGTTACCGGGCGGTCAGGGCCGCGATAAGGGCGGGAGTTGACATGGTGGACGTCTCCTTCATGCCCGAGAACCCCCTTACCCTCAGGGACGAGGCCGAAAAAGCGGAAGTGACCGTGATATTCGACGCCGGCTTCGCGCCGGGACTGAGCCACATCCTGATGGGCAGGATATGGGGGGAGATGGACGGTCTACACGAGGGTTACATACACGTCGGCGGCCTCCCGAAGGAGCCGAGGCCACCACTTTATTACAGAATTACATGGTCACCTAAGGATTTAATTGAAGAGTACACGAGGCCGGCGCGCGTGATACGGAACGGCGAGGTTACGGCCGTTGACCCGCTCGGGGAGATAAGGCGCGTTTCCATAGGGAATTTCGAGTTCGAGGCCTTCGTGAGCGACGGCCTGAGGAGCCTCCTTGAGAGCGTAAAAGCCGGGAGGCTCGAGGAGTGGACCCTCCGCTGGCCCGGCCACCTGGAGAAGATGAGGGTTCTAAGGGAGCTCGGGTTCTTCGGGAGCGAACACGTCGATAAGACGCTCGAGGTGATTACCCCGCTCATGACGTACGATAGCCCTGACTTCTCGATAATGGAGGTGAAAGGAAAGGGGACCCTGGACGGGGAGGAGAGGGAGATCGGCTACCTCCTCTACGACGAGGAGAGGGACGGCTTCACGTCGATGGCGAGGGTTACGGGTTTCACCGCGGCGGCAATAGCGCGCATCGTCGCGGAGGGGAGGTGCATATACGGCGTGATTCCCCCGGAAATATTCGGAATGCGCATAGACACCTACGGGGAGATAATCCAGGGGCTCTCGGACAGGGGGATAAGGATAGAGAGGTGGGAGAATGCTCCATCTGGTGATAGCCGAGGCCGAGCTTGAACCCGTACCGAAAGACATAGCGAACCATCCGGCGGTGGTTAACCACGCGAGGCGGAGGGGCAAGAGGCCTGAGGAGACCATTTTAGATGCCACCTACCACCACGCGGCCATCAAAAAGCTCCCCGATGGTGAGAGGCGCGGGAGGCCCGATATCGTCCACGTCTGCCTCCTCAACGCCCTCGAGAGCATAGCCAACCGGGAGGGCCTTTTGAGGGTCTACGTGCACACGAGGAACGACGAGGTGATTTACGTAAAGCCCGAGACGAGGATCCCGAGGAACTACAACCGTTTCGTCGGGTTGATGGAGAGCCTCTTCAAAAACAGGGCGGTACCCAGGGATTTGAAACTGCTCCGGCTGGAGGAGAAATCCCTTGGGGAGCTCGTAGACGAGATAAAACCCGACGGGGTCTTCGTTATGCACGAGGACGGCGAATTGATGAAACCCCCTGAATTCGGGAGAACCCTATCGAGGTTCCAAAACCCGCTCGTGGTCGTTGGCGGCTTTCCCCACGGGGACTTCAGGGGGAAAATTCCGGGGAGAAAGGTAAGCCTTTACAGGGAACCGCTGATGGCGTGGACGGTTGTGAACGAAATAATAATCAATTTTGAGCATTGGAGCCTCTAAATTGGGTAGAAAAATCACACAATGTTTTTATATACCTTCCCCATTACTCTTTAGGGCCCTGATAGACGGAACAATCACTGGCCGGAGGTGCGATGGATGAGAAAGGTTGGCTTCCTGATGGCGTTTTTGATAACGGGGTACATCCTCGGGATATGGAACTTCCTGGTACTGCCGAAGTACTACATAAACTTTGGATTGAAGGGATTCCTGATATCTCTGATACCGATGCTCATCGCCCTGTTCCTGATATACAGCGAGGTTGAGAGCACCAGGCGCACAAGGTACCTGATATACGAGCTGTTCTTCAAGGTATCCCGCACACCCGCGTTCATCTTCGTCCTGCTGATGTTTCTGCTCGTGATGCTCGGAATAACCACATACTACTCCTCTTACAGCCTCATCTACGTCTTCAACGTTGCCCCCAGGTACATTCCGGCGATAGCCTTCGGAACGATACTCATCTCCTTCCTCCTCCTCGTACTCGCCAAGGGAAGAACTCTCGAGGTCATCTCCGTACTTTCGGTGCTTTTCGTGCTCTTTGCAATAGCTTCGGCGTTCCTTATCAGGGAGCAGGCACTCAGCACCGTTACATCACCACGGGCGATCAACTACATGGAAACCGCGGTCTCGGCGATAACGTCCTTTGGACACTCTATTTCCCTCAAAGGAGTTCTGTATATGTCCGTCTCCGTGCTCGTATCCCTCGGTCTCGGTGCCGGTGTTTACTACGTGGTGGGAAGCTTCACCCCTGAGGGGGTCAGCTTCAAAAGGGTCCTCGCCGCCGTTTTCATCCTCCAGGTAATACTGAGCTTCGCGGCGGCCTTCACCGTCGCCTACTCCCTCGGTGCCGCTTACCAGGGGTTTGAGAGGGCTTTCCATAACCCGAACATTCCGGCGGAGCGATCCATGAAGCTATTTATAGGGTTCCAGAACCTCAAGGAGTACACCACGAACACCGAGAAGAGCCCGATGACCTCGATCGAGGTGTTCTATTCGATCCCCTACGTGCTCAGGGGCAACATCGCCAACGCGGACAGGTTGATATACCTCCTCATGCTCTCGCTCTACTTCGCGGGGCTGACCACCATAATCGTCCTGATAGAGATGGGCAACCAGATACTGTCCGAGGTCATGCAGATCGGAAGGGGAAAGAGTCTAACTCTGGTGTCCCTCCTCGGTTTCGTGGTCTCGGCAACTATGGTAGTAGGCGACATCAGGACGATGTTCGTCGTGGTGCCCTTCAGCGTTGGCGCTATAATAGCCGCGGTGGAGGCGTACCCCCTTCTCTCGGAGGGGCTTGAGCACAACAAAGGGATAGTGGGGGTCATAGTGGCCACCCTTCTGCTGATCGGACTGCTCACGCTGTACTATGCACTCAGGACGTCGAGCACTACCGTGAGGATAGGGGGGCTCCTTGGACTGGTGCTCCTCGTGCCGGTCTTCATGAACGGAGTGCTGATGAGGGGCCGTCGTTGACCTTTCCTTTATTCAAAAATTTTTTAAAGACCAGTCCCAATCGGTTTTAGAACGCTTATGGAGGTCTGAGAAATGGGAGACAAGACCAAGGTTCAGGTCAGCAAGCTCAAACCCGGAAGGTACATCCTCATCGATGGAGAGCCCTGCAGGATCGGCAACATAACCGTTTCCTCACCCGGAAAGCACGGTTCCGCCAAGGCCAGGATAGAGGCGGTCGGGATCTTTGACGGCAAGGTCAGGAGCATCGTTAAACCCACCAGCGCCGAGGTTGAGGTCCCGATAATCGACAAGAGAACCGCCCAGGTCATAGCCATGACCCCCGACACCGTCCAGATAATGGACATGGAGACCTATGAGCTCTACGACGTCCCAATAGAGGGCGGCGTCGCCGACGAGATAAAGGACCAGCTCAAAGAGGGCATCAACGTCGAGTACTGGGAGACCCTCGGTAGGATAAAGATAATGAAGCTCAAGGGCGAGTGAGCCCTTCTCCTTTTTCTGCTTCGAATCCGCTCACTCCATCCGAATCCTTTTAAGGTGCGCCTTCTACTCTACGGAGGTGAGGGCATGGATTTCCTCTACACTTACGAGACGCTCAAGCTCGAATTCCCACTCTCCGAACCAGAGAACGCTAAGTTCGTCATCCTCGGGGTTCCCTTCGACGGGACGACAAGCTTTAAGCCCGGGGCGAGGTTCGGGCCGACGCTCATAAGGCACGCGACGCTCAACCTCGAGAGCTACATCCTGGACTACGACGTGGATATAGCAGAGCTCCCGATAGCGGACATAGGTGACATCGCCGTCGTTGCCGGCGACCCGAGGAGAACCGCGGACAGGGTGAGGGAAACGGTTGAAGAGCTCAAAAGGGCCAATCCCGGTGCAATTCCGATACTCCTCGGGGGGGAGCACTCACAGACCCTTGGGGCGGTGGAGGCCCTGAAACCCGCGAGCTACGTGGTATTCGACGCCCACCTCGACCTCAGGGACTCCTACGAGGAGAACCCCTACAACCACGCCTGCGTGGCGAGGAGAATAGCGGAACTCGGGGTAGGCGAGGCGATTTTCGGGATAAGGAGCGGGACGAGGGAGGAGGTCACCTACGCCGAGGAGCATGGAATCCCCTGGGTCCATGCAAGGGACTACGACTTCGATGCCTTCGTCGAACTGGTAAAGCCCCTCCCGGAGCCCGTTTACCTCTCCATAGACATAGACGCCTTCGACCTCTCGCTCGTTCCCTCGACCGGGACACCTGAGGCCGGTGGACTGGGCTTCTGGGAAGTGGTGGAGGCCATGGAGTGGCTCGTGGAGAACAAGAGGCTGGTCGGCTTCGATATAATGGAGGTTGGGGGTGGCGAACTCGGGGACATCACGGCGCTAACCGCGGCGAAACTCCTCTTCTATTTCCTGGGTGCAGGGGCCGGTATCCTTTAATTCTCCTTTCGTTGGGATTCTGTTACCGCCTGGAGAAATGACCTGCTGGTACAATGCTCTAAACGTCTCTCCAGTGTCCTCAATAACTCACGAAACCTTAAATAGAACCTCGTTCGTTCTTTAAACCCGGTGGTGATGATGGAAGTCGAGTCCGCCCTTGAAATCCTTCACTCCATAAAGCTGGCGGATATCATGCCCAGCATTGAAACAATGCCCGTAGTCACCGCTGACACGGATATCATAAACGTCCTCAAAATTCTGAGAAGCAGACACCATGTTTGGGTGGTTGACGACAGGGAGAACAGGGAACTCGTGGGTGTCATCAGGTACCTTGACGTTATGGACCTCCTCCTCCCCCCCGAGGCCCACAGGTTTAAGCTCGGTATGACGAGCAACACCATGAGATCGATCCTCGGAGGGGCCACCAGAGCGGGGGACGTTGCCGAGAGACAGGTTCTCACGATAGAGGAAGACGCCACCGTCCTTGACGCCCTGATGAAGATGCGCAAGTACAGGATACAGGTGCTGGCGGTCGTGAAGGACGGAAAACTGGTTGGTGAGATGAGCCTGCGCATACTGATAGACGAACTGCTGAGACTGCTCCGGGTGGGTGGGGCCCAATGGAAACGGTAACGTGGCTTCTCTTCACCGTAGGAATCTCTCTGATCCTGGCCAAGATAGGGGACAGCATAATCGAGCGATTCGAACTGCCTGGCGTTCTTGGAGAGCTTCTGATGGGAATGATACTGGGGAACCTCGTCTATTTCGGGATGATCGCCCCCCAGTACCTCCCGATAGTCAGCGGGGAGGGCTTCACCACGGATTTGACGGTCGTTTCCAACTTTCTGGCCAAGTTGGGCATAATATTCCTGCTGTTCCTCGGCGCCCTCGATTCCGATATCGAGCAACTCAAGAAAACGGGGATTACCGCTACGGTCTCCACAGTTCTCGGCGTCTTCGTGCCGCTCGTCCTTGGCTGGTTCGCCCTCACGGAGATGGGATACCCGAGTAGAGAGGCCTTCGCCGGCGGTGTCCTGCTCACAGCCACGAGCGTAGGATTAACCGTCCGCGTCATGATGGACCTTGGGGTCCTCACGAGCGAGGTCGGCGCCGCCTCGCTGAGCGCGAGCGTCATGGACGATTTCCTTGGCATAGCCCTCATCATATTCGCCGTCGGCACAGGAAGTCTCCTCGAGCTGAGCGTCAAGATAGTCGCGTTCTTCATAATAACCGGTCTCGTCTGGTGGTACCTCGTCGATTATTACATAAAGTTCGCGGAGAGGCTCCACGTCGAGAAGGGCATCCTCGGAACCGTCCTCGGGATGATGTTCCTCTTCGCGGCCTTAGCCGAGGGATGGTTCGCGGCGGCCATCGAGGGCGCGTTCATGATGGGCCTCGTGCTCTCGAAGCTCCCGGAAGGGAAGCGCCTCATGGAAGACGTGAAGGCCATCGGCTACGGCCTGCTCATACCATTCTTCTTCGTCCACACCGGCGCGATGCTCAACCTGACGGTCTTCGAGAACGCGAACGCCCTCGTGCTCGCGGCGGTTCTGACAACGGTTGCCGTCGTCGGAAAGATAGTCGGAAGGGGATTCGGAGCGTGGATGACGGCGTGGGGCCGCGGCAGGGCCTTTCTCTTCACGAGGGAGAACTTCTGGATGTCCCTCCAGATGGGCATAGGCTCGATTCCGAGGACGGAGGTGGCTCTCGTCGACCTCATGGTGGCGGTACACGGTGGTGCGATAAAGCCGCAGGACGCCCCCGAGTTCATAGCGGCGACGCTGATATTCATAACGGTCTCGGTGCTGATAACGCCACCGCTCCTCAAGTGGGCGTTCAGGAGGGAGATAAGCGAGGCCACCACCGCAAAGACCGCGAGGAAGGTGGAGAGAATCCAGAAAACCAAGGAGAGGATAAAGAAGATAAAGGGTTCACCGTGAGCCTTTCCTTTTTTGTCAGCCAAAGAACGCCCCCATCATGTCCATCTGCTCATCGCCGATTCCCTTTACCCTGAACTCGGGCATCTCGGGGATGAGCCTCTCGTACTCCTCGCCCGTTATCTCCCTCGCTTTTCCGCTCTCAACGAGGTAGAAGAGCCCGTAGTCCGGGTCACGGTAGGCGACGAGGAACCTCTCGACCTCTACGTCGTCGAAGTTCACGAAGATGACGTTTCCACCGGTGTAGGGACGCCTGCACTTGAAGGGGAAGCTCGAGGAGTTGAGCATGGCATCGCCAAGGGCCTGGTTGGCCCTCTCCCCGTTTATCTCCGTCCAGAACTTCCTGCCCTCGAAGTCGCCCTCGACAACTATGAGGAACCTCACCCCGTCGAGCTCGAGGACGGGGGCACTGTTCTTCGCGAGTATCTTAAACAGCTCGCCGATGGTCTCGGCGTTCCTGAGGGAAGCTACGAATCCTTCGACCTTCATGGTTTCCACCGGGGCTATTGTGGTGGGGGACTATAAAAGCTTAAGCTTTTTAGTGAGTACTCCCATCAGGTATCGATGACCTCTAAAGGTGCCTATCTAAGAAGGTGGAGTGTTATCATCGTTTTCTCAATCCTTGCCGGGATAGTGGGGGGACTGGGGGCGGTGATATTTCGACTGTTGATCAGCGGGGTTAACCGGCTCTTCTTCAGAGGGTTACTGCAGAAAGCCTCCTACACCATCGGCGGTATCAACGTTGGGTACGTTCTTCCCCCAACCCTCGGGGCGCTGGTGGTCACCCTCATAGTCCTCAAACGTCCAGAGATACGGGGAAACGGTATACCCGAGGTGATAGAAGCGGTAATATTCAAAGGCGGTAACATTCCCGGGGAGTTCGCGGTTCTGAAGACGATAGCCACGGCGGTAACGATAGGTTCCGGCGGAAGCGTTGGCCGGGAGGGGCCTATAGGCTTCATAGGTGCCGCCCTGACGTCGATCCTGGCGCGCTGGTTCAACCTATCCCGGGAGATGAAGAGGCTCCTCGTCACCTGTGGCCTGGCGGCCGGTATAGCAGGGACCTTCAACACCCCGCTCGCCGGGGCGATGTTCGCCCTTGAGGTGGTCTACATGGGAGCCTTCTCCATAAACCTCGTGCCCATCTTCATCTCCGCGGTTACGGGCAACGCGATAACCCTGGCGGTTCTCAAAAGGGCGGTCGAGATAGAGATCCCCGGCGGAATAGGGCACACCCTTCCGGAGCTCCCCCTGTTTTTCATCCTCGGACTGCTCCTCGGCTCTCTCGCCGCGTTCTACGCCAGGTTCCTCTACGGCACGGTTGACTGGTTCTCGAAGGCCCGGCTACCCGAATACGTCAAGCCCGCCCTGGGGGGTTTTGGGGTCGGCCTCCTCGGCATGATGCTTCCAGCCTACGGTATATTCGGGATAGGCTACGAGGGCATGAGGATGGCCTTCTACGGGAAACTAACCGTGGGGTTCCTCGTAGTCCTCGGAGTGGCCAAGATGCTGGCGACGGCCCTTACCATAGGCCCCGGCCAGAGCGGCGGCATCTTCGCCCCGAGCCTCTACATCGGAACCATGTTCGGGGCGGCCTTCGGGGAAGCCGTAAGGGCCCTCCTCCCCGGTTTGAACGCGAACCCCACCGTTTACGCCCTCGCGGGGATGGCCGCCTTCTTCAGCGGCATGACACAGGCCCCGCTTACCCAGATACTCATGGTTACCGAGCTGACGAGGAGCTACGCTGTCCTCCCCGCGGTTATGACCTCAGCAACAATGGGTTTTCTCACCGCCCGGCTCTTTCTACGGGGGGAGTCCATCTATACCCTCAAGCTACTCCGGAAGGGTTATCGTGTAAAAACAGGAAGGCCCGTCATCCTCGAGACGATACCCGTGGGGGAGATAATGACGCGGGAGCCGGTTTACGTTAGCGAGGATCAGGCCCTCTTCGAGGTTGAAAGGCTGATAGGAGAGACCGGCCACGACTGCTTCCCCGTAGTCAACGAGGACATGGAGGTCATCGGCGTAATCGGCGTAAAGGACGTTCTCAAGAAGTCCTCACGGATTAAAGGCCTGCCGGTGAGACGCTTCCTCAGGCGTTCCTACGGGGTTACGTATCCAAACGAGACGGCCGAGGAGGCCTTTGAGAAGCTCATGGCCCACGATCAGAACCTCCTGCCAGTTCTGGAGAGTCCAGAGAGCAGAAAGCTCGTTGGAGTGGTGACCAAAAGGGACATATACCGCGCCTACTACCGCGGTCTGGAGGGCATGTACATAGAGTGAAGGGAAGAAGGTGGTTCAATGCTGGCCGATGCGGATCTTCACATACATTCCCGTTATTCAAAGGCGGTCTCGAAGTTCATGACCTTCCCGAACCTCGCCGAAAACGCGCGTTTTAAGGGGCTCGCGGTGGTCGGTACCGGGGACGTACTAAACCCGAGGTGGGAGGAGGAACTGCTCAAATATACAGAGAAAGTCGATGAGGGCACCTACGAGAGAAAAGGGGTTCGTTTCATCCTCACGACGGAGGTCGAGGACAGCAGGCGGGTTCACCACCTCCTCATTTTTCCGAGCCTATCAGCCGTGGAGGAGATGCGGGAAAGGCTGAGCCCCTATTCGAGCGATATAGAGAACGAAGGAAGGCCGAGGGTCAACCTTTCGGCGGCGGAGATAGCGGACCTGGCGAACGAGCTCGACGTTCTGATAGGGCCTGCCCACGCCTTCACCCCCTGGACGGCCCTTTACAAGGAGTACAACAGCCTAAGGGAGGCCTACGACGGGGCGAGGATAGACTTCCTCGAGCTCGGTCTCTCGGCGGACAGCGAGATGGCCGACATGATAAGATCCCATCACTCGCTCACCTACCTGAGCAACAGCGACGCCCACTCGCCGATGCCCCACCGCCTCGGGAGGGAGTTCAACCGCTTTGAGGTCGATGAGGCGACGTTCGAGGAGGTACGGAAGGCCATTCTGAAACGCGGAGGCAGGAAGATCGTCCTGAACGCCGGTCTCGACCCCAGGTTGGGCAAGTACCACCTCACCGCGTGCTCCCGCTGTTACACGAAGTACTCCCTCGAGGATGCGGAGGCGTTCAGGTGGAAGTGCCCCAAGTGCGGCGGCAGGATAAAGAAAGGCGTGAGGGACAGGATCCTCGAGCTGGCCGACACGGAGGAGAGGCCGAATGACAGGCCGCCCTACCTCCGTCTGGCGCCGCTGGCGGAGATAATCGCGATGGTCATCGGGAGGGGTGTGGAAACGAAGGCCGTGAGGGCTATCTGGGAGCGCTTTTTAAGGGAGTTCAGGAGCGAGATAAGGGTCCTCGTCGACGTCCCCATCGAGAGCCTGGCGGAGGTTCACGAGGAGGTCGCCAAAGCCGTGTGGGCCTACAGAAAAGGCAAGCTCAGCGTTATCCCCGGAGGGGGAGGGAAGTACGGCGAGATAAGGCTACCGGAGGAGATAAGGAACGCAAAGATAGAGGACCTTGAATCCATTGAGATCAACGTTTCGGAGGATGAATACAGGCCCAGACAGACGAGCCTTATGAAATTCCTGAGGAGGTAAGGTGGATGGCGAGTGAATGGGATATAATTGAGCTCTTTACGCGGAACCTCAAACTCCAGGGTGACCTTCCGCTTGGAGACGACGCGGGGGCGATTAGGCTGGGCGACGAATGGCTCGTGGCGACGAACGACATGCTCGTGAGAGAGACGGACGTACCGGATATCATGACGCCCGAGCAGGTCGGTTTCAAGGCCGTTACAATGAACGTCAGCGACGTTGCGGCGATGGGTGCGAAACCGCTCGGTTTCCTCTTCTCCCTTGGGATTCCTGCGGACATCGATACGAACTACCTGGAGGGCGTTGCGAGGGGGATCGGGGAAGCCCTCGAGTTCTACGATGTGCCAGTTCTCAGCGCCGACACGAACAAGGCCGATGACCTGATAATAGACGGGATGGCCCTCGGGAGAACGGAGAGGCTCCTCACAAGGAGCGGGGCGAAGCCCGGCGATCTGGTCTGCGTGACCGGCGACGTGGGGCGGGCCCTCGCGGGTCTTCTTCTATGGAAGAATAAGATGGATGTGCCCAAAAGAATAAGGGAGCCGCTCTACGAGAAGCTCCTCGAACCGAGGGCCCGGGTGGTCGAGGGAATGGAGCTTAGCAGGTACGCTAACGCCGCCATAGACGTAAGTGACGGCCTCTCCAAGGAACTGCACCTCCTCTCAAGGATGAGCGGCGTTAGGCTTGAGATCGATGTCGAAAGGCTCCCGATTAGGGATGAGGTCATCGAGGCCGCACGGATGCTTGGAGTGGACCCCATCGAGATGGCACTCACCAGCGGCGAGGAGTTCGAGCTCGTCTTCACGGTACCCCCCGAGATGGTTACTGCCCTTCAAATGGATTTCACCGTTATAGGAAGGGTCGAAAACGGAGCCGGCGTGTACATTACCACCGATGGAAAAAGAACGGAAATGCCCCTACTCGGCTGGGAACACCTCGAGGGAGGGTTAAACGGAACGTATAGAGCGTTGTTCCGATAACGTTATAAAATCACGAGCCAATGAGGGGTAGGTCGGGACTATGCTGGGGAGTATTGCAACATCGGCAAGACAGTATTTTTCACTGGTTGGGACCGTCTCCCCAAGGTACCTTGCCCTGGCCTTTCTCACTTACTACGTGAGCGTCCTTCTCTACGGGATTCGATGGAAACTCGTTCTAAACGGTGTAGGCAGAGACGCTCCACTGGGGGAGCTCGTTAAGGCCATACTCGCCTCCATCTTCATAAACAACGTCACCCCGATGAGCAGGAGCGGGGGGGAACTGCTCAGGATGGCGTGGGTGTCGAGAAGGGCCATGGTACCCACGGGGGTCTCGGCCGTCAGCATAGTCTACGAGCGCATACTTGAGACGGTCCCCGTGTTCGTCCTTTTCCTTGCCGGGATGACCTACTTCTCGTCCGAGGAACCGATACCCTTTGTGCTCCTGGGGGTTACGGGCATATTCCTGATATGGGTTAAATGGGATTCCTTCGTCAGGCTCTCCCTCCACCTGTTCAAAGCCCCCGTAAGCCCCGAAGAGATCGAGAGGATAGCCTCCTTAAAGGACATGCACGGCCTCAACGTTGCCGCGATCATCCTCAGTTCGGTCGTCTGGCTCCTCGACGTCCTCCGGTTGAAGCTCATCACCCTCGCCTTTGGGCTCAACCTTGCCTGGAGCTTTATAGCGGTCATCTCAATAGCCAACCTCTTCTTTGGCCTCCTCGCCTTTACCCCGGGGGGCGTGGGAATAATCGAAGGCGGGCTCATCGGAACGCTCACGTACTTCGGTATCCCCACCGCCCTCGCGGTCTCGATAACCCTACTGGAACGCTTTGTATCGTACGTAGTCAGCAGCCTGGTGGGACTGGTGGTGCTCCTGACGTCCGGAGGGGTTGAAATATGGAAAGCCTTAAAATCGCAATAGCCTCCGACTGGTTCTACCCCAAAATCGGGGGAATAGAGTCCCATATTGATGAGCTCTCCCGCAACCTCCTTCTCAGGGGACACGAGCCCCACGTCCTGACCCACGATTACCGCTACATGAAACCTTACGTGGACGACTCTCCCTACCCCGTTCACAGATTCGCCGGGACCTTCTATTTTCGTAGCTACCACTCCAGCGTTGGATTCTCACAGCTGTGGAGAATAAACGAGCTCTACAAGGAGATGAACTTTGACATCACCCACGTTCACAGCATATACTCCCCCTTCTCGGTGGCTGTCTCGGACGTGTCAAGGGGGCTGAGAAACGTCCCCGTCGTGGCCACGAACCACTCCTTCTACGGAAAGCCCCCCTTTGATTCTCTGATCAGGAGGTTCATCGGCAACAACCTCAAGAGGGTGGACACGTTTATAGCCGTCAGTACCCCGGTAGCAGAGGACACCCGGAACCTGCTTGGCGAGAGGCTCAGAGGACGTCCCGTTTTTGTGGTGCCCAACGGGATAGACGTTGAGAGATGGCGGCCGCCGGAGCCTGAGGAAAGGGAGAGGGCCAGAAGGGAGGTCGGTGTGAAGAACGAGGTGGTGATCCTCTACCTCGGGAGGATGACGGAACGCAAGCAGGCACACAGAATACCGGTAATGGTGAGGGAGGCCCTAAGACGGAGCGGAATTCCGAAAAATAAGGTGAGGCTTATAATGGTGGGAAACGGACCTATGAGGCCAGTCCTTGAGAGGAACCTTAGGGAAACGGGCGTAGGAGAAATAACCGACCTCTACGACTTCATGGAGAGGGGGAGGCTCCTACCGCTCTACTGGGCGGCCGACATGGTCCTGACGCCCGGTATCCTCGAGGCCTTTCCCGTCGTGGGCCTTGAGGCAATGGCAACGGGAAAACCGGTAATCGGGAGGAAAGAGAGCGGCATATCCGATATGATAGTGAACGGTGTAACGGGCCTCCTGGCGGAGAGCGAGGAGGGCATGGTAGAAAACCTGGCCGTTGCCATACAGGAGAGGGATAAACTTGTGGCCATGGGGAGGGAGGCCCGCAGGCGCGCCGAGAGGGAATTCTCGTGGGAGGTTGTGCTGGATAGACTGCTGGGCGTGTACAGACGCACGATGGATATGAGGGACGAAGTGGACAGGAGGTACCTGCTCTACAGGCTGATCAGGGGGATTTCGTTATGATGGTGTCGATAACCTTCGACGTCGAGCACGACTGCCCGCCTTACTTAGAGACCACGAGGGGAATGGAAGATGGACTGCCAAGGCTTTTGGACCTGCTGGCGGAGAAGGGGGTAAAGGGGACCTTCTTCTTCACGGCCGAGATGGCGAGGCGCTTCCCGGGGCTCGTAAGGCGGGTGATCGACGAGGGACATGAACTTGGAAGTCACAACTACAACCACGAAAGGCTCGATAAGCTCACGAGGGGAGAGGGCGAGAGGGTCATCGAAAAGTCGCTCGAGGTACTACGCCAGTTCGGGGAGGTGGTCTCATTCCGGGCCCCCAACCTGCAGTTCCCTAATTACTATTATGATATACTGTCAAAAAACGGAGTCCTCGTGGACTCGTCGAAGGCAACATACAAGGGCTACCGCGAGGGCGTGAGGTTCTTTGGAGACGTCCTCGAGGTCCCCGCCTCGACCACGTCCTCGGTCATAAGGCTCCCCTGGAGGATTCAGAGGATCGTCCACAAACGCCTGAAGGAGCCGAGGGTCTACTTCGTCCACCCGTGGGAGTTCGTCCCGATGCAAAAGGAAAAGATAAGGTGGGACTGCAGGTTCAACACGGGGGAGAAGGCCCTCGAGCTTCTGGGAAGGTTGATAGACTGGTACAAGAGCCAAGATGTAGAGTTCCTGACGATGAGGGAGTACTACGAGAGGTACCAAAAGCTTAAACGGGGGTGAGCCTACCTTCCTTGGGTGAGAGCCATGCGCGAGGCCATGTACTGGGAGCCGCTCGGGGACGGAAAGGTGAGGTGCAGGCTGTGTCCCCTCAACTGCATAATAAACGAGGGCCAGCGCGGCTCCTGCAGGGTGAGGAAGAACATCGGCGGCAGACTCTACACCCTCAACTACGGGAAGGTCTCATCGATCGCCGCCGACCCCGTCGAGAAAAAACCCCTCTTCCACTTCTGGCCGGGTTCGTGCGCCCTCTCCGTGAGCACCGTCGGGTGCAACATGCACTGCAAGCACTGCCAGAACTGGGAGATAAGTCAGGCGGACGAGAGCTTTCCCTATCTCCACGACGCCACACCCGGGGAAATCGTTGCCTTAGCCAGGCGCTACGGATGCGAGAGCATAGCCTACACCTACAACGAGCCGGTCATCTGGTACGAGTTCGTCCTCGATACCGCCAAACTGGCCAGGAGGGAGGGCGTGTACAACCTCCTAATAACCAACGGTTACATAAACGAGGAGCCCTTCAGGGAGCTTGCCCCCTACGTAGACGCCATGAACATCGACATCAAGGCCTTCAACGATGAATTCTACATGAAAATATCGGGAGTGCCGGGCGGCGAGCCGAGCAGAAGGACCGCTGAAATAGCCAAGAAGGAGTTCGGAATCCAGGTTGAGCTGACCTACCTGATAATCCCTACGCTGAACGACGGCGAGGACGAGATACGGAGGTTCGCCCGGTGGGTGGTCGAGAGCCTCGGCGATGAAACGCCGGTTCACTTCTCCAGGTTCTTCCCCAACTACAAGCTCACCAACCTGCCCCCGACCCCCATCGAGACTGTGGAAAAGGCGTACCGCATCGCCAGGGAGGAGGGGCTGAAGTTCGTCTACGTTGGCAACGTACCCGGTCACGAGGGCGAGAACACCTACTGCCCGAAGTGCGGCAAACCTTTAATAGTCCGCAGGGGATTCGAGATCATCGGGTACCACGTGAAGGACGGAAGGTGCGGGTACTGCGGCGAGCCCGTTCCCGTGGTGGGCACTTACCGAAAAAAGCGATATAAATGGATGTGGTGGTGAAATTGACGGATATAGAGGTTATCTTCTACATCGAAGGCATAGGCAACGACGAGAAAGTTTTAGAAAGGGCCCTGAAGGAGACCGCCGAGAACCTCAGGAAAGAGAAGAACGTTAAGATCAAGTACGTGAACCTTGAGGAGGTCATGGAGAGCCCGGAGGAGGAGCTCCTCAGGTATTCGGGGGTCATAGAGGCCGGGTTGGAGGGAGGCCTCGCGGAGGTAGTCCGTCTGACCCTGCGCTACTCCCCCGCCATAGTGGAGGTACTGAGACCCGGAAAGCTGGAGGTTGAATCCAAGGAGCTCATGAAGATCCTCGGGGAAGTTTCGCTGTTCATGGGAAAACTCATGGAGGAGTTCGGAGGTCTGGCCGTTTATCCCAAGCTCGACGACGTGCCCGAGCCGAGAATGGGCTATTCACGGAATGAAACTGAAGAGTTCATAGTCGAGGATAGGGACGTGCTCTACCGCTTTGTCATAGAGGTCTTCGGTGAAGACGAGGAAGGCATAAAGACGACCATGGCCAAGGCCCTCGCGATCGAGGGGTGCAAAATAAACAAGCTCGTCGTTCAGGGAAAAGCCGAGGATGGAAAGTTTAAGGGTCTCCTCGCGGCCGAGCTTCTATCACCCGTTGAGACGCTCTTTCAGCTAACGGCAAAGTACGCCCCCGTTGCGATCTCGATAATGGAGCCCGAGATCATAGACATCACCGCCAACGAGCTTCAGAACACGTTAACCGACCTGGGCGGCTTCGTCAACGAACTGGTGACGAGGCCCTTGAAGAGGCGGCTCGCGGAGAAGAAGAACACGGAGTTCAAACTGAACCCGTGATATTATCGTCAAAAGGCGAAAAGCTTATAGGCATTTAATTAAGCCCCCTTTCATTTTTACGGCAATGAGCGAGCTTTTTTAAGGCAGAGAAAGGGTCTGAAAGCGAAAAGTATATATACCCCAATGGGATAGAGAGTGAGTGACGATACATCTTAGACCATTTCCGGGCTCAAAGCCCGCACTTAAGGAGGTGTTGGGAAATGAAAGTGAAGAAGATCGCGGCCCTTGCAATCGGTGCCGCAATGGTTGGAGCCACCATGGGCTTTGCCAGCGCTCAGCCGACCGTCCCGAACATACCGAAGGACTTCTTCGTTAACGCCGACGGAACCCCGAACGTTAAAATCGTTGTTGGAAGTAACGCTGCCGCCATGGACGTTGCCAGCGCCGCTGACATAGCCGTTGCCCTCGGAAGCCTGCTCTACACCAGCAAGCAGGTTGACGTTCAGGGCGACTACGTGAAGATAAAGGCCGAATACCCACCCGCCACCCTTGACTCGTGGACGATTTACGCTTACAACTACGACACCATGACCAACGACCACGGACTCACGATCAACGGAAGCGAGAACTGGGCCACCAAGTACGACGAGCTTCCGGGTGACTACTGGTACAACGGCGCCGCCTACACCGGCACCTACGCTGACTGGAAGAGCCAGTTCATGGTTAACACCACCATCGCCGACAAGGACAAGATAAACGG
The DNA here is from genome assembly GCF_002214365.1 of Thermococcus celer Vu 13 = JCM 8558. Taxonomy (NCBI): domain Archaea; kingdom Methanobacteriati; phylum Methanobacteriota; class Thermococci; order Thermococcales; family Thermococcaceae; genus Thermococcus; species Thermococcus celer. The sequence continues at coordinate 1,718,483 of NZ_CP014854.1, forward strand.
CGACCAGCTCATCGACTGGCACATAACCCTCAGCAACGTGGGCCTCAGCTCCAAGGACCCGAGCAGCTGGGACCAGAGCAGGCCGCCCAAGGACGCCGACCTCGTCATCACCCCGGGCAACGTCACGGTCTTCGTTGACTACGTCCTCTACAACTACAGCGTCACCAAACCCGAGCAGACCAGGGCCGAGTACCCCGAGTGGGGCGTCCCGGCCGACTACCAGAATGGCACTGAATATTACATTGGAGACGCCGAGAACGTCGCCGCCGGTGGCGGAACCATCGTCAGCACATACAGCAATGGCGTTGGAGCCGGTGGCACCTTCACGGTCTTCGGCCAGACCTACTACGTCCTCAGCGTCGGTAACGACACCTTCACGGCAGGTCTCGACAAGGGCACCGCCTGGTACCAGGTTGGCCAGCCGCAGGCCATAGAGGGCACCGACTGGGTCGTCACCGCCCTCGACATAAGCATCATTGACCAGAGGGCCCTCGTCAAGGTAGAGAACGCCGTCACCGGCCAGCACGAAGACCACGTTATCCTCGAGAAGGACACCCCCGTTACGCTCTTCAGCGGTGCGGTTGTACTCACCCTCAAAGACACCTTCGTCGGTGTCAACGGCAACCTCATAGCCGAGATCGCGGCCCAGGTTGACGTTAAGGACCACAGCAGCGGTGACACCGTCACCTACGACGGCAAGACCTGGGAGATGACCATCCACACCGACGGCACCTACATAACCAACATCACCCTCACCAACAAGGACACCCTCGAGGGCAACCCGGTCGACATCTTCGGCACCTACGACCTCAAGTACAGGTTTGAGCTCAAGAGCCTCAACGAGCAGGACGTTGGCTACGACATCGACGGCAACGGCGCCATCGACGACGTCGACCGCGTCGTCGCCTACGCCTACATCGACCTCACCGAGAAGCAGGGCACCGTTAAGGAGATAGAGCTCAAACCCGGCGACCAGGTCCTCGGCAGTGATTACTACGTCAGCGAGATCCACGCCACCGCCCAGGTTACCACCATCAAGCCGGTCACCGAGCCGATAACCGTCATGGACTACGAGGTCGATGTCAACGATCCGGGAAGCAACCTCATCCTCGTCGGCGGTCCGGTCGCCAACAGCGTCACCAAGTACCTCGTCGACAACGGCATCAGCAACGTTGACTGGTACAACAGCCCAGGCGACATCGAGTACCTCCAGGGTGCCCTTGGCGGCTACGACGTCGTTATCGTCGCCGGTGCCACCAGGAACGAGACCAGGGCTGCGGCCGAGGCTCTTATGCAGTACCTTGCCGGCCTCTGAAGGCCTTTCCTTCTATTTTAATTCCCTTTTCTGGGGGTTTTGAAGTTGAATCAAGGAAAACTCGCGGCGATTCTTGTAATTCTCGTATTGGTTGCGGCTCCAATCGGTTACTTACTGTACTTCTACCACGGCTTTGAGGCCGTCGTTAACCCTGGAGCGCCAAAGGCATCGAATCACTACGTGGTTGTGTACTCTCCCTCGGCCAAATTCTACGTCCTGACGGATGAACAATACCAAGAGCTCCTGGGCCAGGGAACGAAGCCATCGGAAGGCTCAAAGCTGTTCAGGGTCACGGTCGATAGTTACATCACCGGAAGTCCCGGCGTTGACCTCAACCTGACGCTCAGGAGCTTTTACAAACGCTTCACGGTAGTCATCGGGGATCCCTCGGTGGCCAACTGCAAGGATTCCCCGCAGCTGTATACGGGGGACTGCAGGTACAGAACCCTCACGGTCTCGGAGATCTCCGGCATGGTCTCCAACATATTCTCAACGAACTACTACATAGAGGGCCTCAAGATGGGCTACGACAATGCCACGGCGAAGCAGTACGCCTTCAACCAGACGTGGCTCAGACACGAGAAGACTTACCTGTCCTTCTGGACCAAGGTGGACATCGGACGCGGCAAGATCGGAAACGAAAACCATCTGGTGGTTCTCCTCCTCGGACCGGCGGAAGGGGCTAAAGAAAACAGAATATTCGTCCCCCGAAAGGGAGTACTCGTGATAGAGGGTAAAACCGACGAGACGCTGAGGGCGGAAGTAGTTCTCATCGAGAACCTCATCGGGTTCTCGTGGCCCAGAAAGAACGAGACCACTACAGGGTGATTATCCCGTCCAGGCTCTTCCTCTTCTCTTCTCCCACGAGGTCAAAGAACTCGTCCTTACCCCTAAACGGTCTCTTCGAGAGTATCCGGACAACGTTTCTCTTTCCGATGCCCGGGAGGTATTGAAGAACCCTCGGGGACTCGGTGTTCACGTTAACGGGCACAGGGATCCCGGTTATGCTCCGAAAGCCATGATCGACTATCAGGACGTCGTAGAACCTGTTCAGTTCAACTTCCTTGGGAATGCCCACGATCAGGGGATAGCTCCCCATCTGCCTCCCGTAGGTTAGACCTTTGTCGAAAACCTCGGCGCGGACGTCCCGGAGGATCGTTCCAGCCGGAACGACGCGCCTGAGCATCGGGAGGTCTATCCCGTGTCTTATCTTGTACCTGTAGTGCTGGATGAGCTTCCTGTGCTTTTCCGTCTTGACCCTCTTCCTCAGATGCCACAGCGGAGTGCCCGGGAAGACGACCACCTGGCGGATGTTTATGCGCCTCACCATCAGTCCATCGTCCAGGATGCGCTTCAGGAACCCGAACGTCAGCTCGTAGCTCTTCTTCGTCTCCCCCGGGAGGCCGAAGATGATGTTTATCCCCGGAAGGAGCCAGGGCATGCCGTTGGGCCCGCGTTTTCCGCCGACCTCGTTGAGGATCCTCACCGCCTCGTAGGTCTCCTCCGCGGTGGCGTTCAGGTTGTTCAGCCTGGCAACCTTTGGGTCGGCGCTCTCGAGGCCGAAAGCCACCACGTTGCCCGGGGTTCCGTACCTCATCAGGGCCTTCGCTATCCTCACGGATTCCTCCGGGTAGTTGGCTATGACGGCAGGATTGGCGTTGTCAACGTGGAGCGTTTTAACGTCCGGTGCGACGGAGCGGATTCCCCTGAAGAGCTTCTCAATTGCCTCCGGATTGGGAACGGGAACGCGGCCGTTCGGCCTGGCCATGTAGGAGAATATACAGCTCTGCCGTCCAACGCGGAAGTGCCTCACGCCGAGGTCGTAGAGGGCCTTCACCTCGGCAACTATGTCCCCGATCGGCCTGTCCTCGACCGTTCTGTACCTCACGGGCTCGGTGCAGAAGGAGCATCCACCAATCCCCATGGCCTTGGGGCATCCCCGCTGGCTCTCGATCTCGACTATGACGAAATCCGGGTAATCGGGGAACTGCCTGACAACCTCAGCGCCGAGGACGGCGTAGTCCCTCAGCTCATCGTAGGTTCTAAAACGGAAGGGGTCAGCCCGCCCGGGATCCCTCAGAAAGTCGTAAAGGAACGCCTCGAGGTCACCGTATACGATGTGATCGAAGACGGCACCCGCCAGAGCCAGCTCGCGGGAACTGATCCGCGTACCCCCCTCGTGCGCGGAGCCCATAAAAGCGGGCCCGCCGAGTATCTTAACCCCGCCGAACGGTTTGAGGAACCCCGCTACCTCCTCCACCTGAGAGGGAACCGCTGAGAGGTACTTGCCGGGGGTGTGGAGACCGCCCATGTAAACCAGAACGTCCGCCTTTTCAAGTATCCTCCTCGTCTCCGGAAAGTTGGGGGTTTTGTTTTTGGTGGCCACCCCCCTTTCTCCCTCGAACGTTGCCCTGAGGTCGTCTATGGTGAGATAGAAAACCCTGGCGTCGTTACGGGCCTTTTTAACCGCCCCGTAGGCGTAGCGGGGGTATATGCCGAGGTACGGGGGCACGCCCAGCCCCGCGGGTTCGTCGGTGTAACCGTCTATGAGGGCAACTATCATGGTCGAAACTACCGGCATCCTCTTAAAAATGAATCGGAGACGAAAAGTATAAGGGCTTCGATGCCATAGAGGTATGGGGGATTAAGTTGGGAAGTCCATATTACCAAACGGAGAATGAGAGGGAGACCCTCCGGGAGACGCTTGAGGCACTGGCCGAACTCAACAACAAAGAACTTATCGCGTACTGGATAGGCCAGGAGCTGAAGGAAGCGGAGATGTACCACAGGCTCCACAAGCTCAGCAAAGAAGCCAACTGGGATGAAAGGATCCCCAGGCTGTTCCTTCAGCTCTACAAAGAGAGCCTTGGACACGCGGAGACCCTGCTTGGGATGTTCAAACAGATGTTCCCCGATGAAAGACCTCCACAGGTAGACCTCCCCGCCCTGGAAGTTGAGCTATCAGAGAAACAGCTCGTCGAGATGATCCGGACCGGAGAATTGAGGGGCATCCTCAAATACCTCATGGGCACGGAGCGTATGGCCCGCGACGTTTACCATTACCTCGCGGAGAGAAACGAGAATGAAGATGCAAAGGCGACGCTGATATGGCTCGCCAACATCGAAGAGGGCCATTATCAGAAGCTAAGGAACGTCTATACCGCACTGTTTGAGGAGGAACCCGGGGAGTGACTATCCAGGATCCCCCCAGCTCTCAGGAACTCCTCGATCTCTTTAACTTCGTAGGGGGACAGCCTGAAGACGCGTTCCTCCGCGTGGGGCATCCCGGGGAGAACGTCCCTGATTTTCCTGAACTCCTCCCTGCCGAGCCCCAGCATGTGGTGGGACTTCTTCAGGGCGGCAAGGGCGGTGCTCCTCCTGTGCTGGAAGAGGGCCCTCACAAGGTTTTCATCGAGCTCCACCCTCTCGTCCCGGGGTTTGGGCTCGAGGATCACAACGGCGGAGTCGACCTTCGGCCTGGGCCAGAACGCGCCTTTTCCTATCCTCTCAACGAGTTCGGCGCGGGCCCTCGCCTGAACCATGAGGGAGAGCCGGGAGTAGTTCCTGTCCCCGGGTTTCGCCACCATCCTCCGGGCGAACTCGAGCTGGTATATCAGAACGGCCCGTTCGAATTCGTGCTTCAGAAAGCGGAAGGTTACGGGGGAGGAGATTCCGTAGGGGAGGTTTGAGACTATCTTATTGAACTCCGGAAAATCAACCCTCAGCGCATCCCCTTCTATTATCTCGACGTTGGGCCAGTCGTACTCCCTTCTGAGTATCTCCACGAGACGGTGGTCCTTTTCGATGGCGTAAACTTTGCCGGCCCGTTTGCTCAGGGCATCGGTGAGAACCCCAAGGCCGGGACCGACCTCAAGAACGCGGTCCCTCTCGCTGAGCCCGGCCCTCTCAACGTTCCTCTCAACTATATCCGGAACCATTAGGAAGTTCTGACCGAGGTCGGGGTTTGCCCTGAGGTTGTACCTTGAAATAAGGGAGAAAAGACGTTCCCTCATACGCGGAATATCCTCCTTGAGCCGACGAAGAGCCTGTACCTGTCCTTTCCCTCGAGTTCGTCAACGACCCTCCGGGCTATCATCTTCGCTGGATCGGGAAGGCCCTTAACGCGGTTGTGGAGATCCTCGAAGCTCTTGAAGGGTTCCCTCTTGCGCTCATCGAGTATCTCCCACATGTGCTTCTTTCCTATGCCGGGGAGGAGCTCCAGGCTGTGGAGCCTGTTGGTTATGGGTGGGGCAACGTTGAAGAACTGGACGAAGCGTTCCTCGTTGTTTTTGACTATCTCCTCAACAACGTAGGGAAGCTCGGCCTTGGCGGTGGCGGTCAGGTCGTCGTAGTGGATCTTCTTGTTTATCATCAGGATCTTATCCCGTTGCCCCTTTCCGATGAAGACTCTCTCGTAGAGCGTGAGGTCACCCTTCGGTGCAACCTCAAGGAGCGTGAAGGCCTTCTCGCCTATAACCTGGGCAACGGGCTTTCCGGTCCTCCTCCCGGTGTTTAAATCGGTGTAGCCCTCCGGCAGGTAGTCCAGCACGTAAGCGTACTCCTCATACTCAACGTTTCGCCTCTTCTTTTCGAGGCTCTCCCTGTAAGAATGTCTCCGGTACCTGTCCATAGTCTCTCCCCCAGAAATTATATCCCCCAGAGTTTTTATACTTTGTCTCGAAAAAGGAAAAGAAGGGATCACTCTCGATATTCGTCGAGGAGCCGTATTATCTCCTCGGCCTCCTCTCTGGTGGGCATGTAATCCTCCTTGCTGAAGATCACCCGTATGTCAAAGTAATCCTCGGGCATGAGGTCAACGAGCTTCGCGGCGAGCCGCTCGTCCATCCACTCGAAGAGTTCCACGAGCTTTCCCTTCAGCTCAACCGCCTGCTCTGGTTTAAGCCTGGCGAAGCGCTCGGCGTGCTCGAGGCTAACCCTGGCCTCGTAAAACATTGGCTCCTCGGGGTTCTCCTCCATGCCCTCGGCCCTGCGCCTTTCGAGGAGCTCCCGGGTCTCGGCTATGGTAATGTACCGCTCCTCGAGCTTCTTCCTCCCTATCATGCTCATCCCTTCTGGGCCCTGAGGTGAACCGGGTGGATGAAGAAGGTCTTAACCTTCCCGCCGTCCTTAACCTGGACGACGTAGGCGTCGCCGCGCTTTCCGACGACCGTTCCGGTTCTCCCGTGGAACCTCGGGTCGGGCATCCCCCTGTGGTAGCTCGGCTCGATGACTATGTGGACCCTCTGCCCGACTTCAAACTCCTGAAGGAAGCGGGTGAGCGGTGGGAGTCCCCTCCTTCTGGGGCCCTTGCTGAGCTTCCCCCGGGTCTTTCTCTTAAAGCTGTGGGCTTTTTTGACCATTCACACCACCTCACGAACTCTTATCCATCGCACGGGCACACGAAGGCGTATTCGGCCTTTTCAAACCTTTTCGGCGTATCAGCTAAGCCCTTTATGGCTCCGCTATCCAGTCGGGGAAAACCGTTTATAAAGTTTTCAGTCGTCGAGGATGTTCAGCACGTCGAGCCTCTCGCACCAGGCGGGCTTTCCAAGTAACTCGCTCACCGATGGACTCGTGCGCCCCCTATCGCCGGACACCAACTCCTTGATGTAGAGGCCGCCGTCGGTGACGAGCCTGAGCTCGAAGTGCCTCCCATCGAGCCATCTCGCCTCGGCCTCGTGAACCTTTTTGATTCTGATCCTGTCTGCCCGCGCCTTCCTCACGCGCCAGGGGGTCCTCTGGTGGATCTCAATGCCCCTGAGCCTCTCCGCCACCTCCCGCGCTTCCTCCGGAGTAACGCCATCGTCGACGCGGACGAGGGCGAGGTACTCCTTGCGGTGGTTTCCAGTGAGAACCTCCTCGGCCTCCTTCGCCGAAACGAGGTGGAGGTTCAGAACCTCAACCCTTCCGCTCGCGTTTATCTCCTCCGCGATGGCGTTGAGATCAAGATTCCTGCGCCTCGGGCGTTTTATCTCAACGATGAAAGGCCGCCCGTTCCCGAGCATCCTGACATCAACATCCTCCCTCCCCGCCCCCTTGAAAACGCACTTTCCACCGGACGCCTTAGAAAACGGCCGGCAGACAATCGAGGCGACGCTATCCTCAAAGTCCGGCAGAGGCGTTTGGGGAATGCCCCGAACAAGCTTTCTGTAACGACCGTAGATGTAGAGGGGGTTTATCTGGAGTTCAATTTTTCCGGAATAGGACTCCACGATGAAAACAACATCCGGATCCCGGGAGGTCTCCTTTCCAACCACTCTCCCAAAGGCCTTACCGAGCTCGCGGTTGAACTCCCGGTTTATCGGCTCGGCCGTTTCGATTCCGAACTCCCTCCAGAGGGTCTCTTCCTTTTCCCTCACCTCGGGCGGAAAACGGGAGCCGACGAGGAAGGTCTCGAACTCGATCCCGGAAGAAACGTTCTCCAGCTCCTCCACGAGCTCCGGGATTCTATCGAAGACGTTGCCGCAGAGCTCGCAGGTTTCGGGTTTCTCAAAGGGGGGCAACCCCTTAGCGGAGCGTTCCATGTTGAGGACGAAGCGTATCGCCTTCCCCCTCTCCCCGTTCGTGCCCCTTCCCAGTTTGGCGAAGAGCCTCCCCAGACAGTGGTCGCAGAGGTTGTTAGACTCCAGGATCTTCCCGGCGGTTTCGATTATCATTCCCACACCCCGCGAGTTCATCCGCAGGATTTATATCCCCCAATTCAGACCTTCCCGCGATGATGACTCGAAGGGCGAGGATAATAAAGCTTTTGGAGGAGAGGGACTACTCCCCGGCCGAGCTCTCCATGGCCCTCGGGCTGAGGGGAAGGGGGGCGAAGAAGGTAATCCTCGAGGACCTCAGGGCGATTCAGAGAACGCTAAAGCGCGAGGGAAAGGTGCTCCTCATAAAGCCGGCCGAGTGCAGGAAGTGCGGCTTCGTCTTTAAGCCCGAAATTAAAATCCCAACGCGCTGTCCGAGGTGCAAGTCGGAGTGGATAGAGGAGCCGAGGTTTAAGATAGAGGTCAGGTAATTGTCATTTAGACAAGAATCACGTGGAATTTCGGCCTGATTTCGTCGTTCATCCAGCCCGAAGGTTTATATTGAGGCGTTCACACTATTCCCGGAGGGAGGGCCATGCGCAAAGTTGAGAGGTTTATGAGGGAAAGAAACCTCGAGGTCGGAGACTACGTCCGGATAATTGAAAAGGAGAACGGAAATGTGAGCGTTTACGAGGGTATCGTAATGAACCCCTACGAGCTCTCCAGCGGCGAGACGCTCACGCTGAAGCTTGACAACGGTTACAACATCGGGATACTTGTCGACCAGATAGCGTCCGTCGAGATCCTGAAGAAGGCCGCCCCCAGGGGGGAGGTGGAGTTCGAGGAGGTCTTTCCGAAGAGGCCGAACCTCCCGAACGTCGCGATAATTGGAACCGGGGGGACCATAGCGAGCAGGATTGACTACAAAACCGGTGCGGTTCACGCGGCCTTCACGGCCGAGGAGCTCGCCAAGGCCGTTCCGGAGATATTCGATATAGCGAACGTAACGCCGAAGCTCCTCTTCAACATCATGAGCGAGGACATGCGGCCGGAGTACTGGGCCAGGATAGCCCACGAAGTGGCTAAAATGCTCAACGGCGGCGAGGACGGGGTTGTGATAGCTCACGGGACGGACACGATGGCCTACACTGCCTCGGCACTTGCCTTCATGCTCCGCGACCTCGGAAAGCCGGTCATCCTCGTCGGCTCCCAGAGGAGTTCCGACAGGCCGAGCAGTGACGCGGCCATGAACCTCATCTGCTCGGTCAAGATGGCGACCGCCGATTTCGGAGAGGTTGCCATAGTGATGCACGGCGAGACCGGCGACACCTACTGCCTTGCCCACCGCGGAACGAAGGCGAGGAAGATGCACACGAGCAGGAGGGACGCCTTCAGGAGCATAAACGACGTTCCCATAGCGAGGATATGGCCGAAAGGTGAGATCGAGTTCCTGAGGGACGATTACAGGAGGAGAACCGGCGATGAGGTCTGGGTGGACGACAAAATGGAGGAGAGGGTCGCCCTCGTCAAGGCCTTCCCGGGGATTCAGCCCGAGGTCATCGACTTCTTCGTCGATAATGGTTACAGGGGACTCGTCATAGAGGGCACTGGACTGGGTCACGTGCCGAATTACCTCATAGACTCAATAAAACGGGCCACGGAGGAGGGCGTCGCCGTCTGCATGACGAGCCAGTGCCTCTACGGTCGCGTTAACCTCAACGTTTACTCCACGGGGAGGAGGCTCCTGAAGGCGGGAGTGATACCCTGCGAGGACATGCTACCCGAGACCGCCTACGTTAAGCTGATGTGGGTCCTCGGACACACGGATGACCCGGAGGAAGTGCGCGGGATGATGCTGACGAACTACGCGGGCGAGATAACCCCCTACACAAGGTTTGACACCTTCCTGAGGTGATGACGGTGGCGTACGATTACAAAAAACTCGGACTCAAAGTTGGGCTTGAGATACACAGGCAGCTGAACACGAAGAAGCTCTTCTCACCCGTTCCGAGCGAGCTGAGCGACGAGGTTCACTTCACCTTCAGGAGGAGGTTAAGGCCGACGATAAGCGAGCTCGGGGAGATAGACCCCGCGGCGCTCGAGGAGTTCAAGAAGGGGAAGAGCTACATCTACGAGGGGAACTACGAGCTCACGGACCTCGTTTACATGGACGAGGAGCCACCCCACGCCCCCGACGAGGAGGCCCTTCGCGTCTCCCTCCAGATAAGCTACCTCCTCAACGCAACTCCCGTCGACGAGGTTCACTTCATGCGCAAGATAGTCATAGACGGCTCCAACGTCTCGGGCTTCCAGAGGACGGCGATAGTGGCCATGAACGGAAGGGTCGATACGCCATGGGGGAGCGTTGGCATACCCACGATATGCCTCGAGGAGGACGCGTGCAGGATCGTCGAGCGGAAGGAGAGGGAAGTAATCTACCGCCTCGACCGCCTCGGAATCCCGCTGGTGGAGATATCGACGACCCCCGATATACACCACCCGGAGCAGGCGAGGGCCGTCGCGAAGTACATCGGCGACGCTCTGAGGGCTACGAGGAAGGTGAAGCGCGGCCTCGGAACCATCAGGCAGGACCTCAACGTCTCGATCAAGGGCGGGGCGAGGGTCGAGATAAAGGGAGTTCAGGAGCTTGACATGATTCCCCTTATCATCGAGCGTGAGGTTCAGAGGCAGCTGAGTCTCCTTGAGATCAGGGACGAGCTGAGGAGAAGGGGCGTTAAAGCCGGAGATCTGAAGGAGGAGTTCCACGACGTCACGGAGGTCTTCAAAGAGACCGGCTCGAAGATAGTGGCGAGGGCGATAAAGAAGGGTGGAAAGGTCCTCGCCGTCAGGCTTCCGGGGTTCAGGGGACTCATCGGGAAGGAGATACAGCCCGGCAGGAGACTCGGCACGGAGATGGCCGACAGGGCCAGGAAGTACGTGGGAGGTATCTTCCACATCGATGAATTACCGAATTATGGAATCACCGAATTAGAGGTTAACGCCCTTATTGAAAAACTTAACCTCGGCGAAGAAGACGCCTTCGTCCTCGTGGCCGCGGAGGAGGAGACTGCCAGGAAGGCCCTCAAAGAGGTTCTCCGGAGGGCAAAGGAAGCGCTTGATGGCGTCCCGGAGGAGACGAGGAGGGCCCTGCCCGACGGAAACACCCAGTACATGCGTCCGCTCCCTGGGAAGGCCAGGATGTACCCGGAGACGGACATACCGCCGATACTCGTAACCCCTGAGATGAAGGAGGAGATACTGAAGAGCCTGCCGGAGCTCCCGCAGGAGCGCGTTGAGCGCTACGTGAAGGAGTACGGGATAGACAGGAGCCTGGCCGAGACCCTCGTCAACGACGAGCGCGATGAGTTGTTCGAGGAGCTCATTGCGAAGGGCGTCAAACCGTCCCTCGCCGCCTCGATCCTCGTCGTAGTCCTCAAGGGCCTCAAGAAGGAGGTTCCCATCGAGAAAATCAGCGATGAGCACATCAGGGAGGCCTTCGACCTCTACCTCGGCGGGAAGATAGCCAAGGAGGCCTTCGAGGAGATATTCAGGGAGCTCGCACTGAACCCGGAGAAGAGCGCCGCCCGGGTGGCCGAGGAGAGGGGTCTAACGCTCCTGGACGAGGAGGAGGTAGAGAGGATAATAGACGAGGTGGTCCGGGCGAACATCGATGTCATAAAGGCAAAGGGAATGGGAGCCATGGGCATGGTGATGGGCAGGGCCATGGCGAGGCTCCGCGGAAGGGCGGACGGAAAGCTCGTCAGCTCGCTCGTGAGGAGGAAGATTCAGGAGATAGCCTCCTGAGCCCCTTCTTTTCTTTGAACCTGACCTTCAAGGGGTGGAAGAAAGACGGGTTGAGGGAGCTCCTCAGACTCATCGGGGAGGGAAAGGTGAGCGGTGTGAGGCACAAACACCGCTCGGCCCTTAATTTCTTGATAAGCATTGCGGGTGGGTTCTTCCTCTCGGTGGCTACCTGATGGGATCCCTACTTACCGTGGCCTTCGCCGTGCTCCTCTACCTGATCCTCGATTACCCGTTCTCCCTGCTCTACTTCAGGGGCGTGAAGGTCGTTTCAAGTCCTAAGAAGGAGAGGAAGGGGTTTAGGGGTTAAAAACAAGAACCGGAACTAACGCCCCAGCGCCGCGTGGGCCTTGGCCAGGTGCTTGGCCGCTATCGCCGCTAAAAGCGAGAGCTCCCCCGCCAGAACCGCACCCGCCACTATCTCCGCGAACTTCCTGGCGTTCGTTCCCGGTGGATCCCCGCCACCGGCGACGCCCATTATGCTGAGTGCTTCCCTCTGCGTTGGAACCCGCGTTCCACCTCCCACCGTCCCTATCTCGAGGCTCGGCATGGTGACGCTGATGTAGAGGTCCCCCTCGGGGGTAACCTCGGCGAGGGTTATCCCGTGCGAGCCCTCCGTGATCTGCGCCTCGTCCTGACCCGTGGCGAGGAAGATGGCGCCGACTACGTTCCCGAAGTGGGCGTTGAAGCCGTAGCTTCCGGCCTGGGCCGAACCAACGAGGTTCTTCCTGTAGTTGACCTCCGCTATCAGCTCAGGCGTCGTCTTCAGCTTCTCCTCAACTATCTCCCTCGGAATCACGGCCTCGGCGATGATGCTCTTTCCCCTTCCGTTGATGAAGTTCATGGCGTTGGGCTTCTTGTCGACGCAGAGGTTGCCGGAGAGCGCGAGGTACTTAACGTCCGGGAACTCCTCCTCGATGACCTTCATTATCTCCTCGCTCGAGATGGTTACCATGTTCATGCCCATCGCGTCCCCCGTCTCGAACTCGAAGCGCAGGTAGAGGTTGTTGCCGACGATGTAGGGCTTGACGCCCCTGAGCTTCCCATGTCTCGTCACTTTTCTAACGGCCTTCTCCTGGAGGTAGTCGAGGTTGGCTTTGACCCACTCCGCGACCTCCCTCGCCCTCCTCGCGTCGGGGCACTTGAGGAGAGGTGCGCGGGTCATCTTGTCGTCTATGAGGGTTGTCTTAACGCCCCCTGCCGCCGTTAAAGCTGAGCAGCCACGGTTGACGCTCGCGACGAGCGCCCCCTCCGTGGTCGCGAGGGGAACGTAGAACTCGCCCTTCGCGTACTCCCCGTTGATCCTGAGCGGGCCCGCGACGCCCATGGGTATCTGGACGACGCCTATCATGTTCTCGATGTTCTTGCCTATCAGCCTGTTCGGGTCGATGGAGTAGTGGCCGATGTTCTCGAGGCTCACGCCGAGCTTCTTCTCGAGCGCTTTCCTCCTTATTTCAGTGGCGAGTTTTTTGTCGCCGTTAGTGTACTTCTCGACCTGATGGAGCTTTATCTCCCCGTTCGCTACCTTATCCACGATCTCTTCCACGTTCATGGAAACACCCCCAAAATCAGCCGAATATCCACCCCTCGAGTACCTCCCCCGCTTCCTGAAACGCCATGGCCGCGTCGCTCTTCGGGGCGTACTTGATTATGGGGATCCCCGCGTTGATGGACTCGGGGACCCTGTAATCGAAGGGAACCCATCCGATGACCGGAACGTCCAGGTCATCCTCCACGGCGTTCGCTATTTTTTCAACGACGTCCGCGGACTCCCTAACCTTGTTCAGCACGACGCCGATGTTGAGGTTGTACCTCTCACCCAGGACCTTCAGCTTTTCGATCTCGTTTTCCACCATCGTCTCGAAGGAGTATATCGGTGAGCGCTCGATTTCAACAACTATGAGCTGGTAATTTGCAATCTCAAACGTCGGGAGGGTGTCGAAGGGTATTCCCGTTGGGGAATCCACGAAGATGATCCCGAATTTGTATTTAAGCCCCTCCAGCAGGTCGACGAGCTTTTTGGGGGATATACCGAGAACGTCCTGGAGTCTGGTACTGCCCGGCATGACGTGGACTCCCGTCTCGGGGTGTTTATATATGGCCCACTCGGGATCGATGTCGGGGTTCTTCAGAACGGAGTGGAGGGTGTACTTCACGGTGTCAAGGCCGAAGTGGAAGCCAAGATTCGGCAGGTACAGGTCCCCATCGACCGTCAGAACCCTGTACTCCCTCATCGCAAGGTACGTGCTGAGGTTCGCCGTTGTGGTCGTCTTTCCGGCGCCGCCCCTCCCCGTCACCACTATCACTGCCATCGCTGAACCACCTTACCTGTTTAAGTGCTCAAAAGGAGATATAAGGTTTCCGATGGATACGGGAAGTTTCGGCACATTAAAATCACAAAAGGTTTATATCGTCCTCGTTTAGATAAGCATTGTAAGGTTAAGGAGATGATCCCCATGGCCGAGAAGATGCCGGCAATTATGAAGACCAAACCGGCCTACGGTGCCGAGCTCGTTGAGGTTGATGTTCCGAAGCCCGGGCCCGGTGAGGTTCTCATCAAGGTCCTCGCAACCAGCATATGCGGAACCGACCTTCATATCTACGAGTGGAACGACTGGGCCAAGAGCAGAATAAAGCCCCCTCAGATAATGGGTCACGAAGTTGCAGGGGAGGTCATCGAAGTCGGTCCCGGTGTCGATACGGTTGAGGTCGGTGATCACATAAGCGCCGAGACCCACATCGTCTGCGGCAAGTGCTACGCCTGCAGGCACAACCGCTACCACGTCTGCCAGAACACGAAGATATTCGGCGTCGACATGGACGGTGTCTTCGCCGAGTACGCCATAGTTCCCGCCCAGAACGCCTGGAAGAACCCCAAAGATATGAAGCCCGAGTACGCCACCCTCCAGGAGCCCCTCGGCAACGCGGTCGATACCGTCCTGGCAGGTCCGATAGCCGGGAGAAGCACCCTCATAACCGGCGCAGGCCCGCTCGGACTCCTCGGCATAGCGGTCGCCAAGGCCTCCGGCGCTTACCCCGTCATCGTTAGCGAACCGAGCGAGTTCAGAAGGGAGCTGGCGAAGAAGGTCGGTGCGGACTACGTCGTCAACCCCTTCGAGGAGGACCCGGTCAAGTTCGTGATGGACGTCACCGATGGTGCCGGTGTCGAGGTGTTCCTCGAGTTCAGCGGCGCGCCGAAGGCCCTGGAGCAGGGACTCAAGGCCACGACCCCCGGCGGAAGGGTTTCCCTGCTCGGACTCTACCCGCGCGACGTCACCCTCGACATGAACAACCTCGTGATATTCAAGGCCCTTGAGGTCCACGGCATAACCGGACGGCACCTCTGGGAGACCTGGTACACCGTCTCGAGCCTCATCCAGAGTGGCAAGCTCAACCTCGACCCGGTAATCACCCACAGGTACAAAGGCTTCGACAGATTTGAGGAAGCCTTCGAGCTCATGCGCGCCGGCAAGACAGGGAAGGTCGTCTTCTTCCCGCACAAGCGTTGATCAATTCCTTTCCCTTTTCCACCACAATTTTTAAGTAACTCTTCTCGAACTCACCCCGGGAGGTGACCCCATGGAGCTGAGCTATCAGGAGAAACTCACGCTCATAAAGCTCAACGAGGTTAAGAAGGCTAAATTCGAGGAGCTCGTCGAGAGAACCGGCCTCGACCAGGTGGCGGTAATGCGCTCCGTCCTCGGCCTCCAGAGCAGGGGACTCGCGAAACTCCACGAGAGGAGCGAGAAGGTGGCGAAGATAACGGAGACGGGCGAGAGGTACGTTAGGATTGGCCTTCCGGAGAGGAGGGCCCTGGCCGTTCTAAGGGAGAAGGGAAGGGTAACGCTCGACGACCTCAGGGGGGTTCTCGATGAGAACGAGCTCAAGCCGATAGTCGGCCTCCTGAGGAGGGAAGGCTGGGCCTCAGTAAAGAAGGAGAACGGGAAGCTCGTCCTTGAGATCACGGAGAGGGGGAAGAAAGCCGGGGAGAGACCGATAGACAGGGCTTTGGAGCTCCTCGCAGAGAAAAAGGTCGTCCCCCTGGGCGAGGTCGAGAAGCTCGTCCCGATCAAGGAGCTCAAGAGGAGGAAGGTGGCGGAAGAAGATATCTCAACGGAGAGGGTCGTTGAGATAACCCCCGCCGGAGAGGAGCTCACGAGAAGGGGCATAGAGCTGAGGGAGGAGGTATCGAACCTAACTCCAGAGCTCATAAAGTCCGGTAGGTGGAGGGAGGTCGAGTTCAAGCGCTTCAACATCCACGCCCCGGTCAGGAGGGTGTACCCCGGCAAGAAACAGCCCTACAGGGCCTTCCTCGACAAGCTGAGGAGAAGGCTAATCGAGATGGGCTTCATAGAGATGACCTCCGAGAGCCTCATCGAGACCCAGTTCTGGAACTTCGACGCCCTCTTCCAGCCCCAGAACCACCCGGCGAGGGACTGGACGGACACATACCAGCTTAGGTACCCGAAGAGCGGCAGTCTTCCGGCGGAGGAGCTCGTCGAGAGGGTGAGGAAGGCCCACGAGCACGGTCTGGCAGGTTCGCGCGGGTGGGGCTACGTCTGGTCTCCGGAGAGGGCGATGCTGCTGATGCCCCGCGCCCACGGAACCGCCCTCGATGCGAGACAGCTCGCGGCTGGCGTTGAGATCCCCGGGAAGTACTTCACGATTCAGCGCGTCTTCAGGCCCGACGTCCTGGACAGGACCCACCTCATAGAGTTCAACCAGATAGACGGCTTCGTAGTCGGCGAAAACTTAAACTTCAGGCATCTCCTTGGGATACTCAAGCGCTTCGCCGTCGAGATAGCGGGAGCGAAGAGGGTCAAGTTCCTGCCCGACTACTACCCCTTCACGGAGCCGAGCGTCCAGATGAGCGCCTACCATCCGGAACTCGGCTGGGTGGAGTTCGGTGGAGCGGGAATCTTCCGCGAGGAGATGACGAGGGCCCTCGGAATAGACGTCCCTGTGATAGCGTGGGGCATAGGGATAGACAGGCTGGCGATGTTCAAGCTCGGGATAGACGACATAAGGTACCTGTTCAGCTACGACCTGCGGTGGCTGAGGGAGGCAAGGCTCGTCTGGTGAGGTGGTAAGATGCCGAAGTTCGACGTTTCGAAGGCCGACCTTGAAAGGCTCATCGGGAAGGAGTTCAGCGTGGAGGAGTGGGAGGACCTCTTCCTCTACGCCAAGTGCGAGATGGACGACGTCAGGGAGGAGAACGGTGAGGTCTACTTCAAGGCCGACTCCAAGGACACGAACAGGCCCGACCTCTGGAGCGCCGAGGGGATTGCGAGGCAGATAAGGTTCGCCCTCGGGCTGGAGAGGGGACTTCCCGAATACAGGGTCGAGAAGAGCGACGTCACGGTTTACGTTGACGGGAAGCTGAAGGACATCAGGCCCTACGGTGTCTACGCCGTGGTGGAGGGGCTGAACCTCGACGATGAAGCGCTGAGGCAGATGATAAACCTGCAGGAGAAGGTCGCCCTGACCTTCGGGAGAAGGAGGAAGGAGGTGGCGATAGGCATCTTCGACTTCGACCGCGTGAAACCGCCGATACACTACCGCGCCGCCGAGAAGACCGAGAGGTTCGTTCCGCTGGGTTTCGATGAGGAGATGACGCTGGAGGAGATCTTAGAGAGGCACGAGAAGGGGAGGGAGTACGGCCACCTCATCAGGGACAAACCCTACTACCCGCTCCTCGTCGACAGCGAGGGCAAGGTCCTCTCGATGCCGCCGATAATAAACTCCGAGGTAACGGGAAGGGTAACGACCGAAACAAAAAACGTGTTCGTCGACGTCACCGGCTGGGACCTTAACAGGGTGATGCTGGCCCTGAACGTCGTCGTAACCGCTCTGGCGGAGCGCGGCGGGAGGATACGGAGCGTCAGGGTGGTTTACCCCGACTTCGAGGTGGAGACACCTGACTTAACGCCAAAGCCCTTCGAGGTCGACCTCGACTACGTCAGAAAGCTGAGCGGTCTTGATCTGAGCGACGGAGAGATCAAGGAGCTCCTCGAGCGCATGATGTACAGGGTCGAGCTCGTCGATGGAAAGGCGAAACTCCTCTACCCGGCCTTCCGCGACGACATAATGCACGCGAGGGACGTTCTCGAGGACGTCCTCATCGCCTACGGCTACAACGAGATAGAGCCTGAGGAACCTGAGTTAGCCGTTCAGGGGAGAGGGGACAAGTTCATAGAGTTCCAGGACGCGGTCAGGGAGCTGATGGTGGGGTTCGGCCTGCAGGAGGTCACCACCTTCAACCTCACCAACAGGGATGCCCAGTACGGGAGGATGCGTCTCGAAAGCGGCGTGGATTATTCAAACCACCCGCCGGCGGAGCTCGTCGAGATAGAGAACCCGATAAGCCCCAAGTGGTCGGCCTTAAGGGCGTGGCTGATCCCAAGTCTGCTGGACTTCCTGAGCCAGAACACCCACGAGGAGTACCCCCAGAGGATCTTCGAGGTGGGAACCGTCACGCTCATAGACGAGAGCAGGGAGACCAGGACGGTCAGCGAGGGCAAGCTTGCGGTGGCCCTCGCCCACCCGCGCGTGACCTTCACCGAGGTCAAGGAGGTGCTGGAGGGCACGATGCGCCATCTCGGGTTCGAGTACGGGCTCAAAGAGATGGATCACCCGAGCTTCATCCCGGGCAGAACCGGGTTAATCATCGTAAACGGAGAAGAGGTGGGCATCATAGGGGAGATCCACCCCGGGGTGCTGGAGAACTGGGGGATCGAGATGCCCGTGGCGGTCTTTGAGCTGTTCTTAAGGCCGCTCTACCGGGAGCCGTACCTCTAATCCCTTTTTTTCACGCTCTTCTCGAGCATCCTGCACATGATCTCGAAGTTCGTGACGTTCGCGAGTATCTCCACGTCCAGGATTCCCTCCATCTTATCACCCCCATATTCAGGTAATCAGGGGACTTTATCAATCTTTTCCAGCAGTGGTTGGATTGAGTCCAAAATTATGGTTTACTTTTGCAAAGTAATTTGGCGATGTTACAAAGCCCGCACCGGGACGGGAAAGACATTTATACCCACAGCGTGATTCAGCGACCATGAGGTTCGCGCTCAGGATAGCCTACGATGGGACCGCGTTCTACGGCTTCCAGAGACAGCCCGACGTCAGGACGGTCGAGGGGGAACTGATAAGGGTCCTCTCAAAACTCGGGGTAATAAGCGACGCGGGGAGCTCAAACTTCAAGGGCGCATCGCGGACGGACAGGGGCGTCTCGGCGTTCTTCAACGTCGTGGCCTTTGATACCGAAAATAGACCCGACCTCGTCAGGGCGGAGGTTCTCAACCACCACCTGAGGGACGCCTGGGTTCTGGGCGTTGCGGAGGTTCCGGGGGACTTTCATCCCCGCTTTCGGGCGAGATCGAAGACCTACCGCTATTACCTCGTCGATGAGGGCTTTGACGTTGAGAGAATGGAGGAGTGCGCCGCCCTCTTCGTCGGGAGGCACGACTTCTCGGCCTTCGCGAGGCTGGAACCCGGGAAGGACCCGGTGAGGGAGTTAACGGGGGTCGGGGTTACGAAGCGCCAGGGTTACTACGTGGTGGAGCTCGAGGGACGGAGTTTCCTCTGGGAGATGGCGAGGAGAATCGTGAACGCCCTCCGCTTCTGCGGCCTCGGCCTGATGGAGCCCGAAGAGGTTGAGAAGATGCTCGCCGGTGAATACAGAAAGAAAATACCACCAGCGCCCCCCGAGGGCTTGATCCTCTGGCACATGGAGTATCCAGGGATAAAATTTGAGGTGGACGAGAGGGGACTTAAGAAAGCCCGGCGCGACCTCTTCGAACGCTACTCACGGGCGCTTGCGAGGGCGGCCCTTCTCGGGGACGTCCTCCTCGAGCTCTGAGTCGTAGTACTTCCCGTAGTACTGCTTGAGGGCCTTCTGTCTCTCGATGAAGTGCGTGAAGAGCAGGGGGTCGTCGTCCTGGACGTCAACTATAACGGCCTTCATCCCCTTCTTCGGCCTCAGGGCGCGACCTATAGTCTGGATCGTCATTATGTCGCTCTTCCCGCCTCCGGCAAGGATTATCGCGGAGATCTCGGGTATATCGACGCCCTCCTTGAGGAGCGTGGAGATAAGAACCGGGATCTTACCCTCCTTGAAGTCCTCCAGAATGCCCCACCTGTTGGGGCTCTGAGAACTCAGGAACTCCGCCTTTACACCCTCCTTTTCGAGCATCTCCTTGAGGATCTTGCCATGCTCTATGCGCCTGACGTCTATGAGGACGCGGTGTCCCTTCCTCGCGAGCTCGACGGCCTTCTCCACTATGGCCCGGTTCCTCTCGTCGTTGTTCATCACCATCTCCTCGTAGAGCTCCTTGTAGCGCTCGCTGAAGGACGGCATCTTCGATTCGTAGGTTATCACCTCGAAGCGTGGCCTCGCGAGGAACCGCTCCCGTATCATGTCCTCCGCTTTGACCTCGAATATCGTCGGGCCGACGACGGCCTCTATCTTTATCTCCTCACCGCGAACGCGCCTCCACGGCGTCGCCGAGAGCCCGAAACGGTAGGCCTGGGGGAGCGAAAGGCCGAGCCTGTAGAACTTCTCCGCGGCCGAGGTCCTGTGGCACTCGTCGAACATCACCACCGCGTAGTCGTTCCGGAGCTTATCCGCCCCCCGGGAGAGGAGTGTCTGTATCATGGCGACCGTGACGCCGCGCTCCTCCCACCTGTTGTCCCCCACTATTCCCGGTTCGACGCCCAGGACTTCCCTCACCTTGTCGGCCCACTGGTAGAGGAGCTCCTTGGTGTGAACAACTATCAAGGCCGAGAGGTCGAGTTCGTGGATTATGCGCAGGCCCACCACGGTTTTCCCGCTTCCCACGGGGAGCGATAGAACCCCCATCCTCTCGCGCAGGGCCTTCCTAACGGCACGTTCCTGATAGCGCCTGAGGGCGTAGGCCCCGTTCCACGTGGAGTTGAGCTTTACCCCCCTGACCTGCCGCTCGTCCTTAACCCTGACGCGGTAACCCCTGGAGTTAAGGAACTTCTTGACCCTCGGGAGGAGGCCCACGGGGAATGTCCGCTCGTAGGGGTCGTAGAGGCTCTCGGGCTTCTCCCACTTCCCGAAGTCCTTCCGGTAACTCAACAGGTCGTATATCTTGAAGTAGAGCTGGGGGTCGGCCTTCTCGACCTTAACCAGCGCCGAGCCGTCGGGGATGCGAAGGACCACCATGGGCATGCCAATCAACGGGAGTTTGGAAAAAGACTTTATAGGCGTTTTGGAACATGGACATGGGGTGGTGAAATGCTGAGGGAAATCGTCGAGGGTTTTGAGGAAACGGTCATCGTGGAAGAGCCCGTGAGCAAGGAGCTCGAGATAACCAGATACCTGCTGAAGTATAAGGACAGGCCGGTTCTGTTCAAAGATGTGGACGGCTGGACGGTCGCGGGGAACATCTGGAGCACGAGGGAGCGGATAGCGTCCTACCTTGGAACCAAAAAGGAGAACCTCCTCCATCTCATAGCAGGGGCCATGGAGAACCCGAGACCCTGCAGGACCGTCGAGAGAGCGCCGTTCATGGCGAACTCCACGGCGGACTTCTCCCTCCGGGAGCTCCCGGTCCCGAGGTACTATCCCAAGGACGGGGGCCAGTACTTCACCTCCGCCATGGTCGTGGCGAAGGACGACGATGGATTCGTGAACATCTCCTTCCACAGGATGATGGTGATCGATGAGAGAAGGGCCGCCATAAGGCTCGTCCCGCGGCACCTCTACGCGATGTGGAAGGAGAAGGCGGAGCGCGGGGAAGAGCTGGACGTTCGGATAATCGTGGGAAACCCCGTGCACATCCTCCTGGCGGGGGGGACGAGCGTGGCCTACGGGACGAGCGAGCTGGAGATAGCCTCGGCGATGAGCGAGATGGCCTTTGGAAGGCCCCTCGAGGTCTTCGAGCTCAAGGGGATTCCCGTGCCGGTCGAGACGGAGTTCGTCTTCGAGGCGAGGATACTCCCCGAGCTGACGGACGAGGGCCCCTTCGTCGACATAACCGGAACCTACGACCGCGTGAGAAAACAGCCCGTGGTCGTCTTCGAGAGGATGCACCACGTTGATGATCCCGTCTTCCACGCCCTCCTGTCGGGCGGTTACGAGCACTACATGCTGATGGGCCTCCCAAAGGAGCCGCAGATATACGAGAGCGTCAAGCGGGTCGTGCCGAGGGTTCACGGTGTCAGGCTCACAGAGGGCGGCGCCATGTGGCTCCACGCCATCGTCTCCATCACCAAGCAGCACGACGGCGACGGCAAGAACGCGATTCTGGCGGCTTTCGCGGGGCACCCGAGCCTCAAGCACGTCGTTGTGGTTGACGATGACATCGATATCTACGACGACCGCGAGGTGGAGTGGGCGATAGCGACGCGCTTCCAGGCCGACAGGGACTTAATCCTCATCCCGAACGCTCGGGGCAGCTCCCTCGACCCCTCCGCAGATAGGAGCATGACGACCAAGTGGGGGGTGGACGCGACGAAGCCTCTGGAGGGAAAGGAGGAGTTCGAGAGGGCGAGGGTTTAGTCCGTTTTCCCTTCCAACTATCGTACCCCCAGGTCATTGAAAAGGGGGACTCAAAGGCCTCTGGCACGATTCTAAGGACGTGCGAAACGAAAAAAAGGTGAGGGGTTCATCCCACCATCTCGAGGAATATCTCCTCGAGGCTGGGCTCCTTCACCTGCATTGCGAGGATCTTCGCGCCCCGCTTCACCACGAAGTCGTAGACCTCTTCCCTGATGTCATCCGCGGCCACAATGCGGTACTTCCTGTCCCCCAGCGGCGTAACCGTCCACTCCACCCCGCTGAAGTCAACCGGGACGTTCGTTTCGAGGATCACGGTGTAGCCCGCCTTCGTCAGGAACCTCCGTTTAATGGCGTCGAGGTTGCCCTCCACGCGTAGCCTCCCCTTGACTATGACCCCGACGGTGTCGCACACCTCCTCCACGTGGGCGAGGATGTGGCTCGAGAAGAAAACCGTCTTGCCGGCCTTCCTCTGCTCCCTTATCACGTCCTTGAATTCGGCTATCCCCTTCGGGTCGAGGCCCGTCATCGGCTCGTCGAGGATTAGGAGCTCCGGGTCGTTGATGAGCGCCTGGGCGAGGAGGACGCGCTGTCTCATCCCCTTCGAGAACTTGCCGACCTTCCTGTTCCTGTACTCCCAGATGTTAAGTTCCTTGAGGAGTTCCTCGATGCGCTTCCCTCGTTCGGCCTTTGGTATCCCGAAGGCGTCGGCTATCGTATCAAGGGTCTGAACAGGCGTGAGGAAGTCCCAGAGCGTGGCGTGCTCGGGCATGTAACCGATTCTGGCCTTCGCCCTGACGAGCTCCCCCTCGTTGAACTTCCCGCCGTTGAACACCTCCGTATCGAAGAGCTGGATCTTCCCCTCCCGGGGAAATATGAGGCCGAGCGTGCTCAGGATGGTGGTGCTCTTCCCGGCCCCGTTGGGCCCGAGGAAGCCGTATACCTGGCCGGCTTTTACCTCGAGGCTGAGGCCATCCAGAGCGCGAACGCTTCCGTAAGTCTTGACGAGGTTCTCAATCCTGATCATGCTATCACCTCAGGTCCATGCGGAGGAAGCGGTAGAACGCGAGGCCGAGGTAGACGAGGGTGAGGCCGAGCAGTATGCCGACGTTGACGGGGTTCTCTCGGATGGCCCTGCCGATTCCACGGTACTCCACCCTCAGGTCTCCGGCTTCCCCTGTAATCCTGTTGGCATCGCTTACTATGACGTCTATCTGGGTTGTCGGGATATAGAACAGGTATTTTGTCTGGTACTCCTTGTACTTCGCCTGATAGGCCTCGAGGTCGGGGTGGTCCCCTATCAGGGTATCCTTGGCAGCCATGTACTGAACTATTGCAGGTACTGTCATGAAGACTATGAAAAAGATGATCAGGGCCACGCCGAGGGCGTTACTGGAGGATTTCACCGTCGTCGAGATGATGTATCCGAGAGCCACCAACTGCACCATCGCCAGAAGCAATAAACCGTTGAACAGGAGGGAGTCGGTGATGAGCTGGCCGTTCATGGGGGCGCCGAGCCACGCCAGGCCGAGTACCCCAACGAGGGTTGTCAGGAGGATGGCCAGCGCCACGACCACCGTGTGGGCAAGGAACTTACCGCCGATGTACCCCAGCCTCGTTACGGGTTTGCTCATGGCAACGCGGAGCGTTCCCTTCTCTATCTCGCTGTTTATCGCGGTGGCGCCTATTAGCAGGGCAAGTATGGAGATAAAAAATCCACCAAGCCCGTTTATACTGCCTATGAGGGTTGAAATGGCCTCTTGAACGGTTTCTACCTCAACTCCTCCGGATTTCTGGATGTAAAACCCCGGTATGTACAGTAACATCATGATCCCAAGTATGACCCAGAGCTTCTTGGTTCGAAGGCTCCCTTTAAACTCAAGCCGAAATCCCCAGAGCATGGACTTACCTCCCGCTGCGATATTGGGGAGAACCCCCAAGTGGAACTAACACGTGGAGTATAAAAATTTTGCTGATTTAGTTGGAGCGCATCCCGAACTCCAATCCGAGTTCGGGGATTCAGGCAAGGTCTCACCCTGCTTTGGATAGCGGAGAGGTCAAAACCAAAATCAAGGGGGAAGTGGTATCAACGGCTAAAGTGGAATTCAAAGCTCGGCCAGCCTCAGAACCTCCTCCCATTCCCGGCAGTTCTCCCTCAGTCTCCGCAGAACCTCCTCCTTTCCGCCGAGGACGGGCCAGAGGATCGAGTCGATGTGGAGCGGCGGGATTCTCGTCTTCTCCGCGATTCTCCGCCAGAAGCTCACGGGCGGTTCGGCCGTGAAGCGCCTCGTGTAGGAGTTTATCCTGACGTCTTCGGGTATCTCGATGGCCATCGGGTAGGGCACGAACTTCCCGAAGGCTATCCTGCCCGCGTAACCGAACATCTTCACCGCGAAGACCACAGTCTTGGCGCTTCTCCTTGAGTTGAGGGCCTTCGCGAGGTCGTCGCGCAGGCGCTCCATCCCGCCGAAGTAGTAGTCCCTCAGGTCGTCAAGAGACAGCGAGTCAACGAACGGCTCGACCCTCTCGAGTCTCCTCACCTTCCCCGCGACGAGCCTGCGGTTCGTCCTCGAGACGGGCAGGAAACGGGAATAGGCCCGGGAGATACCTTCTTCCGGCGGGTTCTCCGAGAAGTACCTCGAGAACTCCCACCACCAGTCCTCGCCCTTACCGCTGAGCTGGTAGCTGACGAGGGCGTTGGCAAGGACGAGCCTGATGAAGAGCCCGTCGTTCTTCAGATTCTCGCGGAGGTTCCTCAGGGCGTCGAACTGGAGGTCGACCCTCTCCTCGATCGTCCTGGCGCAGTCGAGTCCGAGATCGCCGAGGATGTCCACGAGCTCCCGGATCTTCTCATCGTCGGATCTGTACCCCACCCGGATGAAGCGGTCGAGGGTCACCTCACTCACCCGCCACGTTCCTTATCAGCCTCTCGAGGAAGGCGTTCTCGCCCACCACCTCAGCTCCCCGGTTGTTCGGGAGGCCGAGCTCAACCCTGGCCTTTAAGCCCTGGTCCCTGAGGAAATCAACGGCCTCCACGCTCAGCCCCTGGAACTCGCCCCGCCGTATGAGGCCGTAGACCGTCGGTCCCCAGGAGCTCTGGCCGTAACCGTAGGTTTTCTCCGCCAGAAAATCGAGTATAAGCTTTACGTCCTCCCTGAACTCGCCGCCCTGGTAGGGCTCGAAGTGCTTCCCAACGAGCCTCTGTATCGCGGACAGGTGCTCACCGAATGCCCTGATGTCCCGCTCCTTCAACGCCGGGAGGAGACCGAGCAGGATCCGATGGCTTATCTCCATTGCAACGTCCGCCCTGCCCGTGACCCCCTCCATCACGGGCTTTTCCTCCTCCTCGTTGAATCCTGGCTTGAGCTCCGGGATGATGAGGAGGAAAGCCCATCCGGCCGGAAAGTCCTCGCGGAATATCAGCGGCGGGATACCGCTCCTGCTCCCGCCGTCCACCACGAAGCCGCCGTGGGCGAAGGAGTAGATGCCGGCGCCGCCATTCTTCCCCCTTCCGAGAACCCGCGCGAGCTCCTCAACTGAGACGTCCAGGTTATTGAGCCGGGCTATTCCGGTCGCGACGGCCAGGCTGAGCTGGGTCGTGGAACCAAGGCCTACGTGCCTCGGGATGGCTTTCCTGACCTCGACTGTGTAGTTCACACCCGTTTCGTAGGCGGAGTTCATCCTCTTCACGGTGAACTCGATGGTCTCCCTGTCCTCGCCCCGGGCGATTATCTCAAGCCCCTCGCCCTCGACGATCCTGACCTCGTAGCCTCCCTCGAGCGCCACCCCAAGGCTTCCGAAGCGCCTTCCGAGGGTGGCCGACGGGTCTATGAGGCCGAGGTGAAGCCTTCGCGGAGTCCGGATTATCATGACACCACCGGAGATTGAAGGGCGAAAGCCCTTTTATACCCAGCGACCATTCCAGCTCAGTGGTTGCGGTGAAGTTCGCTGGAGTCGACCTTACCGAGCCGAGGATAATGGGCGTCATCAACGTCTCACCCGAGAGCTTCTACAAGGGGAGCGTCAGGGACGATGAAAATCATCACCGCAAGGTTTAAATACTACAACTTAGTATTCCCTTGACGGGTGTTAGTAATGCCTAAAGCGACTTTTGTCATCGACAGTGAAACGCTTGAAGAATTCAAAAGGCTGGCCAAAGAACGCTATGGGAACAAGAGGGGAGTCCTAAGCATTGCAGTTGAGGAAGCAATAAAAGATTGGATTAAGAAAACAAGAAAGGAACTCGAAAATGCCGAATGAAACGATTAAACTCACCGCAAAATTCAAGCTCAAAGAGATTCCAGACGGGTTAGATGGTCTATTCCAAACTTACCGTGAAATAGTGAACACCCTCATCACCCACGCTCACGAAAACAACATCACCAGCTTCTACCGGCTGAAAAAGGAGACTTACAAGAGCCTTCGCAAAGAGTACCCGGAACTACCAAGCCACTACCTTTACACGGCCTGCCAGATGGCAACGGCAATCTACAAGAGTTACCGCAAAAGAAACAAAAAGGGAAAGGCAAAGGGGAGGCCAGTCTTCAGGAAGGAAGTCATAATGCTCGATGATCATCTCTTCAAGCTCGACCTCGACGGAAAGATAATAAAACTCTCCACTCCTAACGGGAGGATTTCGCTGGAGTTTTACCCCGCAAGGTACCACGAGAAGTTCCGGGGCTGGAAGGTTGGGCAGGCCTGGTTGGTTAAAACCCCAAAAGGCGTCTTCGTGAACGTCGTCTTCTCCACGGAAGTTGAAGTTGGAGAAGCAAAGACTTTCGTCGGCGTTGACCTGAACGAGAACAATGTAACCCTGAGCCTCCCGGATGGTGAGTTCGTGCAAATCATCACTCATGAGCGTGAAATCAGGACGGGTTACTTCCTGAAGAGGCGGAGGATTCAGAAGAAGTTTAGGGCAGGCAAGAAGCGGGAGAAACTCCTCGAGAAGTATGGGGGAAGAGAAAAGAACAGGCTGAACGACTTGTACCACAAAATAGCGAATAAGATTGTTGAACTGGCGGAGGAATACGGTGGAATAGCTTTGGAGGACTTGACGAACATTCGGGATTCGATAAGGTATTCGGCTGAAATGAACGGGAGGCTTCACCGCTGGAGTTTCCGAAAGTTGCAGTCAATCATCGAGTACAAGGCGAAGTTGAGGGGCGTGAGTGTTGTTTTTGTTGATCCGGCTTACACTTCTTCCCGGTGCCCGGTATGTGGGGGAAAGTTAAGCCCGAATGGGTACCGGCGGGTGAAGTGTGAGTGTGGTTTTGAGGCTGATAGGGACGTTGTTGGGAGCTGGAACATCCGCTTGAGAGCCCTGAAGATGTGGGGAGTGCCCGTTCCCCCCGAAAGCCACCCGATGAAGATGGGAGGGTGGAAGGTTGGCCGTAATGATGTTTACAAAAGTTACGGCTAACCAGAACGGCATCTTTCATAGACGTCGGGGCCAAGTCGACGGCGCCCTACCTCGAGACCCAGATCCCGGTGGAGGAGGAGATAAGACGGGCGGTCTGGGCCGTTAAGGCCATCAGAGACCAGGTCGATGTCCCGGTAAGTATAGACACGACCAGCGCGAGGGTTGCCGAGGAGGCGTTAAACGCGGGAGCGAACGTGATAAACGACGTCACGGGTCTGAAGGGAGATCCAAGAATGGCAGAGGTGGCCAGGGAGTACGGGGCCCCGGTCGTGCTCTGCGCCCACGGGGAGGTGCGGGACTTCAGCGACCCGGTTGGAACGGTGATGGAGTTCCTGAAGGGGAGCATAACCGTAGCCGAAAAGCACGGTATCGAGGAGGTGGCGGTTGACCCTGCCATAGGCTTCCTCCGCCCGGAGTGGCCGCCCTGGTACGAGTGGGATTCAAAGGTCATAGCCAACATGAACCTTCTGAAGACCTTCGGAAGGCCGATACTCGTCGGGGTATCGAGGAAGTCCTTCATCGGGGCGATAACCGGAAGGAAGGACCCGGCGGAGAGACTCGCGGGGAGCCTGTCGGCAACAGCGATAGCCGTCCTCAAGGGTGCGAACATCGTCAGGACGCACGACGTTAAAGAGACAAGGGACGCGGTGGCGGTTGCTTCCTTTATCGGGCGCTTTTCGCCTTGATCTCCTTCCACTCCTCGACGAGGGTCGCCAGGAGCGAGAGGGCCACGGGGCCGATTATTACCCCCACGAACCCAAACGCTAAATAGCCGCCGAAGATTCCGATTAGAGACACGAGGGCGTTGACCCCTTTTTCCCTCGTTCCGAGCCTGGGCCTTAGGAGTACATCGGGGAGAGGCGAGATGAAGGCTATTCCGTAGAGGGAGAAAAGGATGGCCTCGAGGACGTTGCCGCCGTTGAAGAGGTAGATTACCCCTGCGAGCCAGACCACCCATCCACCCAGGACGGGCAGGAGCTCAAAGACGATCGTGAATATACCCGCCGCTATGGCACCTCCCGGACCCGCGAGGCCGAAGAGTATGAAGCCGAGGGAAGTGAGGATGCCCTTGAGGATACTGATGACCAGCCAGCTACGGAGGAGGTTGTGGAGGGTCTGCCCGGCCTTTTCCAGGAGCTTCATCGCGAGCTCTTTATTCTCGGGCGGAAGGAGTGAGTACACCTCACGTTTTATGGACCGGGCGTTGACGAGCATACCGTAGAAGGCGAAGACCATGACTATAGCCTGGAGGGCGAGCTTCGGCAGGGAGTAGGTGTAGCCGAGCACGTACTCCTCAAAGCGCTTCGGGATGTCCTCGGCGAGCTTCTGGAAGAGCTCGTAGATCGAGGGGGGAAGGTTCAGGGTGAGGAGCCACCGGAAGAAGGCGCTGGTGTAGTAGGCTAAGGAGCTCTTGACGTCGTTTATCCAGAGGGCGAAGCCTATTATGAAGAGGAACGTCAGAATCGTGAGGACGGCCGTCATGATAAGTGCCGCTCCCCTGTTGCCCGTTCTCTCGGCCAGCCGCTCGTGGAGGGGGTAGAGGATGTAGGCGAGCGTCACGGCTAAGATGATGGGGGAGAGGATTGGGCTGACCGTCTCCCACACGAGGTAGAGGACTACCAGCGAAACCGCTATCCAGATCCCGGCTTCAAGCTCCATCCAGCATCCCCAGGTATTTGAGTACAAGCTCCCGGGCACTCGGCTTGTTGAAGGTCACGAGGACCTTCCTCCCCTCGTCGAGGACGAAGTCCCTTCCGATGGCCAGCAAACCCCCCTTAAGCCTGTGAACCTCGGCTTTTTCAATGTCTATACTCTCCTTGACTTCCCGGGGAGCGTTTATCTCCTCCAGAGCCTTCTTTAGCCTGTTGACGATGCTCCGGTTGAGGAACTTCACGGGGCTGGGCGTGAACTCCCCGGCCTTTATCTCCGCCGCGTCCATGTAGATCCCCCAGAACTCCCTGGCGCACTCGAAGGGGTAGACGTAGCCCTCCCCGTAGTCCGGAAGGTAAAGCTCCCTGATGATGGCAAGGAGAAGCCTTCTCGCGTCCTTTCCGTAGAACTCGATCCTAAGCTTGAACCTCCCGTCCTCGAACCCGTTTTCGAACACCTCGAGCTTCTCCTCGCAGAGCATGAACTCACCCCCTTAAATACGCGTTGACGTACCTCGGGTCAAGGAGCAGGGCGGTGCTCCCGAATATCCCGAAGTGGGATGGTGTGGGGCCGTTGTAGATTACCACCCTCGCGTTCGTGACGTTGAGGATCCCCTCGAGGACATCAACGGCGTGGTCCAGATCGCCCGTCCCGTCGACCAGGCTTCCCGTGACGTTCATTGCAAACCACGTCCTTCCTGTGGCGTATCTCTTCGTCTCGTTGAGGCTCATGCCCCTGCCGCTGCTAACCGCCTGGAGGAAAGCCTGGAAGTACGTGTTGACCGTCTCGCTTATCATGGCCTTCTCCTCGTCGGTCAGGCCGCGCCATTCCGCCCCCATGTCCTTGTAGGGCCCCGTCTTGAAGACCTCGACCTTTATCCCCTGCATCTCGTAGTTTCCCTGGAGGTCGTAGTGGACGTAGATGACGCCGATGCTCCCGACCTCGGCCAGGGGGTCGGCTATTATCCTCTCGGCGCCGACGGCTATGTAGTAACCGCCCGAGGCCGCCATCCCACCCGTGTATGCGACGACAGGCTTGACGAGGTCGAGCTTTCTAACCGTGGAGTATATCTCTCTCACCGGACCCACGTAGCCACCGGGGCTCTCCACCCAGAGGACGACTCCCGCGATGGAATCGTTTCTGGCAATATTCCTGAGCACGGGGACGACGTTGAGGGCGGTGTACTCGTCTATGAGGCCAAAGATTGGAACCACGGCTATCGTGGCGTTGCCTCCGGGTTGATTCTGGTTTCTGAGCTGGGCCTTCAGAAAATCGATCTGCTTTTGAAGTTCGTTTATCTGGAGTAGATAGGCCGTGGAGTTACAGCTCGCGTTGGATGGACCCCCAACCATCACCGTGCTCGTTACGTTGCCCGTTACGTTTGTGTACGGGGGAGTGTAATTCCTCAGCTCGGAGTTCTGCATGTAGAGAAGAACGACTGCCACGCTCGACGCCGCGAGGAGGAGCGTGAGAACCGCGGCGACGTACTTCCAGATGTTCTCTCTCATCCACTCACCCATCCATATCTATCCCCCTGACTTTTAAACCTGCCCCTCGGTAAGCTTTTATATCCGGCGTTCAACTATCCTTGGGTGGTGTTATGCAGATAGGAGTAACGATTTACCCGCACCTCGTCACAAAGGACAAGACCCTCGCCTCGGTGCTGGCGGACGTTAAAGTGAAGAACTACGACTTCGTGTCAATATTCCCCCACACGCTCGGTCTCATAATGAACGGCGTCGTAAGGGAGAACAAGCTCAGAAAGGTCGAGACCACGCTCCGGGGAGTTGGTATCGACTACATCGTCAGGATGCCCACCTCCGTGAACCTCCGCGACAACATCTACTACACGAGGCACTTCCGCGTCGCGAGGGCCGTGGCGGACGTGGCGATAAAGCTCGGGACCAAGGTCATAGTCATGCAGAGCGGGAGAACGGGGCGGCTCGACCTCGAGATAGAAGCAATTCAACAGCTCGCCGACATGGTCGCACCGTTCGGCATAAAGATAGCCCTCGAGAACACCTTCAGCGTCAAGGACACGCTCTACGTGGTCGACAACGTTGACAGGGAAAACGTCGGCTTCGCCCTCGACGTGGCCCACGCCTTCCTGAGCGCCCAGGGCGACGGGGACAAGCTCCTCGAGGACGTGAAACTGGGAACCGACAAGACGATAATACTCATGATACACGACAACTTCGGAAAGCTCTTCCCACAGGTTGAGCCCGAGGACGCGCTCGCCTACGGCGTCGGTGACCTCCACCTCCTGCCCGGAGAGGGCGCCATACCCTTCGGGAAGGTCCTCAGGCTCTTCGGCGACGTCCCGCTCCTCCTGAAGATAAAGGACCCCGAGAAGTTCGCGAAGGTTCCGACCAAGCATGGGCTGATAGAGTTACTGACGAGCCTGTGATTTTCCGTTTTTTGCTTACTATTTTAAGCAGTGTGTAAAATCTGGATAGGAAAAGTATTTATACCCCTTGCGTGTTACCCCTATATGTGATTGGATCATGAAGCAATTGGGTGGAATATGGTTGATAACATTGCTCGTTGGAATGAGCGTGAGCACGGCCCTCTTCGTCACCCCCGTGGCGGGAGCAAGTAACGACCCTTACAACGCCTTCTGGGGACATCCTGAACAGGGAGGCAGAGCTTGTGGTTGAAGTCGAAAAAGGTAATCTTACTCTTGTCCCAGAGTTAATCCAAAACTCTCGCTTAGGTGCCGACAACGCCGCGAACATCTCGGCCTTAATCTGGCAGGCTCTGGAAGAGTTGAAAGCTTCGGGAGTCAAAACATACTACACTGCCGAAGAACTGCGTGAAATGGCTCAAAACATCAGCGGGAATGGCCTGCCCCAGGAGACGGTTAATGCTCTTAAGGAGCAGGGCTGGACTGATGAGCAGATTCAAGCGTTAGAGGAGTACATCGCCCAAAACAGCGGGAACATTACGGAAGACTTTAACATGACTGCCTTCATCGGGGACTTCTCGACGGCGTTCGTTAAGGTTAGTTTCAAGTACAATCATTACGAAGCCTGGGCGCTGGAGAAATGGAAGTGGGCCCAACCAACCAAAACTCCAGCGACTAACAATAAGAACGAGTTAATTAATCCTGTTCTGGCTAATCAGTGGGTGTCCTTTTACAGGGAATACTCTCAGGGAAACTATCAGAAAATGGAGCCGGCCATTAAAAGTCTGAGAGACCAGACGTACGATTTGCTGAAGGGGGATTGGATTAATATCCATAAGACTCCCATCGTCATTTACAACAATAGCCGTTTAATCCAACTGACCGGCAGGATCACCAGTGTACAACATATTGAGAATGGTGGACTTATATTCACGGTAACTACTACATATGCAACTCGTGATAGATACGTAATTATGGAGAACAAGACAACCTACTACTGGCCTAAAGCCCTTAAGGCTTATGAGCTTATCGGGAACGTTTATGCTCTCGTGAAGGCCAAAAATTATGGGAATGATAACACTGAGATTGATAGGATGCTCAATCAAAAGGTCGCAGAGTTAAAGGATGCCCTAACTATTGTCGTAATTTATTCCCACGTAAGCCCCATTAAAGGTCCAATCAAGCCTGAACCAATACCAATCAAGCCTGAACCAATCAAGCCCGGAGATCCGGTAATGCTCCCCCTTGATTCCGCTACATCGGGGGAATCATATGATTCCTCCCCGGACTCGAGCTTAACAACGAAGGTTCCAGACGAAATTGAAGCACTGGCCCTCAACCCCGAGGATTCCTGGGGAAGGTTCGTAATTGACGGCGTTAGCGTTGAAGCCGTGGACAAGGGCACTGACTACGCGAGGTACAGGGTCGTGGTTCGCTACCACGTTGAGGACAACGCGGTCTCTAATGTTAAAGTGACGTTCGACGGCACCGAATTGACTGATTCAACGTCCCTGGGCTTCCTCTCTCCAGGGGACAGCGATAGCGTGGAGAGTGAGGTGAGCGGGTACGTTCGTGGAAGCGGTGAGGTTCACGTTAGTGGAACGGTCAAAGTGACTTACACTTCGAGTTCAGGCCCCGTGCCGACCAGTGCAGGCAGTGAACCGACTGGGGGAACAAAGGAGATGGAGATCACCAAAGAGTACTCCACCACCATAAAACTGGATGATGTTATAGACCCGAACAAGATAACCGTTAATGTTATTCCGGGTGAAACCACGATTCATGAGGGGGATAATGTGGTTTTCAAGGTGCATGTTTTCAACGGTAACGGTAAGGCCCTGAGCGGAACGTGCACCCTCAGGGCGACATACCCCGAGACGAGCACCTCTGTTGGCACTGTGCAGTTGAACACGGAAATCAGCGTGCCGGCGGAAGATTGGGTTACGGAGACGATAGGAACTGTTAACTATCCAAATTCGGGAACCTTCGGATACAGTGGTGAGTGTGACTTTGGGAACGGTATCTCCAAGAGCTTCAGCGGAAGCGTTACGGTGGTGAGGGATGATAATCCGGATCCACCGGCTCAGGGGGCACTGAAGATAGTTAGCCTTACTCCCGAGCCAGACCATGCGAGAGTGGGTGATACTGTGTGGTTCAGTGTTAGGGTTAAGAGCAGTTACCCTTCAACCCGGAGCCTCAAGATCAAGCTGCTTATTGATGGTGAGTTAATTAAGACAGTAAGCGGAAGTATCGACGGCAACTCGGAGAAGACATTCACATTGGCGTGGAAGGCAAATAAATTAGGGCCCGTTAATGTGATTACCCAGCTCCTCTACCTTAACAGTGACGAGGAAGAGAAACCCGAAGATGAAAAGAATACAACAGTACACGTTAGTGGGGATAACCTTTTCGGCAGGCTGGTGCCGAATGTCGCCCGTGAAGTGACCCAGGGAACCACCGTTCACTTCGACGTGATCGTGGAGAACAGAGGAAATTATCCAGCATACGATGTTCCCATCAGAGTTTATTACGCGTATCAAACTCCAGAGGGTGAGTTCAGTGATTCGATAGTATTTGAGCGCAGTCCGCGTGAGATAGAGGGTGGTGCCCAATACTATGCATTCAACAGCATATGGTCAGACGGGTTCAACATAACCCTATCCAACGTGGGGGCCTATTACTTCACGCTCTACGTCAACGGGGAGATCGAAGATGATGTGAAAATAACGGTGGAGCCGAACGGCAGTGTGGCGGCATGGATGGAGTGTAACCCGGAATTCGTTAGCGAGAATGATGATTCAGTAACGTGCAACTTTAAGGTGAAGAACTTGGGGAACGCTCCTTTAAACTTTGAGGTAACGGATGTATACTTCGCGGGCGGTCAGATATACGACAGCGGTAAAAGCGACAATTTCATAGTTCCAAAACCGCGTAGCCTTGACCTTGGGCCCAACTCCTTGGGGGTCTTCGCCTTCACGATACCGATTAACGACGAGCTCCAGAAGAGGATACCATTGGACCTGCAGGACATAAACCTTGGAACGCCGGTAGCCATCAAAGCACGCCTGCATCCACCGGGAAAACCAGTAATGTGCGTGGTGCAGATGAATCCACGGCCCGTTACTGCAGGGGACGTTGCAAGGGACGCATACCATGCAGTCAAGATAATAAAAGATGAAGTCATAGGGACGTTCACAGATGGTGCAACTGCCGGAGGTTACTTGTTGAGATATGTGGGGGTTCCTCCTGAGGTTGGAGGTCCGATAGGAGGAGCAATGGCATTATACCTGAAACTGTGGTGGGATGTCCTGCATTCGCCTGTGCCAGTTTACCATGGGGACAACAACCAGATAATTGGTGATTAGGGGTGATACCAGTGGCGCTGGGAGAAGTGTTCCTTTACTATTTTTATTTTGGCTTTAATTTTCTTTTTATCGCCCTACTTGCATATAAAATTGTAACGGGCAAAATCCCTAAGAAGTGGAGACCGTTGGTAGAGTCTGTGCTTTCCCTAACGACTTTCATGGCCCTTCTACTGGTTATGGGAGTGACAAACGAAACGGTTGTGTATCTCATAGCACTCGTTTTTCTTGTGGTGACATGGAAAGAAGAGTATGAGAGGAAGTTATTTGGCAGGCTCTCGAAAGGTCTAACGAGACCCATCCTTTATCTCCTCGTCCTGTTCGTGATTTCGTTCGCGGCGGTTTACTGGAAAACCAATTTGCCAGTACTTGCAATCCCATTGGGTATCATTCACCTGGCCTACGCGGGCTTGGTGTATTACGCGCACAAGACCTGGGAGGAGGGAGGAATGTGGCGAGCTTGACATCGGAGATCACAATTGGGTACATTGATTATGTTGCGGGGTGATGCACATGGATGCTATCTATCTCACCCTGCTTCCAATTTTGGGGCTCGTTGCATACCCCAACTGGAAGGGGGTGCTTCGGCTTTCCTTTGCCCTTTCCTTGCTATCCTGGGAGGTGATAGCACTTAGTAAAGCATTTCAGGACCCCATCGTGGGTTTAGGGTTTGGAATGCTCTCGTTGGGTGTTCCATACTCGATACTCAGAAGTACAAATGGGAAAGAGCAGGGGTTATCGGGAGAGAATGTCCTCATATCGGCTATTATTGCATTTGGAATCGCATATTTAGTGTACAACGGTGGAATTAGGGACTTTGTCACTACCCTCAAGGTGGTTGCCATAATGATACTGGACGGACTTGGAATAGCATTCCTAAATCAAAAACTTGGAAAATGCCTCGTAATATCCGCACTGTCAGCATTGTGGATACTGACGCTAGCAATTGAAGACCCCATGCTGATGGTTCCAAGTGTGATAACTACTTTGTTAGGTGTTTTATATTTACATAGCAAAGCTTATTATTCCTGCCACCATGAAGTTAACAACTGAACACCCATAAAGATTAAGAGAACTGGAGCAACGTTGCGGTGGAGGTGAAGCCCGTTGGGAACATTATTGCAAGTATGGTTTGTGATCCGGCAATTGTTCCACTGGACTCCTCAACGGTCTGTACCGTGCACCTTGGGCTCAGAAGTGCCAATACGGTTACGTTAAACCTGAAGGAGGTTGACTTTGGGGGTAAGAAGGTGTGGCCGGACGGTCCGAGCAGTGTTAGGGTTAATAGGCAAACGGTGACTTTAACCCCGACGAACATGCAGGAGGACCTGACAATAATCATAACGATAAACGACGAACTGGCGAATTATTACTTTGAGAAGAAACCACTTGGGTGGGGCTCCTATAGTGACAGACTTGTGGGGTACTCCTACCTCATCAAAGCAGTCTTCAGTGGTGGTGTTGCAAGTAGTGATATTGTTGAGATAAGAGATAGATCACCCTCGCTTGGTGAAAAAGTTGAGACTTTAACAAAAGGAGGAAGCATTGCTCAATATGTGCTTGAGAAAGTGGCTAAACATGCTGGACAATTGGAAACTGTGGCCAGCGGCTCATTAGGAAAAGCGACAGTAGTTGTATCAAAATTCTTTGGAGTTTTAGGTTGGCTCTTAACTGCTAGAGATGTTATAAACTGGCTCAGAGCTCCAACACCCTCAGATGGGGACAATAATAACGTCATTGGAGGGTGATACGATGGATTTGAAACGAAGGCTCTTCCGCCTTTCAATTTTTATCAACGTTGTAATCATGGCGTTCTCCGTTTACTACGTCAAAGTCCAGGACTCAGAATGGTGGGGTTATACATTTATCGGCGTCTTTATGTGGACCGTGGGGCTTGTTTCTGTCGTTCCGGGTAAAAGAGTCTCAAAATGGTATAGGGTGAATGACTCCTTAATTTATCCAGTGGTTACACTGGTGCCTTTTGCGATCTTTCTCCACTCATCAAGTTCTATGAACTTTGTGGTAAAAACGGTGGTGATTTTAGCACCCATCGGGCTGATGGTATACTATATTCAGAAAAGGCTCAACAAAACTATCTTGCTCGTATACTACTCGGGATTATTGGTGCTTGCGGGAATACTGTGCTGGGGATATCCCCTTGTTCAATTAACTTACATTCCATTTGTGGTTTACTGTGCCATGAATCTCCTGCAGGAAGTGAAGGACGAATAATAGGAGAATGTTCAAGCATGCGGGGGATGAAATTAGCCTAAACGAGGGTTGAAGATGATGGAAGTATTCAAGGTGCTTAAACTACTGGTGGTACTTTACGTCTAAGTGTAAATGGTCGGAAACCCCTATGGCACTTGGAGGTGGATTGGATGAACGCTGAGTCCAAATCTTGTGAAGGTGAAGGCCTTAGCTTGACTAAAGTCGGGGTTATCGCCTCCCTCCTTACCATTTTCCCGTTTTTGGTGGTGGACGCGATAACGCTCGGTGCTGGTCTTTTGATCGTCTACTGGGGCATGGCCCTTTTCTATCTCTTCTTGGACTGCTTCATCTTCTCGAATTTGAATCTGAAGAGAAGGGATAAGCTGTTGTTATTCGCCTACTACTTCGCCCTGGGCTCGGCCATCTATTTAATCCCATCGGATTTTCCAAGGTTTAGATTCCTTATGGGTATCATCATGAACGGTGTTATCGCGTATCTGTGGGTTTTAGTTAGCGTGCGGTTGCATGATACGGCTAAAGCCATGTATTACTGTCCCCATTGAACACGAAAGCGATTGAAGAACGGAGAGATTACAATGCCCCCTGCAATCGGGCCCACGCGGGTTTGGTGTATTACGCGCACAAGACCTGGGAAGAGGGAGGAATGTGGCGAGCTTGACGTCGGAAATCACAACTGGAGGGTTGAAGTGTTGGATGGTACGCTAAAAGCGTCCAAGAGTGGAAGTTTAAGTGTTTCCAAGCAGGCGGCTAATCTATTTGATGTTGCTTTGACCGCCTGGCCTGTGGAGCTTGAGGGTGGTGGTTTAGTGTTCCTGCAGGTTCACGTGTGGAATCACGCTAACTCGGCGATTTCGGTGAAGGGGTTCATCGAAGATGAAGAAGGGGCCGTGATTAAAAGGATAGATGGTTATGAAGGCAGGATTCCAGCGAAGGGCTATAAAAACCTGACGTTCACCTACAACCTCGCCGGAGTCGGGAATCACACGTTCAAACTCTTCCTCGATAATTACGATGGTGAACCAAACGGGGCGGGAGAAGAGCACTGGAGCAACGTTGCGGTGGAGGTGAAGCCAATGAAGGGAAGTGAGTTGAAGCAGGTGGGGTTTGATTGCAATGACCCAGAATTCAACTGGAAGGGTACGGAATACAAGGCTTCATTAGTGTGCAGGGCCTTTATTTACAATCCCACACAAAATGACATCTCTTTGAATGCTGTGGCGGTCAAAGAGTGGCATACGGACAACACAGACTTTACTAACTCTCTTGGCCCTTGGGTAGTAGTGGACTATCCCGATACAATACGGAGCTCTGAAACTTCTACGATAACCTTCAGGAATACAGCACACACATCACTTCACACACTTGAGATGGACCTGTTCGGGGTTTATGCCTCAATATCGCTAACGTACATAATATCACCACAGCATGGTGACGACGTACACTTCACAGGTTATGACACGATAAACATAAGGCAAGATGACAAGGACGTGGTAGTGGACGGTGGGACACAGGCAATTTTGGATTTTATTGGGGGTGAAGAACTTGTAGTTGCTGTTAGAACCAAAGATGCTTTAAAGACTTTGCCATTTGTAGTCCAATTCTTTAGGGAAGCGTGGGGGTGGATAAATGATTAGTTACTCCTTACTGCTCTTCATTTTCCTTTCCATCCTTTACGGGCTGATATTTTACCATGGATTCTGGAGGGGCGTCCACTTTGCATTGACGCTCCTTATAAGCCTGTTCATCGTGGTTGACCGGCTAACCAAGTCCACCATTAACGTGGGAGTAACCGCCACAATTTTAGCAATGACCCTTATAGCGTTACTCACCGAGATATGGATGGCTATAACAAACCCAAAACGGCAAAGTCGCGCCCTAAGAAAAATATCCATCGGAAAGAACACCTCACCTTTTTCACCACACATAGCCACGGCGGCGGCACTCCTGGTTGTTTTCTTATTGGTGTACGCGTTTGTTGAAAACATCAAAGGTCTTCTCCTGCTCGCGGCACTCGTGAGCTTCGTGGCACCCGACGTAGTGACAGTTGGTGTGGTGGGCTTTGTAACGGCGTACGTAATATACCTTGAAACAAACGTTTTTCTATCGGTCACGGCATTCCTGATCTTTATACCAATAGTGACCGGAATCCTGCCGGCTATCGTGGGAATAGCTTCGATATTCCTGTTGTTGGGATTTTTAGCCTCCCTGCACCCTGAAACTACACTGGAAGAGCTCGAAGTTACGGCTTTTGGGGTATTCTATTTAGTCGCCTTGGTTTTAGCTTACAGGTCAATAAACGCAAGCCCGCGGGGGGATGAGCATGCTGGAGAGGGCATATCACTCCAATGACGTAAAAGGGGGATAAATATGCTGGAAGTTCTCGATTTTATTTTCCTTTTAGTTTTGGTAATAGCCGTCATCGTTGGAGTAATCCTGGGCGGGATACTCGCGCTGGCGGCAACGGCGGTGGCTTGGGGCTCGCTTATACTCACCATAGGGCACGGCACCCGGCTCGATATAGGCCTTGGGTCTCTATACGTTGTGTTTTGGATGATGACCGCGACCCTTATCTTCTCTTTGAAAGTGTGGCCGGATAGAAGTAAATTGCATCCAGCACAGGCACTTGCCTTCGGGTATTTCCCGCAGGTGCTAATCCTTTTCATGATGGAGCATGTCTCGCTCAGTATCACGGGGCTCCTTGTGATTTGGCTATTGAACGATAAGTCTGTTTACACACGCCTGCCGCCTGAGTTTTTTGAGCGCAGGATTTTAACTTCGCTGTTGTACCTGCAGGCGGCCGTTGCCCTGCTGATAACCCGCTCGCCCTTCGCTATCCCGTACTTTTTCATGGTATGGTGGTGGATCAGGGTGAGCATGTCCAAGGAAGCGTTGATTAAAACCGAGCGGGATGAAGTGTTGGGGTGATACGATGGATTTGAAACGAAGGCTCTTTCGCCTTTCAATTTTTATCAACGTTGTAATCATGGCGTTCTCCGTTTATTACGTCAAAGTCCAGGACTCAGAATGGTGGGGTTATACATTTATCGGGATCTCTCTATTACTTGTGATGCTGGTATTTGGTTCTCCAGCAAAGGGATTGAGCAAGGAAAACAAGATCTTCCATCTGCTGGGCTATCCTCCCTTCTATCTCTCGGTCATGATACTGTTCTTCATCCTTTACTATAACATGAAACTGTTGGTTTTAGCGTTATTTTTAGTCATTTGGCTCATAGTGCTGACCGTTGATTACATCCAGAAGGATCTTAACGTGAAAAACGTGACCCTCTACTACGCAACTTGGGTGCTGGTGTCCTGGGCGTTTCTTTATAAATACTGCCTCATACCCCTGGCTTATACCGTGTCGACGCTCTACTTCCTTGCGCACGTTACTGAACTGATAACCCCAGAAAACTATGGGAAGGGATTGGGTTGAACCTTAAAGAAACAGGGCATGCTCATAACCGGGCGTTCGGCCCGATCCGATACGAAGATTAAGAACAAGAACGTGGTAGGAGGGTGATTCCATGAGGAAGGTAAGTGCCGGTGTGGCCTTTTCATACTTTTTCCCAATTTCACTGGTGATCGCCAATCTTAAAGTACTCACCGAATGGAGCGGGAGCGACAAGGTCGTTGCCGGCGGCCTGTACTCCCTCGTGGCCCTGCCGTTCTTCGCATTGAGCTATTACCTTTCAAGGAGTGATAGGACCTCCATTTTCTGGCTATCCTTTGTCCTTCCGGTTTTTGGATTTTATCCTCTTGTCTATTCGATAAAAGCCCCCTACTCTGTGATACTTTGGGCATTTATGCTCCTGGCCGCGTTCCTTCCCCTCAGCGATTCCGAGGTCGTGCGTTTGACATTTATTGAAGAGAATGGGCCCAACGCACTCGTAATGCTGATTCCACCTTTTATCTCCTTAATAAGTTTGGAAAAGGCGGTTCTCGGCATCGTGGGGCTTTCGCTGGTTGTCGTGTTGATCTACCTCCTGCGGCGCAACGTGTCCGTCCAGTACGTTTTGTCGTACGTTGTCACGTGGTCGCTGGTAAACCTGGACTGCGGCTTTGAAGCCCCGGGTTTCCTCATGGGCCTGATCTTTGGTTTGGGCATCTTTCACCTGATTCGTCGCCTCGAGGTGATATCCGCGACACTCAGCAGGTGGAACTATTAAAAACGCGAGAACATCACGATACAAAAATATGGGAAAACTCAATGGTTCCTTCCCGTCCTCCGTGTTAGGCCACCTTCCGGCGGAACCCTCACAGCCCCAGCCTCTCGCCTATCACCCTGAAAACCTCGGCGAAGGCCTTTCCCACCGCCTCCTTCTTCCGCGAGAAGTGGGTGACGTCCTCCGTGAGGTTCTCCCTCAGGATTTTGGCGGCCTCCTCAACCGTTATCCTGCCCTCGAGCCAGGCGTAGGCGAAGATGGCCTCCGCTACGTCTCCCTTGCCGTGCTTGTCAGCCCTCGGCGGGATAACGTGCCTCAGTCCTGCCAGCTCGAGCGCCACGCTGAGGGACGCGTTCGGAACCCTCTCGCCCGTCGGCCTGCCGAGGTACTCGCTCAGGGCGAGGGAAAAGGTGCAGTTGATCAGAGAATCGCCGAGCTTCGCGAGTCCTTTGTCCGTGAAGTCCCTCCCGTACCTCAAGCTCTCACCCGCTTTTTCTCGGAGGGATGGTCTTTAAGGTTTTTGAAGGGTAGAAAAAGGCAAAAGAGTTGTGGATAAAAACAGAACGGAGCCAGAGACGGTGGTTACTCGCCTATGGCCGACTTCCACGCCTCGAGAACCGCCCTCGACCTGTCGAATATCTTCTGGGCGGCCTCCTCGAGGGCCTTCTCGGGGGTCACCTCCCCGTCCGTCACGACCTTGAACTTCGGCTTCCTGGCCATGAGGACGGGATGCTCGATGGTGTAACCCGCGAAGGTAACGTGCTCGTTCTCGTGGAGCACCTCGTTGAGCAGGTTTGAGAAGGTGTGATCCTCACCCTCAAGGTAGAACTCGAGGACGTTTTCCTCACGCTTGATGACCTCAATCTTCATTTTCCTCACCCTCCAGATGTCTAAGGAGCCCCTTCATCGCCTGCTCCTTGTTCTTCACCAGTTCGTATTTAAACTTATCCTCCTTCCACTCGGCCAGCCCCAGCTCAACCAGGAGGTCGATGACCTCGGATGGGTCGAGGCCCTTGAGGGCCGCCACGGGAAGGACGACCTCCCTTATCTGCCGGGTGGTCTGGAGCGAGACGTCGGAGAGGTACCCGCCGAGCCTCTTAGCCAGGGAAACGAGCTCCTCCCACGGCATGGAGGTTACCAGTTCCCCCTCCCGAAGCTCAACCCTTTCGCCGAGCAGTTCCAGGGTCTTTACGAGTATGGGCGTTGGAACGCCCGTCCCCGCCTCGCGGAGGAGGTCGTCTATCCTGTAACGGTAGAGGCCGCGCTTGTCGGGGTAAAGCTTGGCCCGGACGCGGTTGTGTATCTCCCGTATCCTGCCGATGGCCTCCCTGATGTCGTCCTTCGTTCCCTGGACGTTTATCTTGAGGCCGTTGAGCTTGGCGTGGACGTAGATGAACGCGGGGAGGCGAAGCCTTCCTATCTCCCTCAGGAGTTCCTCCTTCTCCCTCTCGTCGTGAACGTGAATCGTTATTACCCTCTTCGCCCTTGCCATGCTCACACCTTCAGCTTCCGGTATAGGGAGGAGAGCTTTCTCGTCTCGACGTGGCCACAGCGGGGACATATCAACCGCTCGCCGCGCCGAACCAGCGCCGTTCTGCACCTCGAGCAGAGGGCGTAGACGACCCCCAGATCTGGCCCCTTGGTCGAGAGCTGTATGGGGCTCTTCTCGTTGGCTATGACCCTGGCCCGGACCACGTCTCCCACCCTGAACTCGTTTGACATGTTCTCGACGTAGCCCTCCCTGACCTGGGAGACGTGAATGCCGGCGAGCTTTGAGGTGGCTATCTCCCTGTCGTTCCTCCCCTCTATCTTAACGAGCTGGACTATGGCCGTCTGGGGCTTGACCTCTATGACCTTGGCGATTACTACATCCCCCACCTGCGGGAGGGGAGGCGTGTCCGTTACGGGCTCAACCCTGATTTCCATCCGCCCGGGGTCGATCCTTACCCTGCCCGCCCTTATGGCGTAGAGCTCTCCGTTCTCCTCCTTAACTCCCTCGCCGGGGAAGTACTCCTCGATGACACCGAGATGGTCTCCCGGAAGAACGAGATCGCCGTCTTTCACGCCTTTCTTATCATCCATCCTTCCACCTCCATGAGAGTTCCAGCTCTGATTTTTTAAGCCTTTGCCATCGGGGAGGATTTATAAAGGATGGGGAAAAGTTTTAGTGATTCCAATTGAGCCCACGGTGGTGGTTAGGATGAGAATGCTTCTGATACACAGCGACTATTTGGAGTACGAGGTCAGGGATAAGGCCATCAAGAACCCCGAACCGATAAACGAGGAGCAAAGGAAGGGCCGCCTCGATGAGGTTCTGGCGGTCTTTGCGAGCGTCGAGAAGGTCGACGAGGTCAACCCCGATGAGGTCGTCGAGAAGGCCCTCGCGGAAATAAAGGACGTCGCGGGTCAGGTTAAGGCCGAGAGGGTCTTCGTATACCCCTTCGCCCACCTCAGCAGCGACCTGGCGAAGCCCGACGTTGCCCTCGATGTCCTCAGGAAGCTCGAGGAGAGGCTTAAGGAGGAGGGTTTCGAGGTCAGGCGCGCCCCCTTCGGCTACTACAAGGCCTTCAGGCTGAGCTGCAAGGGGCACCCTCTGGCGGAGCTCAGCAGGACGGTGGTTCCCGAGGGCGAGGTGAACAAGGAGGAGCGCAACGTGGCCCTCGAGAAGGAAGAGGAGCTTAAGAGCTACTGGTACGTCCTCACGCCCGAGGGCGAGCTCATCGACGTGGAGAAGTTCGACTTCACGGGGCATGAGAACCTCAGGAAGTTCGCCAACTACGAGATAAGCAAGAACAGGGTGGCCGATAGGGAGCCGCCCCACGTTAAGCTGATGCTCGAGCACGAGCTGGTGGATTACGAACCCGGAAGCGACGCCGGAAACCTCAGGTACTATCCGAAGGGCAGGCTCATCAAGGGTCTCCTCGAGCAGTACGTCACCGAGAAGGTCGTCGAGTACGGGGCGATGGAGGTCGAGACGCCGATAATGTACGACTTCGAGCACCCGGCCCTCGAGAAGTACCTCAACAGGTTCCCGGCGAGGCAGTACGTCGTCAAGAGCGGCGACAAGAAGTTCTT
The DNA here is from genome assembly GCF_002214365.1 of Thermococcus celer Vu 13 = JCM 8558. Lineage (NCBI taxonomy): Archaea > Methanobacteriati > Methanobacteriota > Thermococci > Thermococcales > Thermococcaceae > Thermococcus > Thermococcus celer. The sequence goes on from NZ_CP014854.1 coordinate 1,762,947, forward strand.
CCTGCGCTTCGCCGCCTGCTTTGGCCAGTTCCTCATAAAGAAGGACGCCACGATAAGCTACCGCAACCTGCCTCTCAGGATGTACGAGCTCACGCGCTACTCCTTCAGGAGGGAGAAGAGCGGCGAGCTGTCCGGGCTGAGGAGGCTCAGGGCCTTCACGATGCCCGATATGCACACCGTCGCCAGAGACCTCAAGCAGGCCATGGACGAGTTCAAGAAGCAGTACAAGCTCAGCATGGAGGTTCTAAAGGGAGTCGGGCTAACGCCCGAGGACTACGAGGTGGCGATACGCTTCACGAGGGACTTCTGGGAGGAGCACGGGGACTTCATCGTCGAGCTGGCCAAGATAATCGGCAAGCCCGTCCTCGTGGAGATGTGGGACCAGAGGTTCTTCTACTTCATACTGAAGTTCGAGTTCAACTTCGTGGACAACCTCGACAAGGCCGCCGCGCTGAGCACCGTCCAGATAGACGTCGAGAACGCCGAGAGGTTCGGCATAACCTACTACGACGAGGAAGGGAAGGAGAGGTACCCGCTCATCCTCCACTGCTCGCCGAGCGGTGCCATAGAGCGGGTTATGTACGCGATACTCGAGAAGCAGGCGAAGCTCCAGGCCAGGGGGGTTAAACCAGCCTTCCCGCTCTGGCTCAGCCCGATACAGGTTAGGGTGATCCCGGTCAGCGACGAGGTCCTCGACTACGCGCTCTACGTTGCAGGAAAACTTGAGGGGGCGAAGATAAGGGTCGACGTGGACGACACCGGCGACAGGCTCAACAAGAAGATAAGGAAGGCCGAGAAGGAGTGGATTCCCTACATAATCGTCGTCGGCAGGAATGAAAAAGAGGGGGACACGATAACCGTCAGGAGGAGGAGCGACGGGAAGCAGGTAGAGATGAGGCTCGAGGACCTCGTAAGGGAGATAAGGTCCCAGACGGAGGGGTTCCCCTACAGGGCAAGGCCCCTGCCGCTTCTCCTGTCGAGGAGGCCGAAGTTCAGGGGTTGAGCTCTCTCATCTTCCGTATTTTAAGTTTTTCCACGCCCTTCTCCTTTGTAACGCGGAACGAGTACGTCTCGGGTTCAAAGTCCTCGTAGGGGGCGGATATCAGGTACAGGGTCTCCTTGAGACCGTTCTCCTCCAGCCAGGACCTGGCGACGATTACGTAGTCGCTCACCCCCGAGGCCCACGCCACGAACCTCTCCGAGACGACGTCCCGGTTTATCGACTGCGCCAGTACCGAATCCGGGAGTTCCTGACTTTTGGAAGCGAGGGTCTGGTTGAGGAGCCTGAGGGTGCTCTCCTCACCGAGGAGGAGCGAAACTCCATCGAGCGTGTGGATCAGTCTGAAAACTGGTCTTCCCTCCATAAACTCCCGTAGATGAGTGAAGTAAATCCGGTCTATCTTCGGGTTGAGGGTCTCCGGCTCGACATTGTCCAGGTAGAATACGTTCGGGAGGGGTTTCTTTGACCCGTACCTTGTACCGAAGAGGTCTATAATCGCAAGGTTTCCGTTCTCCAGTTCCCTCTCCACGTCGAGGCCAACCGTGCCGGCTTTCCTCATGAAAAGGCTCAACGGTCCCGAGTAGTTGGACACGATGGCAAAGTAACCCCTTTCAACCGCATGCCTGAGGAGAAGGAGGGGGATCCTCCACGCGGAAGAATAGGCATCGTAGATGATGCTTATGGTGGAACCCGGGAGGTACTCCCCTCGGAAGAGGTCGAGGATGTTCTTCTCCATTCATATCCCTCCCGGAGTTGGGGGAATGGGTGGCTCACCCGTTCTGGTTAGCCGTAACTTTTGTAAACATTGTTACGGTTAACCTTCCCTCCTCAGGCTTCATTGGAGGGCTTTCGGGGGGAACGGAAACTCCCCACATCTTCCGTTTCCAGCCCCCATTCGGGCTTAAAACCCCACATATCGGGGACATCAACAGTTAAACACGGAGCTATTTAAAGTTTTTTTGAAAAACAAAAATATTCAAATGTTGTGACAGTTACTATTTAGAGAACAGCCCCCTTCACGCCCTCTTTTATCTCGTTGAGGAAGTCCTTCGCCTCCTCGCTGAACTCCTTCAGGGGTACCTCCCTGCCGGACGTATCGTAGACCTTCCCGTCCTGGAAGTTTATCTCGAAGACCTCGTAGCGTTCCTCGCTCTGCTCGTAATGCTTTATCCCGTGTCCCTTAAGGTGTGTCTCGAGGCTCTCGACGTCAACGTACTTCCCGCACTTGGGGCACCTGTAGAACTGCCAGAACACGTAGTCCTGTCCCGCGAGCATGTTGTTCTTTACGTGCTCGAGGAAGGCCCCACCGAGGTACTCGTAGAAGTCCTCCTGAATCAGCCTTCCATCACCCTCGACCACCCTGAACCCGCTCCAGATGATGTGGTCGTTTATGTCCGCGAGCGTCGTCTTGAGGTAGCGGTAGGTGAGGATGAAAACCCCGTTGTGAACCAGGAAGACGCTCCTATCGGGAACGGCTATTATCCTGATGCCATCGCCGTTACCGTTCTCGGCCATCTCCCTGGCGTGCTCCCTGTTATCCGCGACCTCTATGATAACCTTCACGTTGCTCTTCTTGTGAACACCGATTATGCTCTCTCCCGTGATCTCCCAGTGGTAATCGTCTATGTACCTCACCTGGGCGTAGACCTTTTTGATCCTTGGACTCAGCTCACCGTAGGTCATTAATCACCACCGTTGGAAAAATCGCGCCCAACGTTAATAAGTTTAGCGAAAAATTTTAAAACGGGTCCTCAACGGTGAGGCCGGAGAGTCAGGAGAATGGACGCTACCTTCCGAAACGTCTCCCCCTCTTCTGGTACTCGCGGATTATCCTCAGAAAGTCGATCTTTCGGAACTCTGGGAAATAAACGTCAACGAAGAAGAGTTCGCTGTAGGCTATCTGATACAGGAGAAAGTTGCTTATCCTAACCTCGCCCCCGGTTCTTATGACGATGTCCGGGTCGGGCATTTTGGGGTAGTAGAGGTACCTCTTCACGAGGTCCTCGTCCACATCTTCCGGTCTGATCCTCCCGGCCAGGGCGTCCCTGACGATGTCCCTGACGGCATCGGTTATCTCGCTCCTTCCTCCGTAGGCCAGGGCTATGTTGAGGACGTAGTCCCCGTACTTCCTCGTGACCCTCTCCGCCTCTTCCGCGGCCTTCCTCACGTTCTCCGGGAGCATCTCCTTCCTCCCGAGAACGTTGACCCTGATTCTGTACCTGTGAACCCTCTCGTCCTTTACCAGCTCCCTGAACTTCTCCTCGAAGAGGTTCATGAGGGCCCTCACTTCCTCGGGGGTCCTCCTGAAGTTCTCCGTGGAGAAGGCGTAAACGGTGAGCGTCCTTATCCCGAGCTCCCGGCACCACTCGAGTATCTCCTCGAGCTTCCGGGACCCAAAGAGATGGCCGTACCACGGCGGTTTCTCCATCTTCCGCGCCCATCTCCTGTTCCCGTCCATTATTATGGCGACGTGCCTCGGAATGCTCCCCGACTTAACCTTATCCAGGAGGTAGTCCTCGTAGAGGTCGTAAACGGGCTTGAATAAAATACGGGGGACGTGGGAGACGAGACGGAAAATCATTCCCATCACTCAATTTTCTTCCTGCTCGAGGCGTGCATCTGAGCGAGCCTGATGTATATCTCGGCGTTCTCTTTCGTCCAGGCTATCTCTTCCTCGCTTAACTGCCTGACGACCCTGCCCGGAACGCCAACGACGAGGCTGTAGTCGGGTATCTCCTTACCGGGCGGGACGAGAGCCCCGGCGCCGATTATGACGTGGTTGCCTATCTTAGCCCCGTCGAGTACGACCGCGCCCATGCCGATGATGGTGTAGTCCCCTATCCTCGCCCCGTGGACGACGGCGTTGTGGCCGATGGTGACGTACTTACCGATTATCGTTGGCATGTTGTCGGAGGTGTGTACGCTGACGTTGTCCTGGACGTTCGAGCCCTCTCCGACGTAGATCTGCTCTATATCGCCCCTAAGAACGGCGCTCGGCCAGACGCTCGTCTTCGCCTCGAGGACGACGTCGCCTATGACCGAGGCTGTCTCGTCTATGAAAGCGGTCTCGTGAACCTTGGGCCTCTTCCCGGCCAGTTCGTAAATCGCCATCTCCATCACCGGGCTTAAATCTTTGGCATGGCTTATAAACCTAACCGGGTAACTTGGGGTGAGGGAGTCCCATGAAGTACCGGAGGGGAGCGAGCGCTGAGAGGGAGCTCATAAGGATGCTCGAGAAGGCGGGCTTCGCGGTGGTGCGCTCCGCCGGGAGCAAAAAAGTGGACATCGTGGCGGGCAACGGGAGGGTATACCTCTGCGTAGAGGTCAAGAGTACCCGCTCGGAGAGACTGTACTTCAGCGAGGAGGACTACGAGAAGCTCGTCTCCTTCTCGGAGAGGTTCGGCGCGAAACCCGTCATAGCTGTGAAGTTCGTGAACAACGGCTGGCGCTTCTTCCTCCCGGAGGACCTCGAGAAGGGCGGCAAAAACTATAAGCTTGGTCTGCAGACTAAGAACTACCTCACGTTTGACGAGGTCATCGGGAGGCAGAGGTCCCTGCAAGGGGTGATAAAGGGTGAAGCTTAGAGGTTTATTGCTGATAATCCTACTGATTCCGATTCTCCTTCCGCGGGTTAGCGCCCAGTCGCCGCTCGTAATCGTTCCGCTCAACGATGAGTTCTCAGGGGTTCCCGGTGATACGATAGTGATCCCGTTCCAGCTCAGGAACCTGGGGAACGAGACGGTATCCAACGTCACGGTCTACGTTACGGGCCCGACGAAGGGCTTTCTCTACGGGAGCAGGGTCATCCGGGAACCCATTGAACCCAACGGCACGATCTCGGAAAAGATATCCATCAAGATCCTCAACGTCAACCCCGGGGAGTACAACCTGACCCTGGTGGCCAGGGCGGGCTCGAGCTATTCCGAGGCCAAGATAAAAGTGCACGTCAAGACCTTCGTTGATTACACGCTCAGGGTGGACGTTAACGACGAGTACATCTACGGTAACAACGTCACGATACCCCTGAGGGTAACGTCCAGGGCGAACGCCGTCATCATCGGCAGACTGGGGTACACGCTCTCACGCGATGGAACCGTCCTGGAAAGGTTCGCCACGACGATCTACCTGAGGCCGGGGGAGAGCTGGGTTAAGGAGCTTAGACTAACGAAGCCCGAGGTCGGCAATTACTCCGTTTACTTCTGGGCCAACTTCGGGGGTGTTTTCAAGAGCAAAACCGCGGAGTTCAGGGTTTACCAGAGAAACCTGGGATACGACGCTTACTTCGAGAACGGGGCCATATACGTCCGCGTTTACGACGAGAAGGGCAGAGGGGTGTCTAATATTTCCGTGAAGATAAACGGGGTGTCCTTTAAGACGGACGACGATGGAACGGTCTCCTATCTCGTCGACGAACCCGGAACCTACGAGCTTGTCCTGAACCTCGACGGGAAGGTGGCGAGAACCCTCATAGATGTCAAAAAGCTCTTTTTGAGCGCGACCCAGGAAAACGAGACCCTCCTCGTTAGAGTGGTGGACTCGGCGGGGAAGCCGGTTCCAAACGTAACCGTGACCGCCTCCGGCCCCCTCGGAAAGGATTACTCAACGACGAACCCCTCGGGTATCGCGGAGGTGAACCTCGAGAAAACCGGCTACGGAACGTTAATGCTCCGTGCCGAAAGCAGCATGTACATAGGAGGAGAAACCACCGTCAGGGTGTCCCCACCGGTCAAACCAACGACCACCTCCTCAACTACCACGCCCACGAACATCCCCTCCGTAACCCCGACGACTCCAGAAAAACCCCCAAAGAACTACGGGCCGCTGGCGGCGATACTGCTGGTATCCGGTCTCCTGTTAGCCGGGACGTCCTACGCCGCCTTCTTCCGGCCGATAGTCCGGGAGGAGATGCTCGAGGGATACTACTTCGTCAAGGTCAAAGCTCCGAGGCTCGTGGGCATAGACGGGTTCAGGTTCGAGAGGGCCGTCAACGCGGTGGGGGTGAGGGCGACCAAAGGAAAGGCGGAGGTAAAGGATGGAGCAGTTGTCTGGGAGATAGAGCACCTCGATCCAGAGGAGGAGGCTTACCTCCAGGTCATCCTGGGCTGATACGGTTTTCTTTCCCTTCGTAAACCTTATTAAGTAATGCAAACACATTCAGATGGAAATCTAAAGGAGGCGAAAGCCATGGTGGACGTTGAACTGCTCAGAAAGGTTGTTGAGGCCCCGGGCGTCTCCGGGTACGAGTTCCTTGGAATAAGGGACGTCGTTATCGAGGCCCTGAAGGACTACGTCGATGAGGTCAAGGTTGACAAACTCGGCAACGTCATCGCGCACAAGAAGGGCAAGGGGCCGAGGGTGATGATCGCGGCCCACATGGACAAGATAGGCCTCATGGTGAACCACATCGACAACGACGGTTACCTTCACATCGTTCCGATAGGCGGTGTTGACCCCAGAACGCTCGTCGCCCAGAGGATAAGGTTCTTCACCGAGAAGGGCGAGCGCTTCGGCGTTGTTGGCCACATACCACCCCACCTCCAGAAGCCGGAGGACAGGAAGAAGGCCGCCGACTGGGACACCGTCGTCGTGGACGTCGGTGCCGATAGCAGGGAGGAAGCGGAGGAGATGGGCTTCCGCGTTGGGACCATCGGAGAGTACGCTCCAGCCTTCGTTCAGCTCAACGAGAACAGGATCGCCACGCCCTACCTCGACGACAGGGTCTGCCTCTACACCATGATAGAGGCGGCGAAGACTGTTGAGAACCACGAGGCGGACATCTACTTCGTCGCCTCGGTCCAGGAGGAGGTCGGGCTCCGCGGCGCGAGGGTCGCGAGCTACGCCATCGACCCTGAGATAGGTATTGCCATGGACGTCACCTTCGCCAAGCAGGTCGGCGACAAGGGCAAGATAGTGCCAAAGCTCGGCGGCGGGCCGGTCATGGACGTCGGGCCGAACATAAACCCGAAGCTCAGGGCCTTCGCGGATGAGGTGGCAAAGAAGTACGGGATCCCGCTCCAGGTCGAGGCTTCACCGAGGCCGACCGGAACGGACGCCAACATCATGCAGATAAACCGCGAGGGCGTTGCCACTGCCGTTCTCAGCGTTCCGATACGCTACATGCACAGCCAGGTCGAGACCGCCGATTTAAGGGACATCGACATGACCATCAAACTCGCCAGGCACCTCCTCGAAGAGCTTAAGGAGATGGACCTCACCCCGTGAGGAACCCTTCCCTTTCTTCGTTCTTTCTCTCCCGTGCTTTTCTTTCAGGGATAAAAGGAAAGATTTATCTTTTCCAAGGTCAATGTACTCCAGGAGGTTAGCCGATGATAGAGGTTGAGGTTAAGGGATACGCGGACGATGGCGTTTTTGAACGCGTCAGAGAGAAGTTTGAGTTGATAAGAAAGGAATACCACGAGGACACATACTTCAGGCATCCGTGCCGCGATTTTGCGGAGACCGACGAGGCCCTCAGGATAAGGGTAAAGCGCTTTGACGGCCATTTTGAGGCGTTTCTAACCTACAAGGGGCCAAAGATGGATACGAACTCAAAAACCCGCAAGGAAATAGAGGTTCCCATAAGCGACCCCGACAGACACGCGGAGATACTGAGGAGCCTTGGGTTCGAGGAGGTTCTCACAATTGAGAAGACGCGGGAGAAGTACTACGTGGACAAGGGGATAGTGATAGACCTCGACGATGTGGAGGGGCTCGGGAAGTTCGTGGAGGTAGAATGCCTAACCGAGAGGAGCGACATCGTCGAGGAGACCGTGAAAAAGCTCAGGGAAATCCTCGAGTCCCTGGGCGTTAAGAAGTTCGAGAGGCGCTCGTATCTGGAGCTGGCGATGGGGAAGGAGGTGTAGCATGGGGAGGCTGGACGAGTTCTTTAAATCACTGAAAGGCCAAGGGAAAAGGTCCGAACTTGAGGCACTCGAGGACATCGAAAGCGCCCTGGGGATGGGCGATATTGAACGGGCCCTCGAACTCACCGAAGAACTCGAGAGCGAGCCCAACCTGTTCCTCGCCCTGAGAATGATCATGCGCTCCATGAGGGAAAAGCTCCAGGGGGCAGGAGAAAAGGAGGACTCCGGCGAACCGGAGAGAATGAGGGCGAGTTTGAAGGAACTCATACCCCTGGTGAACTCGCTCTCCAATCCGCGTTACAGAGCGCTGCTGCTTGGAGATCTCGCCGTTCTGTTCTATCTTTTGAACGATGAGTTCAACGGAGACCTGGCCGTGAAAACGGCGATAAACCTCGCCGGAGACCGCGCGGATATAATCCGGGACGTGTTGATGATCCTCATAAATTCGAACCTCCTTAAGAAGGCCGGATACGCCATGAAGCTGGTTCGCGACCCCGAGAAGCTCGACGTCGTTCTTGCCCATCTGGCGGAGATCTTCTACCGTGAAGGGGACGTTGAGAAGGTCGCCCCCATCCTCGATCACATATCCAGCCCCTTCCACAGAGCGATGGCGCTCTATTACATGGCCCAGATAGAGAGCGAAAGGGACAGGGATACGGCCCTGAAGATACTAACGGCGGCGTTCAAGGTGGCGGAGAAGATAGAGGATCCCGAGACGCGGTTTGAGGTTATGCTCAAGCTCTACGACCTCAAGAATTCCCTGCTCGGCCAGTCCCTCAGCCTGAAGGACCTCCTATCCGGGAAAGAAGCTCCTCCTCAGTGAAGGCGGGGCTTTCGATAATTCCCCTTTTCCTGAGCTCGTGGGAGATCTCGAGGCTCGCCGGCAGTTTTATCCCGAGCTTCCTCAGGGTCTCGGCTTCCTCAGCAACTTCCCGCGGGGTGCCCTCGAGGACGATTCCCCCATCGTCCATGACCAGGATCCTGTCCGCAAAGCGGAATACGTAGTCCGTGTGGTGCTCAACCAGGACAACGGTCATCCCGTGCTCCTTTCTGAGGAGGGACACCAGACCCAGAACCTCCCTCTTCCCAACGGGATCCAGCTGGCTGGTGGGCTCATCCAGGACCAGAATCGCGGGTCTCATCGCCAGAACCGCCGCTATGGCCAGCCTCTGCTGCTGACCGCCGCTGAGGTTGGGTGGAAACTCCTTCTCGAGCCCCCTCAACCCCGTCACCTCCAGCGCCCAGCGGAGACGCCGGAGTATCTCGTTCCTGTCCAGACCGAGGTTCTCGAGCCCGAAGGCCACCTCCTCCTCGACCGTCATGTTGAAGAGCTGGCTCTCCGGGTTCTGGAGGACGAGACCGACCACCGTTGGGAGCTTTGAGACTGGCGTTTCTTTGGTGTTGTACTCCTCCCCGGTTCTTGGATCCCTTATCACGACATCGCCCGAGAACTCCCCCTTTATCGAGTTCGGGATTATCCCGTTGAGGGCGAGACAGAGCGTTGACTTCCCGCTTCCGCTCGGGCCGATCACTCCCAGCAGCTCCCCCTTCTTCACCTCAAAGCTCACGTCCTTCAATGAATAACTCCTGGCCCTCCGGTATTTGAAGCTGAGGTTCTCAACGCTGATGACCTTCATCTCCTCCTCACCATCCTGGGTGCCAGGAAGAAGACGCTTATTATGAAGACGAGGGTCGAGAAGATCTCCAGCCTTCCTATCCACATGTGGAGTATCAGGAGCACCTTCATGTCGAGGGGTAATGCGGGGGAGGTTATGCCCACGCTGAGCCCCACGTTGCCCTGGGCGGAGGCTATCTCAAAGAAGGAATCCGTGAGGTTCGTTCCCAGCCTTATCATCGTGTAGACCGTGCCTATGAGGAGGAAGGCGAAGTACGTCATGGTGAAGCTCATGACCTCCTGGACGTCCTCCTCGCTGAACACGTAGTTGCCCACCTTCCGCTTTATGACCGCTCCCTTGGGCAGGATGGCGCTCTGGAGGGTCCACTTCAGGCTCTCGTACATAAGGGTAACGCGTATCAGCTTTATACCGCCGGCGGTACTTCCGGCGCCGCCACCTATCACCATGAGGATCCCCAGGAGGAACTTGGAAAGCTCAGGATATTTGCTTAGGTCAGCGATTTCGAAACCGGTACAGGTTATCGCCGAGACTGAATGGAAGATCGCCTGCCTAAGTGCAGTTCCAACGCCGTCCCCGACCTGGGTGAGATTGAAGGCCATCAGCGCTATGACCGGAAGCAGAAAGAAGAACATGTACCTGACCTGAACGTCCTGGAAAAATGGCTTGAGGCGCTTTTCCTTGAAGAGGCGGTAGTGAACCGTGAAGTTCACAGCACCCATTATCATCAGGAATATCGTAACAGCCTCTATCGCGGTGCTATGGAAGTAGCCGATGCTGAGGTCGTGACTGCTCATGCCACCCGTGCCAAGGCCCGTCATGGTGTGCACAACGGCGTCGAACATCGACATGCCGTTGATGTAGTACAGGTAGATGCCCACGAGCGTTAGGGCGAGGTATATCTGGAATATGACCTTCGCCGTGTTGACCATGTTGGGGAGTATCCTCTCACTCCTCGCCTCCGCCCGGTAGAGCCTCGCGGCGGCGACGCCCGGACGGATAAGGACGGTCAGCGCGACTAACACTATGCCTATCCCACCGAGCCACTGCATCCAGGCCCGCCAGAAGAGGATTATACGGGGATAGCTCTCGAGGTGGCTCATCATGGTGAGACCCGTTCCCGTCCAGGCGCTCATGCTCTCGAACCATGAGTCTGTGAATGACATCCTGGCTATGCCCATGAAAGGAACAACGCTTATGAGCGAGGCGAGGAGCCAGGTGAAGGCCGCGGCTATCATGGCCTGTCTCAGGTTGACGTCTTCTATTTTTCCCATGTGCCTCGCCAGCCACGCCCCGAGGAGAATCGAGAAAACGCCCGGAGCCACAAAATAATACACGTAGCTTATTTCATCCGGGTAGAACCATATGAGCAGGATCGGGAAAAGGTAGGCGATTCCAACGCCCTGCAGGATCGCCCCTATGAGATTTTTAACCACGAACACATCGTCCGAGACGTTAACGTACTTCCTGAGCTCTAACATGGGCCCACCGTAGTGGTGGTACCCGTACCCAATAAAAGGTTTTTCATGGAGCGGAAGGTTTAAGGGGGAGTGGGGCCTTCTTATCCCGGTGATAGAAAGTGGACGGAAGGGATGCCCTCGTAAAGGCGGGGGAGATAGCAAGGCAGGTAAAGAAGGAAGTTTCAGGCATGATAAAACCAGGAGCGAAACTCTACGATATCGCCGAGTTCGTGGAGAAGCGTATAGTTGAACTGGGCGGAAAACCCGCGTTTCCCTGCAACCTCTCCCTAAACGAGATAGCGGCTCATTACACCCCCTACAAAGGCGACGGGACGGTTCTGAGGGAGGGTGATTACCTGAAGCTCGACCTTGGCGTTCACATCGACGGGTACATAGCCGACACGGCGCTGACCTTCAGGGTCGGGATGGAGGAAGATGAACTGATGGTCGCATCGAAGGAGGCCCTCGAGAACGCCATTAGCGTGATACGCGCCGGCGTTAAGATCAGCGAGATTGGAAAGGTCATAGAGGAGACGATAAGGGGCCACGGCTTTAACCCGATAGTCAACCTCAGCGGTCACAAGATAGAGCGCTACAAGCTCCACGCAGGGATAAGCATACCGAACATCTACCGCCCCAACGACAGCTACGTGCTGAAGGAGGGGGACGTGATAGCGATAGAGCCCTTCGCGACCACCGGAGCGGGGCAGGTCATAGAGGTTCCCCCAGCTTTGATATTCATGTACGTCCGCGACAGGCCCGTGAGGATGGCCCAGGCGAGGAGATTGCTCATGCACGTAAAGAGGGAGTACAACACCCTCCCCTTTGCCTACCGCTGGCTCCAGGGGGTCATGAACGAGGGAGGACTTAAGATCGCGCTGGCCCAGCTCGAGAGGGCCGGGGCGATATACGGCTACAAGATACTCAGGGAGGTCCGCGGTGGACTGGTGAGCCAGTTCGAGCACACGGTTATAGTCGAGAAGGATGGGGCTTACGTGACCACGTGAGTTCTGTTTTCATGTCCCATCCATTTATTCCTCCATAGAAGATTCTGCAGATCGAGGACCCACGGGTTTTCTCGTGGTATTCAACAGGAAGAACGAATCCGATGGAATCGTAAATGTTGGGGAAGGAGGAGAGAACCCTTTCGGGCCCGGCAGTCTGGCGCCGGGGCAGGGATTTGAACCCTGGTGGGTAAAACCCACGGGATCTCGAGTCCCGCGCCTTCCCAGGCTAGGCTACCCCGGCGCGGTTGGAGGTTCTCGCCAGGGTTTTATAAATCTTTCCGCGAAAAATTTATTAACCATGGTTAACTAAAATTGTCGTGGTTGCAAAAGTTTAAATCCCCGGCCGCCCTAATAGTAAGTGAAGGGAGGTGGCAGAGATGGTCGGTATTCTCGTGCAGGAAGTTATGACCGACAGGTTCCAGAAAATAGACATCGACGCCCCGCTTTCTGAGGCGATCGGAATCTTTGAGAAGGAAGACCCCGACCTGATTCTGGTCTTCGATGGAAACCTGTACAAGGGGGTTCTGACGCAGGATCTGATAGTGCGCTCCCACCTTAAGTGGGACCCAACCCGGGCCAAGGTCAGGGACGTTTACAAGACCGCTCCGGTTATCAAGCCCGATGAGGACCTCAGCAAGGCCGCCAAGCTCATGATGGAGGTTGATCTGCGCTCCCTCCCCGTCGGGGAGAGCAAGGCTGAAATCATCGGGGTTATAAACGATATGGAGTTGCTGAGGAGGATAACCCAGGAGGAGTTCGGGAAGAGGAAGGTCGAGGAGTTCATGACGAAGGACGTCATAACCCTTAGGCCTGAAGACACCGTCGCGAAGGCGTTCGCAACCATGCGCGACAACGCAATATCGAGGATACCGGTGGTCAACGAGGAGGGCAAGCTCGAGGGCCTCGTGACCCTGCACGACCTCATCATAAGGTTCATCAAGCCCCGTTTCAGGGCCCAGTACGGCGAGATCTCGGGTGAGAAGATACCCCCCTTCAGCATGCCGCTGCGTGACGTCATGATGCGGGGTGTTATCACCATATCCCCGGAAGCCACCCTCAGGGAGGCCGTTGACACCATGATGGAGAACAACATCGACGGTCTTATAGTCGTCGACGAGAACAACCGCGTCAAGGGTGTTCTCACCGTCAAGGACATGCTGCTCCCGATATCGAGAATGGTCGAGAAGGAGGCCCGCTTCTACCTCCAGCTGGGCGGTGACGCCTCAGTGCTCAGCGACTTCACCAGGGAGAGAATAATAGAGGATGTGAAACGCTTCGTCGACGGCTACGAGGAGCTCCTCGGACAGGAGGGGATAATCTACCTTTACATAAGGCGCTTCAACGAGCGCTTCAGGGGGGTTCACCTCTACCAGGCGAGGATGCGCGTCGTAACCGACAGGGGGATTTTCGTGGCGACCGGGGAAACGTGGGGTGCAATACAGGCCGTTCACGATGCCCTGCGGGCCATTGAGAAGCAGATACTCCAGAAGGCGGAGCTTGAGAAGGACACCCGCTACTACAAGCGCTTCCTCGAGAGGATGGGGTTGGATTGAGGGGGATCACTCCCCCCGAAATTCTCTCTCCAGGATTTTTCTCTGTGCCGGATCTAACGTGCTTGGATCCGTGACGAGTATCACCGTCCCGTTGGCAACGAGCACGCGGTCCTTCACGTTCAGGAGGAACTTCATGGTTCTCTCAAAGCCGTTCTCTATGATCAGGTACTCCACGGCGTCTATGTACAGAACGCGGTAACCGCTCTCCACGGCCTTGGTTATCAAATCGGTTAGTATTCCTATCTTGGTTGGGCTGATGGCGTATATCCTTGGGGAGTCGTGGATCTCCCCCTCCGCGACCCGTGTAATCCAGAACACCAGCGCATTTGGGTTCAGCCTGTTTCGAATATCGCCCAGGTCCCCCCTCGTTATCGCAAGGAGGTTCGGAAGTTCCTCGATATTCCCAAACTCCTTAACTACAGCACCCCTCGAAGGATAGAGAAAGGTTCCGGGAGGTATTGGCCCCGGTAACATGGCATTGGGGCCCGCCGGGGAGATGAGGATGAAGACGAACTTAAGCGCGCCCACCGCCGCGATCAGTCTGAACAGAGCACCCAGTGAGAATCCTATCGGGACGAACCAGTCAACGTTCCTGGTCACCGGGTAGGTGAAGTTCAGGAGACCCAGGAGTATCAGTCCCCACGGGAAGAGCGAGTCTACACCGCTGGTCGATATCTCTCCCTCCATCAGAATCCAACCGAAGTACACGAGGGCGAAACTATACGAGAAGATCGGAAACGACGATTCCACGGCGAAGTCATCGTGAAAGAGATTAGCCGCCACCAGGAACAGCCACACGTAGGAAGCCGCCAGGAACACCGAGATGTACACGACGTGCTTGAGCTTGCTCGTGGTGTATTTGAGGTGAAGGGCTCCCCATATGAGGAGGGCCGCTATGAAGAAGTTAGGTATCTGAGAGGCGACCCTGTACGCCGCGGGGGCCATGTTAATACCGAGTGGAGTAAAGATGTAGCTCTCAACGTCCAGGGCGTTTATGAAGAACGCCGTGCTCAGCAGGACCCCGCCCTTGTCCCGGGTTTTGTAGGCCTTGTAGGCAACGGCGATGAACAGGGCCCATCGGGACAGGAAGTTGGTGACCGAAACTACGGTTCCCAGATTCATCTCTTCATCACCTTCTTTTCCTGTTTAACGACCACGAGGCTCCCGCTCGGAACGTTTCTATCCACCACGACCCCAGGCCCGATGAACGAGTTGCTCCCTATCTTCCTTCCCGGGTAGATGCTGACGTTTATGCCAACCTTCACGTTGTGGCCGATTATGGCCCCGAGCTTTCTCCTCCCCGAGTCCTCGAGCTTGCCCTTGACCTCGACCCTCACAGAACCTTTGTCGTGCCTCAGGTTCGCCGTGATCGTCCCGGCGCCGAGGTTGGTATCCTCCCCGATTATCGAGTCACCAACGTAGTTCAGGTGGGGGGCGTTGCTGTGGTCCATTATTATCGAGTTCTTGACCTCGACGGCGTTGCCAACGTGGCAGTCGTCGCCGATGCTCGTGTACGGCCTTATGAAGCAGTTGGGGCCTATGCGGGAGTTCCTGCCTATCTTAACGGGCCCGATTATGTAGGCCCCGCTCCTCACGACGGTTCCCTCGCCGATCTCCACGGGGGGGACTATCGTGGCGCCCTCCTCGACGATGCCCCTGATGTCGTGTTTCAGTTTGTTCTTCAGGAGGTACTCGTTCAGCTCGAGCAGGTTCCACGGCCTCCCGACATCGTTCCAGTAACCCGAATAGATCGCGTAAGCCACCCTTTTTCCTTTTCTTATCATAAGGTTTATCGTGTCCGTTATCTCGTACTCCCCGCGTTCGCTGATCGCGGTCTTTTGAAGGAACTCGAAGACGTCCGGTTTGAATATGTAGAGCCCGAGGTTCGCGTAACCCGGGACGTTTCCAGGCTTTTCTCTCACCGCGGAGACGAGGTTCCCCTGAACCTCAACCTTACCGAAGTGGCCCAGGTCATCGAACTCCTTGACGAGAAGGGCCGCGTCCGCCTTCTCCCGCCTGAAAGCTGCCAGGAGTTCCTTCACTCCCTCCATCTCGAAGTAGATATCGCCGTTAGCAACCATGAACTCCTCCCCGTCTATAAGTTCCCTGGCCGACTCTATGGCCTTGGCGGTGCCTTCGCCCGGTAACTGGTCAACGTAGGTTATCGGCTTGCCGTTGAACTCGTCCCCCAGGCCTCGGATGAGCTTCTCCTTCTCGTAGCGGACCACCACAACGAACTCGTCCACGAAGGGGTCGAGGTTCTCCAGCACGTACTCGATTATCGGCCTGTTGGCCACTTTGAGCATGACCTTTGGTCTATCGTCCGTCAGGGGGCGAAGCCTTTCCCCTTTTCCAGCGGCGAGTACAACACCCTTCACAGGATCACCTCCAGCAGGTAGACTATTACGGGTATCAAACCAAAGACCGCGATGAAAGTCCTATCCCCAAGGGCGTCCACGACCCGTAGCAGACCTTCCATCGTAAGTATGCTCGTCACGAACGCCGTCAGGAAAGCGGTAAAGAGCAGTGAAACAGGAAGCGCCGGGACCCATCCGCTCACAAAGGCGAGCTTCACGATGAAATAAACGGGGGCTATGAGGAAGCTCAGTTCGAGGGCTCTTTTTGATGGAAGACCGGTGGCGATCAGGCCGAGGAACACGAACCCGCTCCTCGAGAAACCGTTCACCACGGAGATCCCCTGGAGCAGCCCGGAGATTATCGAGTCCAGGATCGTCGCATCGTCCTTTTCCTCTCCCATCCTCTCCCGGGTTTTCCTTAGAACGGGCCGAAAACGGTCCAGGGAGAGGGCAAGCAGAAGGATCAGCAATCCGGCGATTGCGTTGATGAGGTCAGTGAACGTTGAGCCGGTGAAGTCCTTCAGACTGGTGAGCAGGGGGTAACCGATCAGGATCGTAAAAACGGTGGCGTAGAGGAGGTACCTCATGTCCGAGTTCAGGGTCCCGGTCAGGGCCCTCTGGGAGCCGAGTGAGAGTCTCCTCCAGAAGTAGAAGAGGGGAGCGAAGGCCACACCGAGGTACGCCGGAACGAGATAATCGAGGTAAGCCGGGGTTATAACCCCAAGAAGTTTCATTATCGAATATCCTTCCGGACTGATGGGGAACCACGAGGAGAGCGCCACAACGAGGCCCGATACCAGAGGGGCCACGTATTCACCGATGCTAAACATGGGGACCACACAAGGGTTTTAATCCCTGGAAAAATAAACTTTTCGAGGGAACGCCATGAGGCTCACCGTAATCTACGAAAACCATGCGGGCTTCAAAAAGGGTCTCCTCGGTGGAAAACCCATCAAAGCCCTCATCGGCGGGTTCCACCTGAGGGGAACTGGCAAAGAAGTTCTGGACGATGTCGTTGAGAGAATCGATGCGGAGAGGCTCTACGCCGGCCACTGCACCGGGCTCGACCCTTACGCGTACCTGAAATGGAGACTCGGCGATAGGCTGGAGGCGCTTCACGTCGGAAAGACCATCGAGCTTTAGCGAACCTTTAAATACCGGGCGGAAAAGCTAAGCACCGCGAGAAAACGAGAGGTGAGAGAGATGAAGAACCCCTTCGAGAAGATGCCGACCGTGCTTACCGCTGACGAGCTCATCGACAAGGCCTTCAGGAGGGCCGAGAAGGCCGCCTCGGCCGCAACGCCAAAAGGCGGTCCGAGGGCCAAGGCGAGGGAGAGGGAGGAACTCCGCGTAAGGACGGTCTCAAACGTTGTGAGGGACAACCTCAGGAAGCTCCTCGACAGGACGCCGGGGGTCTCAGAGCTGCCGGCCTTTTACCGCGAGCTGGTCGATACGCTCGTCGATAGGGACCAGTTCCACCGCTCCCTTGGGAGGGTAAACTGGGCGGTGAAGACGATAAGGAAGCTGGAGCAGAGGCACGTGGAGAAGATACGCTACTCCCGCGATCCGGAGGAGATGGCGAGGCTGAGGAGGGCCTTCTACGGCCGCGTCGCGGACGTTCTCCACGACATATCGGACGACCTCGAGTACCTCAACAGGGCGAGGAACGTCCTGAAGGACCTGCCCGTCGTCGACCTCGAGCTCCCGACGGTGGTTATAGCCGGTCACCCCAACGTGGGCAAGAGCACGCTCTTACGCGCCCTGACCAACGCAAAGCCGGAGGTGGCGAGCTATCCCTTCACCACGAGGGGAATAAACGTCGGCCAGTTCGAGGAGCACTACCTCAGGTATCAGGTCATAGACACCCCCGGTCTGCTCGACAGGCCGCTGAGCGAGAGGAACGAGGTCGAGAGGCAGGCGATTTTAGCTTTGAAGCACCTCGGGAAGGTCATCGTCTACGTCTTCGATCCGAGCGAGTACTGCGGCTACCCGATAGAAGAACAGAGGCACCTCTTCGAGGAGATCCACCGTGAGTTCGGCGGGTTCCCCTTCCTCGTCGTCCTCAACAAGGTGGACGTAGCGGACGAGGAGAAGATCAAGGCCCTGGAGGAGTTCATCAGGGAGAAGGGTCTCGAGCCCCTGAGGGTGTCTGCGCTGAACGGAGATGGACTCGACGAACTCAGGAGGAGGGTAATAGAGCTGGTAAGGCCGATGGTCGAGGAGCGGGCGAGGCAACTGATGGAGGACGAGCTCAGGAAGTACAGGGAGGAGCTCGAGCTCTGAGGCCCCACATCGTCCCCGCTCAGGCTCCATACCCTCTCTTTTCTGGAGTCTCTCTCGGAAGACGGGACCGTTCACAAGAAGCGGACCGGATGTTATGCCCAAAATTTTAAGAAACCGCGTTTAAAGATGAGTCCAAAAGGAGAAGAGGTTCAGGCGTTCTCCTCCTTTATGAGAACCGCGTTGACGACGCCGTCCTGGCCGGGCCTCGAGGTGACTATCGCCCTACCCGCCTCGGTCTCGATTATGGCGCCCTTGGTGATGATGTCCCTCCTGACGTACTGCCTGTTGGCCGGGTTCTCAACGACACCGAGTACCTTGACCTTCCTGCCCTTGCCGTTCTCGAAGACGTTGGCGTAGATGGCCTCGATGAGCCTGACCTTTCTGTTCCCGCCGTAGGTTCTTATGATCTTCTTCTTTTCCTTCTCCTCACCGACCCTCGTGAAGGCCGGTTCCCTTCCGAGCTCCCTCTTCCTCTTCTTCCTTGCGAGGATGATCCTTCCACCTGAAGGCTTCTTGAGTGACCTTCCCTGCCAGATAGCCATTCGTCTCACCTCATAAGCTCAATGCTCAACCTATCGCCACTTTGGGGGGTTCGTTTATAAGCTTTTCTGGAAGGATTTTTAAATCCACGCCCTCATTACTCTATCAGGTGGTGGCATGGGAGCGATAGACGCGTTCACGAGGACGTTCTCGATTGTTATTGAAAACAAGAGGCTCTACCTCCTGGCTCTCATCATGAGCCTCGTTCTGGCCCCCATCGGGGCTTACCTGATTCCCAGCGATTTAAGCGGTAGCGTAACCCAGGGGCACAACGTGAGCTCGACCCGGAACGGGAGCGTCATAATCGAGGAGTACGGGACTTCCCTCGGCGGAGAGGAGATGAAGGACTTCGTGGAGCTTCTGGAGGGACTTGCGGTTTACTTCGTCATCGCCCTCATCCTCGGGGCCGTCTTCGAGTACGGGGTCACGAAGGGGATCCTGCTGGGACTTGGCGGTGAGGGGTACTCCCTCGGCGACCTTTTGGTGGAGGGTGTGAAGCACTCGCCCGCCGTCATCCTGATAAACCTCGTCTACGGCCTTGTGATGCTGGCCTTCGTGGGCATCGCGGCCATCCCGATGGTTATAGGAGCCTTCCTAATGCCCACGGGGGCGGTCCTCATCTTCCTCGGCCTGCCCCTGATGCTCGTTGTGGTGTTCTTCACCACCGGCCTCTCCTCCCTCGCGGTTCCCCTCTACGTGGACAGGGGAAAGGTGGGGGCCGCGTTCGAGGCCTTCGGACTGGCCTTCAACAACTTCCTCTCCACGGCCGGCTTCGGGTTTCTGCTCGGAATCGGGGTCATGGCGATAGCCATCGTGGTCGGCCCGGTAGCCTTCGTGGCCCAGACGATCTTCCCGGGGAACGTGGCACTCTACGCCTCGGCCCTCCTTCAGGCGCCCTTCGACGCCCTGATGTACCTCTTCATCTGGGCCGGTGGGGTGGCGTTTTACAGGGAACTGGGGAGAATGGAGGAACTGAAAAAAGCGGACGAAGAGCTAAAAGAACTGGGGATAGAGCTTTAATCCCCGTACTTTTTCTCCTTCGCTGCCTTTACGAGCCCCCTGAAGACGGGGGCCGGGTTCATCGGCCTGGACTTGAACTCCGGGTGGAACTGGGTCGCTATGAAGTACCTCTTCTCAGGGAGTTCGAGTATCTCCATCCTCCTCCCGTCGTCCCCCGCCACGCCGCTGAAGACGAGACCGGCGTTCTCGAACTCTCCGATGTACTCCGGGTTAACCTCCCAGCGATGCCTGTGGCGCTCGTAGATTAGCTCCCTTCCGTAGAGTTTCATCGCGAGGGTTCCGGGCCTTATCCTAACGGGGTAGGCGCCAAGGCGCATCGTCCCCCCGAGCTTATCGAGGTTCTTCTGCTCGGGCATTAGGTCAACGACTGGATGGGGCGTCTCGGGGTCTATCTCCGTTGAGTGGGCCTTGCTCAGCCCGAGGACGTTGCGCGCGAACTCGACGACGGTAAGCTGAAACCCGAAGCATATCCCCAGGAAAGGAACGTCGTTCTCCCTCGCGTACCTGACCGCCATCATCTTGCCCTCGGTTCCGCGCGCCCCGAAACCGCCGGGGACTATTATGCCGTCCACCCCTTCAAGGGGCTTCGTTCCCTTTTTCTCCAGCTCCTCGGCCTCTATCCAGCGTAGCCTCACCTTCACGCCGTTGGCAACGCTGGAGTGTTTGAGGGCCTCCCTTATGCTCAGGTAGGAATCGGCGAGTTTCACGTACTTGCCCACGATGGCGATCTCAACCGTTTCCTCGAGCGATTTGTAGGTCTCCACCATCTTCCGCCACTCGTCGAGCCCCGGCTCCCTCCCCGGAAGGCCGAGCCTTTTCGTCAGGTAATCTGCGAGACCCTCCCTCTCGAGCATGAGCGGAACCTCGTAAGTATCTTCGACGTCGTACGCGCTTATGACGGCCTCGGGCGGGACGTTGGTGAAGAGGCTTATCTTTCTCCTCGCACCCTCCTCGAGAGGCTCTTCTGAACGGGCCACTATCGCGTCGGGCTGAATTCCGAGGGAGCGGAGCTCCTTAACGCTGTGCTGGGTCGGCTTAGTCTTCTGCTCGCCCACGACCCTGAGCTTCGGTACGTATGTTACGTGGACGAAGGCGACGTTGTCCCTGCCCTCCTCGAGCTGCATCTGGCGGGCGGCCTCGAGGAAGGGCATGCTCTCGATATCGCCGACGGTTCCCCCTATCTCCACCACGACGACGTCGTGTTCCCTCGCTATTCCCCTTATGCGCTCCTTTATCTCGTTGGTAACGTGGGGTATGACCTGGACGGTCGCCCCGAGGTAGTCGCCTCTTCTCTCCTTCTCTATGACGGCGGAGTAAACCTTACCGGTAGTTATGTTGTGGTCGAAGGTTAAGCTGGTATCGAGAAAGCGCTCGTAGTTGCCGAGGTCGAGGTCAACCTCCCCGCCGTCGTCGAGGACGAAGACCTCACCGTGCTGGTAGGGGTTCATCGTCCCCGCGTCGTAGTTGAGGTAGGGGTCGATTTTGATGTTCGTGGTTCTGAAACCGCGGGCCTTCAGGAGCATCCCGAGGGAAGCGCTCGTTATACCCTTTCCGAGACCGCTAACGACACCACCCGTGACGAAGATGAACTTTGTCATGGCAAAACCTCCACCGGTTATGGGGTTGGTTGATTGGTGGGTGCTTAAAAGTTTTGTCGAGAGTGAGAAACCCTTAAAAGCTCCACACTGATACTACCATGGGTGTGATTATGGATACTGTTGAGGTGAACCTGGTAGATACACTAAGAAATCAGAAATTCATCTCCCTGCTTCTTCTGGCACTGCTGGTTACCTACGTCCTGCCGTTCCCGTTCATGACGAACTTTTTCCACGATTACTCCAGGGTTAAAGAGCTCAGGGACGATATGATAAAGGAGCATAACGCGATTGTCTGCCACAGGGTCCTCGAGACGGACCCGGACTTCTTCAGCTCACAGGGGATGAAGTGCAATGATAAGTACTACCGACCGGATGAGGAGACCGTTAGCACGGGCGAACTCCTCGTCTACGCGGACACCTATGGGAAGTACCTGGAGGCAAAGAGAGAGCTCCGGAGGGATTTGCCGGGGTTGAAAGTCTTCGCGATTCTCGTTTTCCTCCTCTCCCTCTGGTTTGGCTATTCTCTGATAGACCTGACCGTTAAAGTGAGCAGTGGGTATGAGGGGGGACTTCTCGGGCCACTTCTCGCGGGTCTCCACTCGCTTCCCGCTCTGGTGGCATCGGAGGCGCTGGTCTTCGCCGCGATGTTTGTTCTTCTGACAGTATTCGCGGTGCCGATAGCACTTTTTGGCCCCGTCGGAGTACTTGTAGCGGGATTCATAGTTTCTCCCGCCTTTACTCTCGTGATTCCCGCATACTACTTCGCGAGGAGGGTATTCCCCATCGGGGAGATATGGCGGGTGGCCAGAGGCAATCCCGGGGGTTATCTCTCTCTGGGGCTTGGACTATCGGTCGTTGAGATCCTGACGGTCGTGGCCATGGGATACACCTTGTCCATCGGTCTCGGCGTCCTCTTCCTTGTTATCCTCGCTGCAGGGGCTTTACACTACCTACTTGGAAGTCTCGGCTCACTCTGGGTCTATCTCGGGCATTCCCCCTGAATAAACGCGGAAAAGCTCAGTCCAGCTCAACCCCGTTCCCATCTTCCTCCTCGGTGAGCTCCCTTATCTCATAGACCTTGAGGGGAACCTTCTTGAGGGCCTTTCCGATGACGGCCTTGGCTATCCTTTCGGCGTGCTCGACGGTCTGGGCGTTGTAGACCTTTATCGTCAGGTACATCCCGACCAGGCCTACGGAACCCACCACGAAGGCGCTCTCGAAGTGGGCCCCGCAGACGGGGCACTGGGAGTAGCCTATCTCGACCCTCACGAAGTCGAGCTTCTCCTTGTTGAGGGCCTTGGCGACCTTGCTCACGGCGACGTTTATCGCGTCCTCGCTCGTCTCGACGTCCCTCACGATAATCGGTGCCTCCAAAACGACCACGTAGTCTCCCATAGCTCCCACCTCAACCGAAGGCGAACAGCCTGTCGTCCTCTCCCCTGAAAACCCCCAGCCTTACGCCAGCATCTATAAAACCGTGGGCGTAGTTGAGCGCGGCGAAGGCGGTGACGTAATCACCCCTCTCGTAGTAGTACCTCGCGTCCTCAAAATAGCTCCTCGCCATGGTCAGGAAATCGTCCGCAACGCCCCTCAGAAGGCTCTTCTCGTGGACGGCTATCTCAAGGGTCTCCAGCGCTTCGGCGGTGATTTTAAAGTACTTCTGGAGCTTTTCCTCGGTTATCTCCCGTCCCACCGGTCTCGCCTCAGGGTTGGTTACGGGGGAGTCTTATAAACCTTATCCCGCCCCCGGGCTCTCACCCTTTAGGGATTTTTAGAAAAAGCTTGACCAACGGCCTTTCCCAAAAGGCTGGTGAAAAATATCCCTTCTTTTAAAAAGTTGGAGCGTGATGGTGTGCGTTCTAAAGTTAGGGAATGAAAGGAGGATTAACGTTAAGACCTGCTATTAAACTGGTTTCACTTTTGTTCTGGCGCCCTTCGGGGGTTTGAGAGTACAGAGAGATAAGGGGGCGGAGCCCCCTTGTCTTTCGTTATGGCGGGCCCGGCGGGATTCGAACCCGCGACTACCGGCTCCGAAGGCCGGCGCCATATCCCCTAGGCCACGGGCCCTCGGAAGTGTTTTAAGCTGGGGTAAAATAAAGCTTGCGGTGATTTAGATGATGCTGCCGGACTGGAAGATCAGGGAGGAGATTCTAATCGAGCCTTTTAACGAGGAGTCCCTTCAGCCCGCGGGATACGACCTGCGCGTTGGGAGGGAAGCCTACATAAACGGAGAACTGATCGACGTTGAAACCGCCGGAGGAATATCGCTCCCGCCGAAAACGTACGCCCTCGTTCTGACCCTCGAGCGGGTTAAACTCCCCGTGGATGTAATGGGTGACATGAAGCTCAGGAGCAGTCTCGCCAGGGAGGGGTTAATAGGCTCGTTCGCTTGGGTTGACCCAGGCTGGGACGGTAACCTCACCCTCGCCATCTACAACGCATCTGATAAACCCATCGAGCTCGCCTACAGGGAGCGCTTCGTGCAGATGGCCTTCGTTCGGCTGGAGGGGCCCCCCAGGAACCCCTACCAGGGGACATATCAGGGAAGCCAGCATCTTGCACTCTCGAAGAGGAAGAGAAAATAACCATTCCCCAAACCCTTTTATCTTTTTCAAGGCGTATCACGGCAGGGTAATGTAGCTTGAGGCCCATCGCGGGTTCATGACCAAGTTGCAATTTATATTGCGGGCCTATTTTGAATAGGAGGCACCACCCGGGTACGGCCCCCCTTACCATGTCTGACCGTTAATCCTTTATCTATCCTCTCGAATGCCGACGAAAATAGGTTTCTCAATAAGTCGATGGAACTCAAGGGCGAACGGGCCGTCTAATCGACGCAAATGGCCCCATTTACCGAAAGGTTTATATACCTCCAATTCCCTAAAAAATACCGAAAAACCCTTCCTGGAGGTGTTGTGAATGGCTGAGTTGCCGATTGCCCCGATTGACAGGCTTATAAGGAAGGCTGGCGCCGAGAGGGTCAGTGAGGAGGCCGCCAAGGTTCTCGCCGAGTACCTTGAGGAGTACGCCATCGAGCTCAGCCGCAGGGCCAAGGACTACGCCATGCACGCCGGCAGAAAGACCGTTAAAGCCGAGGACATCAAGCTCGCCATCAAAGAGTGAACGCCCTTCTCTTCTTGATTTTTGTATCATCAGATTTTTAAGCGATCTCTTCTAACGCCGGTACATGCCCGAGATAGCAGTCAGGATGACAAAGCGTAACCACAACGCCTTCGTTCATCTACTCGGTGCCCTCGAGAGTCAGGGCTTCGACCTGAGCGAACTTCTGATAACCAGGGATTTTCGGGAGATACTCCAGGCGAAACCAAAGGTCGTCCTCTACTCCTTCCTCACGGAGGAGGTATGGGGCCCCCTGACGGAGGAGGTGAAACTGCTGAAGGAGAGGGGGGCTCTTCTCATTGCCGGAGGCTACCACGCAATAGCGATGCCCAAACATACCCTCAACCGGCTCGGTTTTGATATAGCCGTTATCGGGGAGGGAGAGGAGGTCCTCTACCGCCTCTTGACCACGCTCAAGAAGGCCCGTTATCGGATCACGAAGGAACTCCTCAACATCAGGGGGCTGGCCTTCCACCTCAACGGCGACTTCGTCTTCACGGGCTTCGCCAGGGTTGAGGACTTCTGGCGCTTTCCCCCATACCCCGAGAGCGTTCGTCTCATCTCCCCGATAGAGATAAGCCGCGGGTGTCCCTTCGGCTGCTACTACTGCCAGACCCCCTACATCAAGGGCTTCAGGATGAGGCACAGGCCGATAGACCAGATAGTCAGGTACTCGCGCAGGATGCGGGACATGCGCTACATAACCCCAAACGCCTTCGCCTACGGGAGTCCCGGGGCTATTCTGAGGCTCGACAAGCTTGAGGCCCTCCTCAAGGCCCTCCAGCCACTGAGGAAGGAAGGTAGAAGGCTCTTCTACGGCACGTTCCCGAGCGAAGTTCGACCGGAGTTCGTCCTCCCGGAGACGCTTGAACTCCTCGTGGACTACGCGGACAACAGGAGACTGGCCATCGGGGCGCAGAGCGGGGACGACGCCATGTTGAAGGCCATGCACAGGATCCACAGGGTTGAACACGTCCAGCGGGCGATTGAGTACATGCTCGAGTACGGCTTCGAGCCCGTGGTGGACTTCATCGTCGGTCTGCCAAACGAAACGGAGGAGAGTCAGGAGAAGAGCATCGAGCTTATGAAGTGGGTGATATCAAAGGGCGGAAGGGTTCGGGCGCACTACTTCATGCCCCTTCCAGGAACGCCATGGGCGCGTTGCAAACCGAGTCCCCTTAGTGATGAGATGAAGCGCTTTCTGGGGAGGATGGCGGCGAAGGGTAAAATAGAGGGCTCCTGGGGCAACCAGATCGAACTCTCGAGGAAGCTCCAGAGACTCATCGAGGAGTTCTACGAGGAGCCGATGAGTCACACGGTACCGGTTCGCAGCGTGTGCTGATATAGGCAGGAACCCGTCAAAAATGGTCCAATAAACTTATAACCCCCCGCTTTGGTTACCTAAATGACGGCGATATGTACGCCGAAAACTATAAAAGATTCCTGGAGCTTATAGATAAACTGCGAGAGTTTGAGGGAGCCCTCATTGTGGAGGGCCCGCGAGACGAGGTGGCTCTGAGGAATCTGGGGGTCAGAGCGGAGATAATAAGGCTCTCACGCCTCCCGTTAACGGAAGTTGCGCTCATCGCGTCATCCCATAAAGAGGTCATGATACTTACCGACTTCGACAGAAAGGGCGAGGAACTCGCGGGAAAGCTCCTCCGTTATCTGGAGGGTTATCCCTGCAGGGTTGATTCAGAGACGCGCAGGGAGCTCAAGAGGATAGCGAAGAAGGACATTAAGGGGATTGAAGAACTCTACGGTCTTTACCTTAAGGTCGTCTCCGTTTCTGGCCCCCACTTGGAGGGGATTCGATGAAGAGGAAGAAGACAGTGTTGCATCATATTTTGGCCGAAAAGGGGAAGTTTGAAAAACGGAAAGAGGGTGATGGTATGTCAGCCAAAGATGAGTTTGGAACCACCAAATACGTAATCTACGCGGAGTTTGAAGCGAACGGAATCGTTGAAAGGCCAGACGTCGTCGGTGCAATCTTCGGCCAGACCGAAGGCCTTCTCGGTGATGATCTCGATTTGAGGGAACTTCAAAAGACCGGAAGGATCGGGAGGATAAGGGTTGAGGTTCACACCAAGGCCGGAAAGACCTACGGAACGATAACCGTTCCATCGAGCCTCGACAGGGTCGAGACGGCCATACTCGCGGCGGCCCTCGAGACAATCGACCGCGTTGGGCCCGCCGAGGCCAGTATAAAGGTTCTCCGCATCGAGGACGTCCGCGCCACCAAGAGGAAGTACATCATAGAGAGGGCCAAGGAGATACTCGAGGGGCTCATGGAGCAGGAGATACCCGAGACGCAGGAGCTTACGGAGGAGGTCAAGAAGGCGGTCAGGGCGAAGGAGCTGATAGAGTACGGCCCCGAGAAGCTCCCGGCCGGCCCACACGTGCCGTTCTCCGACTCAATAATCGTCGTCGAGGGGAGGGCCGACGTCCTCAACCTGCTCAAGCACGGCATAAAGAACGCCATAGCCGTCGAGGGAACCTCCGTTCCCGAGACCATAATAAAGCTCAGCAAGGAGAGGATAGTCACCGCCTTCACCGACGGCGACCGCGGCGGGGAGCTCATCCTCAAGGAGCTCCTTCAGGTTGCGGACGTTGACTACGTTGCCCGGGCCCCGGAGGGCAAAGAGGTCGAGGAACTCACAAAGAAGGAGATAGTGAAGTCCCTCAGGAGCAAGGTTCCGGCGGAGCAGGTCATAACCGAGATATTCTACAAGGGAAGGAACTTCTACGATGTCATCCGGGAGAAGGAGAGGGAAAAGAAAAAGGAAGAGCACGCTGAGGTCAAATCGCACGCGCCTGCCTCCACTCAGGTTCAACACGCGGTAAAGGCAAAGGAAAGGAAGCCGCAATCTGAACTCCAAAGTGAGGAGCGTATCATCAAGCCAATAGGAGGGTCAAAATCGGGTGAGTTCCACGGGTTCGAAGAGTTCATAGAGAGGGTCAAGACCTCCAACGAGTCAACGGCGCTCCTCCTCGATAAGGACAGAAGGGTCATCGCTGAGATACCCGTCAGGGAGCTCACCAACAGGCTCAGGGAGCGCAAGGACGTCCACGCCGTCGTGTTCAACGGCGTTATAACCCAGCGCCTCATAGACACCGTCAGCGAGAGCGGTGTTAAGTACCTCGTTGGCGCAAGGAAGTACAACGTCGTCAGGAGGCCGATAAACCTCAAGATAGTCACCTTCGCGGAGTAACTCCGCACCTTTTCTCCATTCTTAACAAGGCTTGGGACTAACTTTATAACCACTTCCGCCCTTCCCTCCCCGGTGGGGAGAATGAACGTGGAGGAACTCGTACTGAAGTACGCGCTCATGAACGCTTACGCCCACGGCGGTAAAGCCAATCCCAAGGCGGTTATCGGGAAGGTTCTGGGCGAAAACCCCGGGCTCAGACCAAAGGCGAAGGAGATAATTCCCCTCGTGAACGAAATCGTTGAGCGGGTCAACGGCATGAACCTCGAGGAGCAGGAGGCCAGGCTGAGGGAGGTTTACCCTGAGTTTTTCGAGGAGAAGAAGACCAGGAAAGGGGAGAAAAAAGGCCTTCCGCCCCTTCCCAAAGCCGAGAAGGGAAAGGTCGTTACCCGTTTCGCCCCCAATCCCGACGGTGCCTTCCACCTGGGCAACGCGAGGGCCGCCATCCTGAGCCACGAATACGCGAGGCTCTACGGCGGAAAGTTCATACTCCGCTTCGATGACACTGATCCGAAGGTCAAGAGGCCGGAACCGGTGTTCTACGACTGGATAATCGAGGACCTAAAATGGCTCGGCTTCAGGATAGACGAGGTGCACATCGCCAGCGATAGACTGGAGCTGTACTACAGATACGCGGAGGAGCTAATAAAGGCCGGAAAGGCCTACGTCTGCACCTGCAAGCCCGAGGAGTTCAGGGAGTTTCGCGACAGGGGCATCGCCTGCCCCCACAGGGACGAGCCCGTTGAGGTTCAGCTCGAGCGCTGGAGGAAAATGCTAAACGGGGAGTACAGGGAGGGAGAGGCCGTCGTCAGGATAAAGACCGACCTGAAGCACCCGAATCCCGCCGTCCGGGACTGGCCCGCTTTAAGAATAATCGACGACCCCAACCACCCGAGGACGGGCAACAGATACCGCGTCTGGCCGCTCTACAACTTCGCCTCCGCGATAGACGACCACGAGCTCGGCGTCACCCACATCTTCCGCGGCCAGGAGCACGCCGAGAACGAAACGAGACAGCGCTACGTCTACGACTACCTCGGCTGGGAATACCCCGTCACGGTTCACCACGGGAGGCTCAGCATAGAGGGCGTGGTGCTCAGCAAGTCCAAGACGAGGAAGGGTATTCAGGAGGGCAAGTACCTCGGCTGGGACGACCCGAGGCTGGGAACCATCCGCGCGCTGAGGAGGCGCGGCATAAGGCCCGAGGCGATAAGGGAGCTCATCGTAGGGGTCGGCCTCAAGAGGAGCGACACCACCGTGAGCTGGGACAACCTCGCGGCGATAAACAGGCGCATCATCGAACCCATAGCCAACAGGTACTTCTTCGTGGCGGACCCTGTGCCCATGTACGTGGAGGGCTACGATGGGGAGTTCATCGCGGAGGTACCGCTCCATCCGGACCACCCGGAGAGGGGCGTCAGGAAGCTTAAATTTGAGCCAGGGAAACCGATCTATGTCTCCAGGGACGATATGGAACTGTTCAAGCCGGGCTCCTTCGTCCGCCTGAAGGACCTGTTCAACGTCGAGGTAATCGAGGCGGGTGAAGGGGGAATAAAGGCAAGGTTCCATAGCGTCGATTACGAGGTGGCCCGGGAGAACCGCTGGAGGATGGTCCACTGGGTCACCGAAGGAAAACCCTGCGAGGTCCTCGTTCCCGAGGGGGATGAGCTGGTAATAAGGAGGGGGCTTCTGGAGAGCGACGCAGAAGTGAGGGTCGACGACGTGGTTCAGTTCGAGCGCTTCGGCTTCGTCAGGATAGACGAAGTTGGGGAGAAGGTCGTGGCGGTGTTCGCCCACAGGTGAGGATCGTTTGAGCTACCAATTCCAATTCTATTCTTTTCGTTTAACCCTTAAAAGTCCCATAAAATCAAGAGACGGCAAGAAAAAAGAAATAGTGAAAGAGGTCAGGCTTCCTCCGGCCGTGCGGGGAGCAGGGCATCCCCAACGAGGCCAAAGCCAACGATGATTATTGCGAGCAACGCAGAGGCTATGTAAATTCCGCCTGCCTTGAAGGTCGTTATCAGGGCGTAGAGGCCGCCCAGCACGAATAGCAGGGCCGCGAGTACTCCTGCACCCATTGCCATCGGGGTTCTCTCCCTCGAGGCCAGAACCGGCCAGAGCTCGTACAATGACGTGAAGAATATTGAAACAGTTACCGCCTTGAGGGCCATATCCGCTATTGAGGGCGGGGAATCAAGGATTCCAATGGCGAGCGCGGTTCCTATAAGGTATGTTGCCGCCCTGTTCCTCCCCGTTTTGAGCATTGACTGGATTATCTGGAGTCCCACCTCCGAAGCGGGGAGGAGACTGGTGAGTCCCGCAAAGAATATGGACGTCGCTATCAGGATGAGCAAAACCGGATAGTCTTTGAGGATGGTGGGCAACGCCCCCATGAACGCGATAGCCCCTTCATCCCCGCCGTAGACGTACTCCAGAAGCCTATCGGGGGTTGAGGGAGCCACGGCGTAAACAAGTATGAGGGTCGAGAGAAGCCCGACGATGAACTGTAGAAGTATCCCCGTCCCGACTATCAGCCTTGGGTTGAACCTCTCGTTGAGGAAGCTCCCTATCATCAGGTAGAAGGCGAACCCAAGGCCAACCCCGTATCCTGCCCTCAGCGCGGCGTCCCTGATCATGTCCAGGCTCGGAGAAGTCCTTGCGACGAGCATGTGTTTGGCCATTCCAAGGAACGTGGCGTTCTCGGGGATCTGGATCTTGAAGGCTATTGCCGTCACTATAACGGCAACGACGAGGAACAGAGAGCCAACGGCCATTATGGCGAAGGACTTCTCCTTGGCGCGTGTGAGAACCAGGAATATCAGTGCAAACATCAGCAACTTCGCGATTAACCTGCCCACGGTTCCGGTTCCGACGAAGGGGGCCAACAGGCTGAGCATCGTGTTGGCGGTGTAATAGGACAGGAAGAGGATCACGATGGTAAGTATGGCGACTATCATCGCCCTCCTCTGGATGAGCTTGTGGTAGAGCTCAACGAAGTAATACCCCGATTTCATCACCGTCTCCGTCTCCAGTATGGCCACGTACGCAAACAGCGCCAGGAACAGCACGTGCACTATCAGCCCCGTGAGACCGTACTCAAGCCAGAACTGCGGGAAGAGGCCCAGGGTTCCTACTCCGGTGGCGAAACCCGCCACCAAGAAGATCATGTAGACCGTCCACTTTTTAATCTCCTCCATTATCCTCACCCCCAGCTGGATTTTACGTACCCCATTGGTGCACAACGGTTAAAAGGGTAACTCTCCATTCCGTAATGTATCCAAGATGGGTTGAATCCCCAAGTTTTATCACCGGGTTTGCAGAGACCATAAAATAGTAAAAAGTTACGGGGAAGAGGGTGGATCGAGGTTAACCCACCTGATCAGGCCGAGGAGGAACCTGTGGGGAAGCTTCTCGTGGTGCGGGTAAACCCTGAGCGCGTAGTGCCAGCACGGGTCGCCGAGGTGCCTCAGCACCGTTCCCTCGTAGGTGTAGAGCCACCTGTCCTCATCAAGCCTTTTTGGATGCCTCAGCTCGATGATGTGAGGGTTCTCGATATAGTAACCCTCTGCCTTCACCCCGTAGTAGAGCTCCACCTTTACATCCTCCGGCTCCAGCCCATCGAGGTACAGCGTGACGTCAAGGCCACTTCCGTCGTCCCTCAAGTTGATGTTCTCTATCTTCACCTTGCCCCAGGACGCGGTAACGCGGTCCTTCCACGCGGCTATCTCCTTAGTACCCCTGTAGTTCTCCCTCGTCAGCCAGATGTGGTTGCTCATCGCCTTGGAGTAGAAACGGTCCATGTACTCCTTAACCATCCTGTGGGTGCTGAAGCGAGGGGCTATGCTCTTGATGCTCTCCTTCATCATGTATATCCATCTCTCGCGGTTGGAGTAGTAGGTGGGGATTATCTCCTTCTCGAGGAGGTCGTAGAGAGCTTGAGCATCCTTCGCATCGTCGGCCTCGGTTTCGGGTTCGGTCGTTTCATCGCCGATGACCCAGCCGTTCTTGCCGTTGTAGCCCTCGACCCACCAGCCGTCGTAGATGCTCGCGTTGAGGACGCCGTTGAGTCCCGCCTTCATGCCGCTCGTTCCACTCGCCTCCATCGGCCTCCTCGGGTTGTTGAGCCACACATCAACCCCGGCCACCATGAACCTCGCGCTACCCATGTCGTAGTTCTCCAGAACGAATATCCTGCCCCTGAACTCCGGCATCTGGCTGACCTCGTAGACCCGCCTGAGGAACTCCTTTCCGGCCTCGTCCATCGGGTGCGCCTTTCCACCGAAGACGAGATAGACGGGCCTTTCGGGGTTGTTTAGGATCCTCTTCAGCCTCTCAAGGTCCGTGAAGAGGAGGGTGGCCCGCTTGTATGTTGCGAAACGCCTGGCGAAACCGATTATAAGAGCGTTCTCGTCCATCTCGGGCAGGGGGTCATCGATTCCAAGGCGCTCGTTCCGCCTCAGGACCTTTCTCCTGAGGAGCTCTATGAACCCCCTCTTCGCCTCGAGGTGCGCCTCCCAGAGTTCCTCGTCGGGAATCCTCTCAACGGCGTACCAGATGCCTTCGATGTTGGTGTGTTCCCTCCAGACCTTTCCGAGGTAGCGGTCAAAGAGCTTCCTCATCTCGTTGTGAACCCACGTCATGGTGTGGATTCCGTTGGTTATGCCCTCGATCGGTATCTCGTCGAGCGGAACCTCCGGCCAGAGGTCCTTCCACATCCTCTTGCTGACCTCCGCGTGGAGTTTGCTCACGCCGTTAACGTAGCTCGACGTCCTGATGGCGAGGAGGGTCATGTTCAACTGGTCGCCTTCCCTCCCGAGTTCCAGAAGTTCTTCCCTTCCCTCGAGGAACCTGGAGAGACGTTTCTTTACCTCCTCAATCGGGAACCTGTCGTGACCAGCTGGAACGGGCGTGTGGGTGGTGAAGACCGTGGTTCCCCTGACGAGGCTGAGGGCCTCGGTGAAGGTCAGCCCCTCCTCCATGTACCAGATCATCCTCTGGAGGTTCGCGAAGGCGGGGTGCCCCTCGTTGAGGTGGACAACCCCGGGCTCTATCCCGAGGGCCTTGAGCAGTCTCATGCCGCCGATTCCGAGGAGTATCTCCTGCTTTATCCTCTTGTCCATCTCCGCGTTGTAGAGGTAGTCGCACACCGTCCTGTCCTCAGGCCTGTTCTCGGGCACGTCCGTGTCGAGGAGGTATATCCTCACCCTGCCAACGATGACCTCGAAGGCCCTCGCGTAGACGATTCTATCCTCTACGGGAACCTCCACCAGCAGGGGCCTTCCGTCCCTTCCGAGGACGGGCTTGATGGGCATCTCCTCCGGTTTGTACTCCGGAAAAACCTCCCTCTGCCTTCCATCTTTGTCTATCTCCTGCCTGAAGTAGCCGTGCTTGTAGAGGAGGCCTACGGCTATGAAGGGCAGTCCGAGGTCGCTCGCGGTCTTAACGTGGTCCCCGGCGAGGATTCCCAGGCCGCCGGAGTAGATGGGCAGGCTCCGGCTTATCCCGTACTCCATGCACAGGTACACTATGGGCTTGTCCCACTTGGGGTAATTCGTGGAGAACCACGTAGAGGAGGGGTTCATGTAGGCCTCGAACTGGTCCATAACGAGCTCGTATAGGTTCATGAAGTTGTCGTCCCTGAGGAGCTCGCGGAAGCGGCTCCGGGGAACGTCAAGGATGAGTTTAACGGGGTTCTTGTGCTCCATCCAGAGCTCGGGGTCGATGTACTCCCAGAGCTTCGTGGCACGTCTGTTCCAGCTCCACCAGTAGTTGTAGGCAAGCTCCGCCAGGTCCTTCAGCGGATGGGGAAGCTTCTCCCTGATTACATCCTGGGTATTGAAAACCTCTGCCATGGCAATCACCCGTGTATCATTATGGGTGATACGTGTTCGGGGTCGACCTTAAAAAGCCTGCCGCTCGGCGTTTGACGAAAAAGAGATGAAAAGAGGGGTTCACCCCTCGAGGGCGAAGGGGCTTATGTAGTCCCCGTACCTCTCCCTCGCCTCAAGGAGACGCCTCCTCTCCTCCTCAAGGACCTCGAAGAGCTCCCCGGGGACGTCCTTAACCTGCTCGCGGTATATCCTCTCTATCCGCTCTATCTTGGCGAGCAGCTCCGGAACCCGTATCGTGAACTGCTTCTCGTAGTCCTCCCTCGTGTACTCCTTGTTGAGAACCTCCCTGAAGAGTCTCCTCAGGTCCTCGTACTTCGGGATGTAACCGATGGGCGTTTCTATCGCGTCGACGTCCCCGTGAACCCTGAGCTCCATCCACTTGAGCCAGACGCCCTTGTCGAGCTTGCGGTTGAGCCAGTTGCCCTCCTCGTCGCGGAGGAAGTAGTTGACCGCGAATATCTTCGGTGCCTTCCTGAGCTTTTCGCCGAAGCGTAGGTAGTTCTCTATGTACTCACCGAGGTGGACGCTCATGAAGTCGAGTATGGCCATGGCGTTGAACTGCCTGACGCCCTCCCTGCCGAGCGTCGCGGCCGTCGTCTCGCTCTCGAGCGAGGCCCCCATTGTGATAACGCCGTGCTTCCAGTCGAAGGACTCCCTGACCGGTGGCCAGGTGTCCCTGTCGCGGCCGCCGAATATCATTCCGCCGAGCTCGACGCCGCATGGAGCTTCGAGGGCCTCCATGTCCACGTTCGGGAAGTGCTCGAGGCTAACCGTGAAGCGGGCGTTCTTGTGACTGGGCGGTATCTCGTTCCCTTCAGCGTCCCTCTTGCCCCTCCACCATTTTCCGCTGTGGTTCTCTCCCTCGTCCGGTATCTCCACGCCCATATCGTTCCAGTAGGGCTTCCCGTCCTTGACGAGGACGTTGGAGAAGATTATCTCGACCGGGGAGTGGAGGACCTTCCAGATGATGGGGTCGTCCTCCGGGTTGACGCCCTGGATTATACCGAAGACGCCCTTCTCAACGTTAGCCGCCCTCGCGACGCCGTTGAAGGGGACTATGAAGCTCAAATCGTCGCCGACTATGTTCTCCCAGCTTATCATGGCGGTGGAGGTCTTCCCGCACATGCTCGGGTAGGCCCCCGTGAAGTACGTCTTCCTGCCGTTGGGGCCGTTGACGCGCATCAGGAACATGTGCTCGCTCAGCCAGCCCTCCCTAACCGCCTTGGCTATCGTCAGCCTGAACGCTGGCTTCTTGAGTCCTATTGTGTTCCCGCCGTACTGGGTGTTGACGGAGTAAACGGTCTCCTCCTGAAGGTCTATGTAAATCCGCCTCTTATCGAGGTTCTTGCTGGTCTTCCTCTCGTCGAGCTCCCCTGCCGAGTGGACGAAGCGGAAGAAGTCCGCGTTTCTCCCAAGGCGTTTGAACTCCTCGTAACCCTTCCTGTAGAGGATGAACTCGGAGTGGGCCACGTAGGCGGAATCGGTTAGCTGGACGGCCGGAATCGTGAAAACCGAGTTCCTCGGTCCGAGGACGAAGAAGCACACGAAGAGCTCCTTGCCCTTCATTATTCCCTTCATGAGCTCCCTTATCTCCCTCAGTCCCTCCTCCCTGTCCTTCGTGTTCAGGAAGGGGATCTCCTTTCCACCGGGAACGAGGATCCTCGTGTTGGCCTTGTCCCTCGCCTGGTCGTAGTAGTTGTCGTAGTGGACGGTGTGGTTAGGTGTCTCCAAAGGCTTCTCCTCGCCGTAATAGAGGGCCTTCCAGCGGACGTAGTTCTCGTCCCCCTCACCGTCGGTGCACACGAAGACCCTATCCGGCTCGAGCCACTCTATCCACCCCGCCAGAAACTCGTGGAGTTTGGGGTTATCTATCGCCCTTATCTTTTCGAACTGCTCCCTATCGAGGAGTTTTTCAAGCCTCTCGAGGGCGTTCATAACATCGCCTCCGATGGGAGTTGGTCTCACTCTTAAAAATCCTTTGTCGTCCTGACCGGCGCAAATTGAAACATCGACCGCTGGTCGTCATAGTTAAAGCAATTTAATCCACCATATTGCCAAAATGACGGCCCAAGGAAATCCCGTGATTGTTGAGCGACGTTTCTTCATCCCTGCGCAAAGTATATTAACCGGTGGTGATATACTACGATGGTGCGCGTAATGAAGGCGGTGGTTCTTGCAGGTGGCAGGGGCACGAGGCTCCTTCCGCTGACTGTCTACAGGCCAAAGCCGATGATACCCTTCTTCAACAGGCCGCTGATGGAGTACATCGTTCAGAAACTTGCCGAGACCGGCGTCGATGAGATATACGTTCTTGTCGGATACCTGAAGGAGCGCATAATGGAGTACTTCGGGGACGGGAGCAAATGGGGGCTCGAGATCCACTACTCGGACAAGGACAACGTGAAGCTCGGCACGGCGGGGGCCACCAAGAAGGTAGCGAGGGAAATGGACGAGGCGTTCTTCGTCGTCTCAAGCGACGTGCTCACGAACCTTGACTTAAAGGCCCTCTATGACTACCACCACGAGAAAAAGGCCCTCGCGACGGTAGCCCTATCGGAGGTGGACGACCCAACACAATACGGCATTGCGATAATCAACGAAGACGGCAGGATCCTCCGCTTCAAGGAGAAGCCAAAGCCGGAGGAGGCCTTCAGCAACCTCGTCAACGCGGGCATCTACGTCTTCGAGCCCGAGGCCTTTGACCTGGTTCCGAAGGGAAAGAACTTCGACTTCTCCAGGGACCTCTTCCCCCGGATGCTCGAGAACGATCTGCCCCTCTACGGGTTTCCGTTCAGCGAGTACTGGAACGACGTCGGGAGACCATCGAGCTACCTTCAGGCTATAGAGGACGTCTTCCTCGGCAGGTTGCACCTACCGGGCCTCAGAACGGAGGGCCTCAAGGGCAACCTCGAGTACGGGGGAGCGCTCGTGACGGGAAAACGTTGCATACTGAGGAAACCCGAGATAAGGGGCTTCGCCGTTCTCGGCGATGAGGTGGAAATCGGCAGAAACGTTAAAATAGAACGTTCGGTGATATTCTCGGGGGCGGTCATAGGGGAGGGCACCGAGATCAAGGAGGCCATAATAGGGGAAAACGTCCGCATCGGCAGGGGTGTCCTCGTACAGCCGGGTAGCGTTATAGGCGACAACACGCTCATCGAGGACTTCAGCAAGATAGGCTCCAACGTTAAGATATGGGTGGAGTCAAGGATAGGTGGGGAGAGTATAATACTCCCGGATTGAGGTGGTGGAGATGGAAGTGTACCATTCCCAGAGTTTCAACCCCGAAGAACTCGCCCTCCTTGGAAGGGCGATAGGAACGATATCCCACGGAACGATAATAGTTGGAAGGGATGGCAGGGCCATATCCAGGTACGGAAAGCGTGCCATGGTAGTTGGAATAGTCAGCACGGGCTCAACCATAATGGACGTCCGTCTGATTCCGCTTATAGCGCTGAAGGACTTCGCCATGAGGAAGGGTCTCCCGCTGGCGTACGTCTACTACCACGGTGGGGTCAGGGTTTACGTGAGCGGGCTCGACACCGAGGAGATCGACGCCATACTGCAGAGCAGGAACTTCATAGAGGCCCAGCCCAACGACATCGGCGCGACGGTCTATTACCCGAACGCCCTCGACGACTTCCTCCACGAGGTCTTCAAGCACTACAACTTCCGGGTTGAGGGCAAGGCCCTGGTTGACGCCATGAACACCCCTGCAGTGCTCTTCTTCCCGCGTATGAGCGACCACTTCGGCTTCGAAACCGAGCTGATAAACGACATGATGACGAGCTACATCCCGCCGAAGCCCAAGGAGGTCTTCCTCCACAAGCTCGGGAAGGGCGACTACGACTTCGGACTGCGCTTCAGGCCCGATGGCATCGTCGAGTTCTACCGGGAGGGTGAGGAACTCGAGTTCGGTAGCGTGTGGAAGCTCCTCGACCACATGAAGAAGAGTCTTTGAACCGTTTACCCTTTTTACATATCGGAATCCCCGGGAGAAAAGGGTTAAAAGGGGCGATCCCAATCCTCGTTCGTTTTGGGGGTGGCATCTGTGGGAGCGTTCATAGTCATGGAAGGCATCGATGGCGCGGGTAAATCAACGCAGGCAAGGCTTTTGGCGAAGTGGTTCGAGGATAAGGGTTACGAAGTGATCCTTACGAAAGAGCCAACCGATACAGCCTTTGGGAAGCTGATAAGGAGGCTCGTTCTAACGGGTGGTAAAGAGGGAATAATCGACGGTTCAAGGATAAGCCACGAGGCGGAGGCACTTCTGTTCGCCGCCGACAGGGCGGAGCACGTTGCGAAGCTCATAAAACCTTCCCTCGAGGCGGGTAAAATCGTCATATCCGATCGCTACTTCTACTCGTCCCTCGCTTACCAGTGGGCCCGGGGCCTCGACCTCGAGTGGTTGATCGACTTGAATCGTTTCGCCGTTCGGCCGGACATCGTGATCCTCCTCGACCTACCAGTCAAGGAGAGCATGAAGCGCATCAACGGGAGGAGCATAAAGAGCGAGTTCGATAAAATAGCGGAGCTCCAGAGGAGGGTGCGCGAGAACTACCTCAAGCTGGCGGAGCGCTTCCCGGAGATGAGGATAGTGAACGCCCTCGCGAGCGTCGAGGACATCCACAACGACATAGTTGCGCTGGTCGAGCACGAGCTCTTCAAGGATTAGGGGTCGGCCAGTGCCAGTCTCTTCATCAAGCTCCGACCGGTAAACGCTCTTCATCCCCCCTCCATCCTCGGCGGACCCTTTTTAAAACCTTGGCATCGACTTCCTCCGGCCGATGACGAGCGTTAGCCACGCTGAGCGGTGAGGAGAAGAGGGTTAGCCGAGGCCGTTCTCGTGATTCAAAGGTGAAAAGAAAGCAGATCGAATAAAAGGGTATCACAGAAACCTCCCGAGGAACTCCCCGACCTTCCTTTTCCACTCCTCGGGGTGGAGCTTCAGCGTCCTGACGTGGGGGGCGTCCGTCACCCAGAGCTCGACGTTCCCGTTTACGCTCCTGTTCCGCTCGTAGAACTCCCTCACTTCCTCCACCTTCACGAGGGGGTCTTTCTCGCCGGCTATCAGGAGGAGGGGCTTCCGCACCCTATCCGCGTACTCAACCATGTTCAGCTCCTTCGCCCCGCTGAAGAGCTTCGTGAATGGCTTGACGAAGTTGTAGAGCCCCTCGGGAAGGCTGGCGAAGTACCTCAGTCCCCTCGCGCCGGTTCTGTCGAGGTAGATCGGAGGGCTGTCGGCCACTCCACAGCAGACCCCCTCGATCTCCGCGAGGGAGCGTATCGTGACTACCGCCCCCATGGAGAACCCGACGAGAGCGACCCTACGTGCCTTTTCCGGGTGGTTCTCCATCAGCCATTTAACGGCCGCCTTGACGTCGAGGAGCTCCTTCTCGCCAACCGTCGTGTACTTCCCCTCGCTCTCGCCGTGTCCCCTGAAGTCGAAGGCCAGGACGTTGTAACCCTCGTTGAGGAGGAACTCCGTCGTCTGTTTCATGTAAACGTCGTCCCACCTGCTCCTCGTGTAGCCGTGGAGCGGAAGAACGGTTTTATCACTTCCTCCCTCTATCCACCAGCCCCTGAGCTTAAGACCCTCCTCCGTTGTGAACTCGACGTTCTCGTAGTCAAAGCCGAGGTCCTTTGGCGTCCAGTCACCGACGAAGCGCTCCGGCTTGGTCATCTTGTAAGCCACGAAGGCCGAAAAGCCGAGGAAGGCCAGGAAAAGCAACAGGATTACGACGAGTATAATCCAGATGATGGCCATCATCACTCACCTCGTTCAAAATCCACCTTAATGAAAAAGAAATAAAAAGTATTTAACCCTTCTCCGCGTTCCCCTCGACGTCGAGGTTCTTCATGTACCATATCATCGGCATCGCCAGGAGGACGAGCAGGGCCCCTATGGGGAAGAGCACCCTGTAGTTCCCACCGGCGAGGTCGACTATCGCACCGCCTATGACCCCCGCGAGCAGGACCGGAAGCGAGCGGGTGGCCTCGAAGAAGCCGTAGTAGCGCCCGGTGAAAGCTTCCTTCTGGAATTTTGTGAGCAGGTCGCCGATTACCGGGTAGGACGCCGCCATGAGAACTCCCCACCCGATTCCTGCCACCCCGAGGGCGATGACTATCTGGGTCTGGGTCGTTATGAACCATCCCCAGAGCTGGGGAATCGCAAATATCAGGCCGCCGAGGATTATGCTCAGGCGTCTTCCGAGTTTATCGTAGATTATGCCCCCAGGCAGGGCACCGATGAGGACCGTGACGTTGAAGAGGGCCATGAGGTAGAGACCGAGCGAGGTAACGGCCTTCACGTTCTCCTCCGTGGCCGAACCGTGGAGTATGTAGGCCAGTATGCCGTAGAGGAAGATGCCTATGAACTCGAAGCTCATCCACCATAGGGTCTGGGCGGTGTAGAACTTGAGGAAGTCCCTCTTCTCCACTATGCTCCGGAGGTACGCCCCCAGATTCTCGTTTTCCTCTATTTCGGGAGCTTTTGGTTCCTTAACGATGAAGTACACGAAGAGGGCCGCCCCGATAAGGAAGAGGGCGGTTACGAGGAAGGGTATCCTGAGGTAGGGGGTCTGCGCCAGGGCCTTTATTCCCTCGCTCTCCCCGGTCTCGGCCACGGCCTTCGCTATAAGAAAGCCCGCGAGGCCGAAGAGGAAGAGGTTACCCGCCCACTCGAGCAGGGTTATCACGCCGCTCGCCTTCCCCCTCTGCCCGCTCTCCACGGTGTCGGGCATCAGGGCCCTGTACTGGGCGGTGTAAAGGTGCATCGACAGGTAGAAGAAACCGAGGGTCAACGCAAACCCCCAGAGGGGCACCCCCATCGCGTAACCGGTGTATATCATCAGCGCCGCGATTCCAGCCAAGAGACCCCCGGCCATTATGAACGGCCGCCTCCTCCCGTGCCTCGATTTGAGGGTATCGCTGTAATAGCCCAGGAGCGGCGGCACGAACAGACCTATGAAGCCCTCCATGGCCAGTATGGTTCCCTTAACAAA
The DNA here is from genome assembly GCF_002214365.1 of Thermococcus celer Vu 13 = JCM 8558. Lineage (NCBI taxonomy): Archaea > Methanobacteriati > Methanobacteriota > Thermococci > Thermococcales > Thermococcaceae > Thermococcus > Thermococcus celer. The sequence goes on from NZ_CP014854.1 coordinate 1,803,486, forward strand.
CGCCGAACCGGTGTAACTGGAGAGCAACGGGAAGGAGAGTCCCTTGTTGAGGGCCCAGCCGACACTCCTGCTGAAGCCCAGAAGGGCGAGACCGAGAACAACACCCCAGCTGAATCCCTTTCGCTCCAAAGGTACCACCTCCATTATTTGTGTGTCTATGTCCAGGAGAGTTTTAACGTTTTGGTATACGTTCCAGAGCTAAAAAATGAAAGGTTCAGTCCATGTCGGGGACGTAGTCGAGCGCATCACCGCGGTACCTGACGACGTCGCCCCTCCTGACGAACTGCATGGCTATCGCCGCCAGGATGAAGAACGTTACCGCGAAGGGTAACAGCGTCCTGTAGCCGATGAGGTCGAGGAAGGCTCCGGCCAGCGGTGGCGCAACGAGGTTGGCCGCCTGGCTGAAGAAGTAGTAGAGTCCCGTGTAACCGCCGAGCTTCTCCTCCGTGGTCATGTCAACGACCATGGGCAGGGAGTTCACGTTCACCATGGCCCATCCCAGGCCCCCCACAAAGAAGAGCCCCATGAAGGTCATCACTACGGGGTCGGTTAGGGAGCTGGAGCCGGGCTTCTGGCTCTCCCCGACGAGGTAGGCCCCTATCAGTATGACCACCACCAGCATGAGTCCGAGCGTTATCGTCCTCCTCCTGCCGAGCCTTGCGCCGATGAAGCCCGCGGGAATCGCGAATATCATGAAGCTGAGGGAGAAGGTGCCGAGCATGAAGGCACCGGTGCTCTCCTCGATGCCGAGGTGGTACTTGGCGTAGCTCGTGAAGAACGTCTCCAGCGAGTTGAACGCTATGAACCAGAAGAATATCGCGAGGAGTATGGCCAGTAAACTCCGCTCGTGGCTCGCGAAGACGTCCTTGAGGTTCTCTTTGAGCTCTCCGAAGCTCTTGTGGGACGTCTCCGAGAGGAGTTTCTTTATCTTGACCTTCTCACCCGGAACGCGGTACTCCTCGGGCTCGGGGACGAAGAGGACGACGAGCAGGTTGGCGAGGAGCATCACCGCCGCACCGAGGTAGAAGGGGTAGGCGTAGTTGATGTCGTAGAGGACCTTACCGCCGAAGTAGGCTAAAAGGGCCCCAAGGCCGCCCATGAAGTTGATTATACCGTTGGCCTGGCTCCTCTTCTCGCTCGGGGTTATGTCGGGCATGAAGGCGATTACCGGGGAGCGGAAGAGGGCCATGAAGAAGTTCATGAAGATTATCGTGCCCATAAAGAGGGCGAGGTTCTCGTGTGCCCTTGAAACCGGTATTAGCGCGAACATTATCGCAGCGGAGGGTGCACCGAGGAGTATGTAGGGCTTTCTGCGCCCCAGCCTCGTCCGCGTCATATCGCTCAGCGCACCTAAGAACGGGAGCAGGAGAACCGCGAAGAGGTTGTCTATCGTCATGATGAAACCGGTCACGGTCTTGCTGAGGTGGAACGTGTCCTGCAGGAATATCGGTATGTAAGCGTTGTAGAGGGCCCATATTATGCTTATTCCGAAGAACCCAAAACCGAGGATGAATATCCTTGAATATTTGAACTCCAACCCGTTCACCCCCATCCCGTAGTGGGTTTTATCAACGGGAAGAATAGCCGGACGAAACTTTTAAGGCTTGTGAGTTCATTTCTGAGCGGTTGAACATATGACAACTATGAACAGTGGACGGCCGGTAATCCTCGGGCACAGGGGGTTCAGGGGCCCCATCGAGAACACCCCGACCGCTTTCAGGCGCGCCCTCCGCTACGCGGACGGGATAGAGTTCGACGTTAGGGTTACGGGCGACGGGAAGGTTGTGATCCACCACGACGATACCTTTTGGTCGAATGGTTCGCGGTACAGGTTAAGGGACCTGAGCATTGCGGAGCTGAAGAGGCTACACCCGCTCGGGAGCATGGTCCCGACGATGGAGAGGGTTCTGAAGGAGTTTTCAGGTGCCCTATTCGATGTGGACGTCAAGGAGCCCGAGGCCGTCGAAGGTGCCCTCAAAATCGTGGAAAGACAGGGGGCAACCGAACGGGCGGTTTTCTCGGCCGACGACCCCGGGATAACTAAAACCCTCCTCAGGGAGTGCCCCGACTGCAGGGTCGGTTTCTCCGTAATCGGTTACCCCTCCGTTCCTTGGATAGCACGGTTCAGGGGCCTCCACTCGATTCACGTTCCCATCGATGCGGTCTCCTACGTCGGTTACCGGCCGCTGGTGGTTCTTCTGCGGGCCCTTCGGAAACGCGGCCTGAGGATCTACCTGTGGAACTACATGATGGACGAGCTGACATGGGTTCCGAGGTTTTTGCCCTCTGTCGATGTCGTTATCTCCGACGACCCGGCGAGGCTGAGGAAAACTTTTTACGCCGGCGGTGTATCCGGAAGGGGCGATGCACATGTGGGAGAGGGATAGGGTTATCGTCCTCGGACACAGGGGTTACATGAGCCACTACCCTGAGAACAGCCTTCTGGCTTTTAGGAAGGCCATTGAAGCAGGAGCGGATGGAATCGAGCTGGACGTCTGGCTCACGCGGGACGGGGAAGTAGTCGTCATGCACGACGAGACCATAGACCGGACGAGCAACATGAGTGGAAAGATAAAGGAGATGACGCTGGAGGAGCTTAAGGGGGCCGACATCGGGATGGGCGAGAGGATCCCGACCCTCGAGGAGGTCTTCGAGGCCCTTCCCAAGGATGCGCTCGTCAACGTCGAGATCAAGGACCCGGATGCGGTTGAGAGGGTCGCCGAAATCGTGGCCTCCAGCAACCCGGAGAGGGTGATGGTGTCCTCCTTCAACTTGGACGCGCTCAGGGAGTACAGGAAGCAGGACGATACCACCAGGATGGGCCTCCTCATAGAGCGCGAGGAAGTCGTTCCGATGGTTCCTAAGCTGAAGGAGGAGCTCAACCTCTGGTCGATAAACGTTCCGGTTGAGGCCATCTACATGCTCGGGCTCGAGAAGACCATTGGGGCCCTCCAATGGGCGCGCTCCATTGGGCTTAAGGTCGTCCTCTGGTCGGGGAACGACGCCCTCTTTTACAGGGACGACAACCTGGCCAAACTCAAGGGCCTCTTCGAGGGGGTCATAACCGGCGACGTCGAAAATATGGTGGACTACCTCAAAGGCCTTGGACTGAGGTAAAACCTTTTAAGGTTCTTTTCTTTACTTCTTCTGGTGTGAGTATGCGCTGGCGTCCGCTCCTTGTTGCCATCGGGAACCTCTATCCTGACGGGCTCGTTTACGTTCTCGACGGTTGGAAAGTTCAAAGCGCCTCGAACTTCTGGAGGAATATCCTGAGGTCTGTCTTGAACGGCTCCTTCGCGCGCTCTATCTCCTCGTTGAGGAGCTGAACGAAGTTCTCCTCGTCCGTTGACTCATCCCAGAGGCGTTTTACGATGTTTTCGAGCTTCTCGTAGTATTCAACGTAGGGTCTCGCCTCGAAGAGGGCCTCCTCCAGTTTCACATCCCATCCCCCCTTTTGAACCAGTAGTACCAGAAGCGGGACGCGTCCTCCAGCTGACCGAGTATCAGGAACTGGCGGAGTATAGCGGTGTTGATGAGTATCAGAAGTATCAGGATGATGTTGTATGCGGGAACCGCTGTGCTAAGGAACGCGAAGTAGTCCCAGGTTATGTGGAGCAGCATCGCGAGGCTGAAGTAAGGCACGAGTGAATACGCCCTCCCCTCGGCCTTCAAACCGTAGCCAACGCCGATTATGGCGCTCCAAGTCGCGTGGGCGAAGGGGGTGAGGAAAGCACGCACAACCGTCACGGCAACGCCGTATCCCATACCGTAAAGGAAGTTCTCGGTGGTGGCGAACCCAAGGCCGGCGGCGACGCCGTAGACGAGGCCGTCCATTATACCGTCCATCTGTCCCGCCTTGAAGGGCCAGGCTATCGCCAGCGCTTTTGCCGGCTCCTCAACGAGTCCCGCCACGAGCGCGACGTAAAAAGCGGTCAGCGGGAGAATTGGCTTCACTATGCCGCCGAGGGTGAGGAAGCTTTCAAGGAGATAAGCGATTCCAACGGAGAGAGTCCCTCCGAGCACGAACGTCCCAACAACGTACCTCCTCGGCTCGGGCTCGTATTTGTCGGCGTGGTAAAAGTACCACAGTATAATCAGGGCCGGAGCGTATGCGAAGAACAGCAAAACGCTTAGCACGTCCATTGATCACTTCACCAAAGAAAATTGGGGTTGAAGATTTAAAGGTTTAGCATTCGCTGAACAGTTCCTCCATGTCAAGTCCCTGGCCCTCCAGATAGCTCACGAGAGGCTGAGGGGGCTCGACGGAGGCCGAATTGATGCCGCTTATTTCTATTTTAATCTCGTCAACCCAGCGTTCATTGTCCTTCGTGTAGTACGCCCTTTGAAGTATCTCAACAGGGATTAGATCCCGGGTCAGCTTTACCGTCACGGTGCCGCTGTAGTCTTTTTCGGTTCTCCCTTCACTCCAGAGGGTGTGGTTAACGGTGATGAGGTAGTAGTCCCCTTCGGCTGTTACCGTTGCGTTTTCGAGGGGAAAGCCCCTCCAGAGGTTATCAAGGAGGGTGGAGTTAAGTTCGGGACCCTTTCCTTTTTCATAACACGAGAACTGCCAGTTCACGAGACCGCTCCTGTTGGTCAGCGTGACGAATCCCGCCTTAGTCGTGTAGTAGTATACTTCATAGACCAGCTTTCCGGTCCTACTGGCGACGGTGATCGAGGATTTCATCTCGTTTTTCTTATCTATGGCGACTTTGGAATGGAGCGCTGCGGTAAGGTTGGTCCCGTTGTAGGTCTTGATGTCCATGACGTATTCATAGCTTTCTATTCCGGCAACCGCACTCTCAAGCTGCCCTTTCGTAAAAGGCAGGCTTCTGGTCGTGGTTGTCGTCGGGCTATTTCCACCCCCGCTTCCGCCACCGGAGATACACCCTGACACCAGGACCGTGAGAACGAGAAGCACGCCGATGATTCCCATGTATCCCTTTCTCATTATACCACCCGGAGGTAGTTGGGCTCCCGGTATTAAAAGGTTGGCATCAGATAGAACTTAAAGCCCTGCTCAGGTCTCTTAACCTACCAAAATCGAGAAGTTCCTGATCAACGGGAACCAGAACCCGCGCGCTGGCGGGATCGTACTCACGAAGGAACGGCGATACTATCTCCCTTAGAACGTCGTTCCCGTAGGCCCACGGACTGAAGGCCGGGAGAACCACCAGTTCCTCACCCATCAGGAAGACCGGAACCTTGACAATGGCCCCAACCTCGTCCCTGAGCCTTATCGCGGGATGCTCGTGGCCGATTATGAAGCGCTCCCCCTCCACGAGCTTATGACCGTGGACCAGCTTCCATCCTTTTAATTCGAGCTCATCGACGACCTCAACGCCCAGTTCCCTCAACCAGAGCGTCCCGACGTCGTGGTTGCCCCGGACGAGGACGATCTCCTCGACCATCGGCGAGACCTCCTCCACGAAGGCCCTGAGTTCCTCCTTCTCGCGCCACTCCGGGACGAAGGAGTGCTTGAGGTCGCCGTCGATTACCAGTCTCTTCGGTCTCTCCGCCCTCAGGAGTTTCTTCAGGTTCGCGACGACCTCGTGGAAAACCCTCGGGAGGTAAAAACCTTCCCTCGCCATGCTGACCTCGTAGCCGAGGTGGAGGTCCGCTACGACGAGCGCGTTTCCAAGTCTGAGCGCCTTTCCGGGGAGGGGTACCGGTTTCATGTGCTCGAGTTCGAGGTTCAGCTTTTAAGTTTTGTTAGGGTAACCGAAAGGGTTTTAAATCTGCCACCAAGTAGACAACGGTGAGTAAAAATGCCCTACCTTGGTTTCGCGAGGAGCCCCCACGGGCCGGTTAAAACGTACGAACTCGTGCTGGACGAACTCAGGAGGAGGGGTTTCTCCATAAGGTTCTCGAAGCACCACTGGGCCGGCGATTTGCCCTTCGGCTTGATAATGGCCGAAACGGACAGGGGGGACGTCGCCGTGAGGTGGGCCCTTGGAAAGGAGTTCAAACTGGAACTTGAGGAAGTGGATAGGGAGACGTACGACGAGTTCGTCGAGGACACCCTCGAGTACACCAACGCAGACTCCGATTAGCCTCTCTTCACCCTCTCTATGACGTCGAAAAGGCTCCACAGGTCCCGTATCACGTGCAGGCGGGGAATCAGAGCGAGCCGCTCACGGTTCTTCTCGACGAACCTCGCGCTGAAGGGGAAGTAGTACCAGACGTACTCCGTGTTCTCGTCGCCGTGGCCCACGAAGCGCCAGGGCTTGTCGTCCACCCAGATGAACGTGTCGTTCCCGTATTTGCTCCGGACGAGGTCAAAGGCCTCCGCTATCGTCATCTCCCTCCCGAAAACGATGACGTCGTCGAAGAGGTCGTAGATGCCCATCATCTTGAGCCTCTTAACCTTCATTCCATCTATGAAGTCCTCGGCCGAGAAGGAGATTACCGTGTGGCCCTCCTCCCTAAGCTTCCTCAGGAGCTCGGGGGCATCGTCTATCGGTTTGCTGAGCCTCGCCCTCTCCTCGAACCAGGCCTCGAAGAACTTCGTCCTCAGGAAGAAGGGGGGCCTTGACGTCTTCCTGTGGCTTCCAAAGGTTGGTCTCTCGAAGTAGTTCTCGATCCCCGTTAGGGCCTTCGCCCAGAGCCCCTTGAGGGGTAGCCAGGGGTAACGCTTCTTCAGAGCCCTGAGGAAGGCCTCCTCGATGCACGAATAGGTGTCGGCCAGCGTTCCGTCGAAGTCGAAGGCGATTATCATGGCGATCCCACCCTAAGTGTCCTGGCGGCCTTTAAACTTTTACCACGGCACAAAGCATATATGGGTTGGACCCTAACATTCAACGAGCATCTTAAAGTTTAGAGGGTGATGGGTATGGGAAAACACTACATACCGAACTCCGCCGATAGGGAGGAGATGCTAAAAGAAATGGGGCTCTCCTCCATCGAAGAGCTCTTTTCGGACGTTCCCAAGGGGATGGTTAAGGAGTTCAACCTGCCCGAGGGAAAGAGCGAGTACGAGGTCTTTCTCGAGCTCAACGAGGTCCTCTCCAAGAACCGAACAGTCCTCGAGATGCCCAGCTTCCTTGGAGCGGGCACGTACTTCCACTACGTTCCGGCGCACGTTAGGTACCTCATCGAGAGGAGCGAGTTCCTCACCGCCTACACTCCCTACCAGCCGGAGATAAGTCAGGGAATGCTCCAGGCGCTCTTCGAGTACCAGAGCCTCATAGCCGAACTCGTGGGCCTGCCGATAGTTAACTCCTCGATGTACGACTGGGGAACGGCCATGGCCGAGGCGGCCCTGATGAGCGCCCGCGTAACAAAGAGAAATAAGTTCGTGGTGCCGAGACACCTCAGCCCGGAGAAGAGGCGGATCCTCGGAACGTACACGACGGGCCCCGGGCTCGAGGTCGTGGAGGTTCCGTGGAACGAGAGGGGTCAGATGGATCTCGAGAAGCTTAAGGAAGCGGTCGAGGGCGCGGCCGGCGTCTACGTCGAGGTTCCCAACTTCTTCGGCCTACTCGAGGAGGACGTCAGGGAGATAGGGGAGATTGCCCACGAGGCCGGGGCGCTGTTCGTAGTTGGCGTCGACCCGACGATACTCGGCATCGTCGAGGCCCCGGGAGAGCTCGGCGCCGATGTGGTCGTCGGCGAGGCCGCCTACTTCGGCAACCCCATGAACTTCGGAGGACCGAGGGCTGGAATCTTCGCGACGAGGAACGACAGGAAACTCGTCCGCCAGATGCCCGGAAGGATAATAGGCATGACCAGGACCGCCGACGGAGAGAGGGCCTTCGTGATGACCCTCCAGACGAGGGAACAACACATCCGCAGGGCGAAGGCCACCTCCAACATCTGCTCGAACGAGGCCCTCGTGGCCGTCGCGGCCGCGATTCACCTGGCCACCCTCGGGCCGAAGGGACTGAGGGAGCTCGGTGAGACGGTACTAAAGAACACCGCCTACCTCAAGAAACGTCTTAGTGAGATCGCGGAGGTTCCCTTTGAGGGCGTTAACTTCAAGGACGTCCTCCTGAGGTTCGAAAAGCCCTACGGGAAGATACACGAGGCCCTTTTGGAGAGAAACATCCACGGCGGCTACTACGTGGGAGAACACTTCCCGGAGCTCGGCGAGAGCGCCCTGTTCGCCGCCACGGAGACTACGAAGAAGGAATGGATCGATGCGCTCGTAGAGGCCCTGAAGGAGGTGGCCTGAATGTTCCGCCAGGCTAAGTGGGACGAACCCCTTATCTTCGAGCTCTCCCGCGCGGGGAGGGTCGGCTACACACTTCCGAAGCCGATCGAGGACGTTGAAGTTGAAATTCCAGAGAAGCTGAGGAGGAAGAGCCCGCTCGACCTTCCGGAGCTGAGCGAGCCCGAGGTGGTGAGGCACTACACGCGCCTTAGCGAGATGAACTACGGCGTCGACAGCGGCATCTACCCGCTCGGCTCCTGCACCATGAAGTACAACCCCAAGATAAACGAGGAGATGGCCAATCATCCCGGCGTTGCCTACGTCCACCCCTACCAGGATGAGAGAACCGTTCAGGGAGCGCTTAAGGTGATGTGGGAACTGGAGCAATGGCTCAAGGAGATAACCGGGATGGACCGCTTCACCCTCCAGCCGGCCGCGGGTGCCAACGGGGAGTTCACGGGCGTTTCAATAATAAGGGCCTACCACATCGACAGGGGCGACACGGAGAGGACGGAGATGCTCGTTCCCGATTCCGCCCACGGAACGAACCCGGCGAGTGCCGCGATGGCCGGCTTCAAGGTCGTCGAGATACCCTCGAACGAGAACGGGACCGTTGACCTTGAGGCCCTCGAGAGCGCGGTGAGCGAGAGAACCGCGGGTTTGATGCTCACCAACCCCAACACCCTCGGCATCTTCGAGGACGAGATACTCGAGATAGCGAGGATAGTCCACGAGGCCGGCGGCCTCCTCTACTACGACGGGGCAAACCTGAACGGAATCCTCGGCAAGGTTCGGCCCGGCGACATGGGCTTCGACGTCGTCCACCTTAACCTCCACAAGACCTTCTCGACGCCCCACGGCGGCGGCGGTCCCGGAAGCGGGCCCGTTGGCGTTAAGGACTTCCTCAAGGACTACCTCCCGGTGCCCCTCGTGGGCTACGACGAGGAGAACGACCGCTACTACCTCGACTACGACGTCCCCAAGAGCATAGGAAAGGTGAAGGAGCTCTACGGCAACTTCGCGGTTATGGTCAGGGCGTTGACCTACCTCAAGGTTATGGGGGCCGACGGGCTCAGGGAGGCCAGTGAAGTTGCTGTTCTCAACGCCAACTACATCGCCAAAAAGCTCAAGGGGACAAAAGGTTACGAGTTGCCTCACAAGGAGCTCAGGAAGCACGAGGTCGTGTTCTCCGCGGAGCCTATGAAGAGGGAGACGGGCGTAAAGGCCCTTGACGTGGCGAAGAGACTGCTCGACTTCGGCCTTCACGCGCCGACGATATACTTCCCGCTGATAGTCCATGAGGCCCTCATGATAGAGCCCACGGAGACAGTCAGCAGAGAGGAGCTCGACGCCTACGTAGAGGCTCTGAGGAGGATAAGTGACGAGGCATACAGCAACCCCGAGATCGTTAAGGCCGCCCCCCACAACACCGCCGTGAGGAGGGTGGACGACGTCATAGCCGCCAAGAGGCCGATAATAACGTGGCGTATGTACAGGGAGCTGGGGGAGAAGGGGGATATTGATATTTGAGGGGGTTATACCCCTCCCCCACGTTTTTAATGCGCTGTTAAAAGGCATTCAATCGTCAAAAGCACGTTAACGGCGAATTCAAGATTAACCCTTTTAGAAGCAAACACGCCTCAAAATCACCCAAAAAGAGAATCACAACCTTTTGATCAACTTTTTCCAAAAGTTTGAACGGGCTGTTGGTGTGGAGCCCCGGGCGGGATTTGAACCCGCGACCGGCGGATTACAAGTCCGCCGCCCCACCAAGCTAGGCTACCGGGGCACGCTTTTAAGGAGACCGAACGGAAATATAAAGTTTTCTCTCAGATCTCGCCACCGTAAATTTTATAAATCCCCCGGTATTCCCTACATTGGGTCGTGCCGCCGTAGCTTAGTCGGTAGAGCGCCGGACTGTTAATCCGGCGGTCCCCGGTTCGAGTCCGGGCGGCGGCGCCACCAGAGGGCCCGTAGCTCAGCCTGGTCAGAGCGCGCGGCTCATAACCGCGTGGTCGGGGGTTCGAAGCCCCCCGGGCCCACCATATCAACCCTTTCTTGCGAAAGCGTTGACGGAAAAGGATGATTCTTTTTTCAAGGAACAGTTTAAGGGTGTTTGCTAAAGATAAAGACTGCTCTTGGGTTTTGAATTCACTCTTCTTAAGAAAGCTTTTATGGTGGGGTTTGCTCTTGAATAGCGCTCCGAAGGGGCGCGAAAGACTGTAAACCCCTTGAATTTGCTCCTTTTTCGTCGTGCACTACGGGGATGTAAGAAGAAAAGGGATTGGACGTCCGCCCGGGGGCGGACAAAAGAAAGGGGGTTCAACCGAAGAGGGCGCCGAGACCTGCGAGGGCCTCCTCCTCGCTGGCCTCCTCTTCCTCTTCTTCCTCCTCTTCCTGGGCCTCCTCGGCCGGAGCCTCAGCGGCCGGAGCGGCGGCAACGGCCACCGGAGCGGCAACCGGCATGGCGGCCTTCTCGATGACCTCGTCGATGTTGACGCCCTCAAGGGCGGCAACGAGGGCCTTTATCCTTGCCTCGTCGGGGCTAACACCGGCGGCCTCAAGGACAGCCTTAAGGTTCTCCTCCGTTATCTCCTTACCAGCGGCGTGGAGCAGCAGAGCGGCATACACGTACTCCATTTTTCGCACCTCCAATCATCTTCATTTTCATCCATTTCACACGTTTGGGGATACGAGGGAAACGGAAAGTTCAGCCGAAGAGCGCGCCCAGTCCCGCGAGCGCGTCCTCCTCGGAAGCTTCCTCCTCTTCCTCTTCTTCCTCCTCAGCCTCCTCAACTTTCTCCTCCTGAGGCTGAGCGGCAACGGCTATTTGTGCCTGCTGGTTTAAAAGCTCTTTGGTCTTCTCGTCGAGCAGCTCCTCGGGCAACTGCTGTGCTATGAGCAGGACGGTTCTGATGGCCCTGCCGAAGATGTCCTCAACCGTCTCCGGTGTGATGTATCCGGCCTCAACGGCAACGTTCTTGGCTCCAAGGAACGCCTTCTGGATGATGGCCTCGATGGTCTGGCTCGTCGGATAGGCCGTGTTGACGGACAGGTTGAAGGCGTGCATGTACGCCTGCTGGAGCATGTTGATGTACTCGCTCTCGTCTATCGCGAGGACGTCCGGCGTGTAGACGATCCCGTCCTCGTAGGCCGCGAGCAGGTTGAGACCGACCTCGAGCGGCTCTATGCCGAGGGCGTTTAGTATCCTGGCTAACTGGTCGGTTATGACCTCGCCGGCCTTGAGGACGGTGTAGTCCTTCTGGATGCTGACCTTACCCTTCTCTATCCTCGCGGGTATGCCAAGGGCCTGCATCTCACCGACGAGTGGACCGGGTGAGATTGAAGTTGGGCCCGCCGGGATCACAACGTCCCTGGGAACCGCGACACCGGCCTTCGCAGGAGCGGGGGTCTTGCTCTCCTCAAGGAGTTTGTAGAGCTTGAAGGGGTTCATCTCGGTGGCGAGGATTCCAGCCCCTCCCTGGATGTGGTCGATGAGCTTTTCGAGGTCGGGGTTGTTGAGTTCCTGGGCGGCCCTCCTTATGGCGAGCTCTATGAGGGTGTTCCTGCTGACCCTGAGGAGCGCCTTTCCGCGGAGCTTCTCACGCATCTTGCTCAGTGGATAGGCCGGGACGTTGGCAACGTCAACGAGCGCTATCACTGGGTGGCTCTTGATGATGTTGACGAGCTCTTCAACCTCCTTCTTCTTCCACTCGGCTACGTGGGCCATCTCCCTCACCTCTCCACCTTAACTGCCGGCCCCATGGTGGTCTTGATGTACACTGACTTCACCTGGTTCTCGCCGCGCTCCAGCTTGTTGACGATGGCGTTGAGAACCGCCTCGGCGTTTTCGGCCAGTTTCTCGTCGTCCATGTCCTCGGTTCCTATCCTGGCGTGAACGACGGGGTTGTTCTTGAGCTGCAACCTGACGGTCTTCTTGAGCCTGGCGACTATGGGTTCGAGGTTGGTCATGGTCGGTGGAACCACCTGTGGCATCTTGTTCCTCGGACCCAGGTAGCGACCGAGGTACCTACCGATCTTCGGCATCAGCGGTGCGGCCGCTATGAAGAAGTCGTAGTTCTTCGCCAGTTTCCTTGCCTGCCTTGGGTTCTTGGCGAGTTCTTCGAGTTGCTCTCCACTAATCACATCGAGCCCGAGCTTTTTAGCCGCCTCGGCAACGGCACCATCAGCGATGACCGCGATCTTGGGCTCCTTCCCACGACCGTGGGGCAGCACAACCTCGAGCTTGAACCTGTTCTCCGGCTTGCGGAGGTCTATATCCTTGAGGTTGACTGCCATCTCGACGGTCTGTGTGAAGTTGCGCGGCTTAGCCCGGGCCTTCGCCTCCTTCACCGCTTCCACGAATCTCTGCTTTTCAAAGGCCATTCGAAGCCCTCCATTCCTTTTTGATTTGAGCAACGAAAAGTCAAAGATGCGTAAAAGGAGGGATTTTTAAACTTTTCCCTCACTCCTCTTTTGCGAAAATCTCGTCGTAAACGCCCTCGTCAATCTCCTTCTGGACTTCCCTGGGGTCTTTGCCCTCGACGGTGACGCCCATGCTGAGGGCGGTGCCGATGACCTCCTTCGCCGCGGCCTTGAGGTCAGCGGCGAGCATCTGGTCCGCCTTGGCCTTCGCTATTCTGATGACCTGCTCCATGGTTAGGTTTCCAACGGGGCTGTGAACCGGTTCACTGGAACCCTTGGGAACGCCGAGCTCTTTCTTGATGAGCTGGCTAACCGGTGGAACACCAACCTCTATCTCGAAGGTCTTCTTTTTGGGATCCGTAACGATGATCTTGACGGGAACCTGCATGCCCGCGAAGTCCTTCGTGGCCTTGTTTATCTCGTCGACGACCTGCTTGACGTTGAGCCCGAGCGGACCGATTGCCGGACCGAGCGGTGGTCCAGGTGAAGCCTTTCCTCCCTCAACGAGCACCTCAACAACCTGTGGCATCTTTCTCACCTCTGTCCTTTGACCGTTCACTCCTTCCGGCGTTTGCTTATAAGTCTAACGTATTCGCCCCTCACCGTGACCGGTATCGGGACGACCGAACCTATGAGCTCGACGACTATCTCGTCCTTGGCCTCGTCAACCCTCGTGACCTTTGCCTTCTCGCCTTTGAAGGGCCCGGAGATGAGCTCGACTATGTCACCGGGCTCGAAGCCGCTCACGGCAGGCTTCTCCTCGAGGAAGTGCTCTATCTCCCCGAACTTAACCTCACCGGGAAGGGTGCCCTTCGCGTGCCTTATGCCTCTGATAGCCTCGTCAACGGCACTCTTGCTGGGCGCCTCGACGAAGATGTAACCCTTCACCTTCGACGGAGCGAGTACCGCGTAAACGGGCAGGTTGTAGGTTTTAACCTTGCTGTATATTAGCTTGGCCGTGGTCTCCTCCTGGCCGACGGTGACGCGCACTGTGAATATCCTGCCGTCGCTCATTTCAATCACCCGTTGCCGGTTCAGGAACCGGTGATCAGGTAGCCGATAAGGCGAATCACAAGACCTATAAGACCGATCAGGGTCATTCCAATGCCCGTGATCTTCGTTGCAAGCTTAAACTCCTTCATACCGGGCTTTTTTGTGACCATTAAAACCCTCCGCGACTCCGCGAAGAAGTTTTTAAGCTTTTCCATGTTCGTTGCCACCCTCGTCACCCCTCCAAATTTTGAAAACGAAAGTCGTCAAAGCTCCTCAAGGTCGAGCTTAATAATCTTTCTCTCCCCCTCCTCCAGGGGATACTGGCTCTCCTCCTCCGCAACCGCGTAGGGCGAGCTGACGCCGGTGACCACTATCAGTATCCTTATCATCTTCTCGAGTTCTTCATCGAGCTGGATGCCCCAGATGACCTGCGCCTCCGGATCGAGTTTGCTCGTGACGAGCTCTATTACCTGCTGGGCCTCCTCGAGCTTGACGTCGCTTCCGCTGATGCTTATGAGGGCGCCCTTGGCACCGCTTATGTCGACGTCAAGGAGCGGGCTGTTCAGCGCCTGCTGGGCCGCCTCGAGGGCCCTCTTCTCGCTGTCGCTCTCGCCGATTCCTATCATGGCGACGCCGCCGTCCTTCATGACGGCCCTGACGTCGTTGAAGTCGAGGTTGACCAGCCCGGGCTTGGTGATGAGCTCGGTGATGCCCTTGACGGCCTGAACGAGTATCTCATCGGCGACCTTGAAGGCCATGTGGATGGGCAGGTTTGGAGCGACCTCCATGAGCTTGTCGTTGGGGATCACTATGACGGTGTCGCTGTTCTTCCTGAGCCTCTCGAGACCGTACTCGGCGTTCTTTATGCGCCTTATGCCCTCGACGGTGAAGGGCAACGTGACGACCGAGACGGTTAACGCTCCCATCTTCTTGGCCATCTCGGCAACCACTGGAGCGGCACCCGTGCCCGTTCCGCCGCCGAGACCGCACGTGATGAAGACCATATCGGCGCCTTCAAGGGCCTCTCGTATGTCCCTTTCGTTTTCCCTCGCCGCTTCCTCACCCATCTTTGGGTTGTTTCCGGCCCCGAGACCCCTCGTCAGCTCCTTACCGATGAGTATCTTCTTGTGGGCGCGGATCTTGAGGAGATCCTGGGCGTCCGTGTTGACGGCGATTATCTTCGCGCCCTGTATGCCAACCTGCATCATCCTGTTAACGGTGTTACAGCCGGCACCGCCGACACCAACGACATAGATCTTGGCCTGTATCTGCTCCAGGATCTTCTTGAGCTCCTCATCAACGTCCGTCTGGGGAACTTGGACCTCCGGAGCCTTGGTGAGGTCGGCAGAGGTTCTTTCGATGGCATCTTCAATCAGCTTCAACATCCTTCCACCCTCCGGGCAATTTAACACCCTTTCCACTTTCAGGCAGGTGGTATATAAGTTTAGCTAAGGGCGAATGCTGATTTTTAAATCCCGCTTAACATCTTTAAAGATTTCGATTGGTCAATCCCTGATGAACTCCAGCCCCAGTTCTTCGGCGAGGGTTCTGGCCATCTGCCTGGTTTCGCCCCTGCTACCCTTCCAGTCGACGTATATGGCCTCAACCCTTTCCACGGTTCTCTCGATCGCTTTAAGAACCAGCTCCTTCTTAAGCGGGTGGGCGTATTTGGGGGCGATGTGACCGAAGGCGATGTCCGTTTCGAGTGCCCTCCTCGTCTGTTTCGGCGCGTAGTGCCCGCCCCCGATTCCAACGGCAACTGGGAAGCTGGCCTTTTTGTAGTTTTTAAGCACGTGAACTATCGTCTCGGCTATTATCTCCCCTGCCCTGTCGATTACCCACTCCTCCTCGCTTGAGCCTATCTCGATGAAGAAGCTCGGCACTTCCAGCTCGCTCGGGCCGTGGTGGGTGGCTTCATAGCAGACCAGCCATCCGAGGTCGTTGAGCTCGTTCATCTTCAGCAAAGCGAGCTTCATCGCACTCGGCTGGGCTACAGCGAGGCTCTCGTCTTTCCCGCCGTACATCGCCTTGCCCCAGTTCCCCGTTACGTGAACGGTTAACGCCGGCAGTTTCTTCTTGCTCGAGTGCCTGGAGGCGAAGGCTATGATCTCGGGCTTGAATCCAAGCTGCTTCTCAATTTCATGATCAAGATTGTCATAGTAAATCATCTCATCATTGGTTGTCAGGATTATTGTTTTTCCGTTTTGATAGAGGGAATTTCCATCAAAAATTCTCTCACCCTCTTTAAATCCGAAATTCTCTATAAGCTTCCTCTTAATATTCATGGATGCTGGATCCACTTTGGTCGTCATTATCACATTCATCGGCTGTCCCCACATTGAACTGGGAAACAGAATAAAAAGGTTTGCCCTCAAGTCGACATTATATTGTCAATAATTGTGGAGATTTTTTCGAAAATTCTGAAAATTTTGCATTTCTCTGTCGAAACCCTAACATTTATTCGCTTGTAAAACTTTACAACCGTAAAATATATAACTGGGGGTAGGGCTATAGTATAGATATAGGTAAAATCAAAAACGATTGCGAGGGGAGTGGAAAATGAAGTGGAAAATTTTGGGAATAATATTTGTTTTGGCCCTTGGTTTGGTTGTTTCGGGCTGCACACAACAAGGAGGAACCACAACCAGCTCCGTCGAAAAGACAAAAATCACAATATACACCGGCGGCACAAGTGGTGTATACTTCCCACTTGGTTCTAAGTATGCAGAGCTCCTAACAAAATACGGTACGGTTGTAAGTGCGGAGGCAGTTACAAGCGGTGCAAGTGTTGCAAATGCTAAAGCCATTGCGGATGGAAACGCCCAAGCTGCCATCCTGCAAAACGACGTTGCATACTATGCATACAATGGATTGTACATGTTCGATGGCAATCCCATAAAGAAGTTAAAGGGTGTTGCCGCGTTATATCCCGAAACAGTGCAATTTGTGGTTAGAGCTGACAGTGATATCAAGAGCCTGGAGGACTTAAAGGGTAAAAAAGTGGCTATCGGTGCTCCTGGAAGCGGTACAGCCGTTGCAGCCGAGCAGGTTCTTAAAGCAGCAGGTGTCTGGGACAGCATTGAGAAGGTCAATCAGAAATTCAGCGAAGCAGCCCAAAGCTTAAAGCTCGGTCAGGTCGATGCGGCGGTTATAGTTTCGGGAATTCCAACTCCTGCAGTTAACCAAATCGCAGTCCAAACACCGGTCAGAGTCCTTCCGATCTCGGATGACATATTGAACAAGCTCAAAGGTGAGGGATACATATTCTACGTTAGACAGATGGTGCCGAAGGGGACGTACAACGGTGTTGACGCGGATACACCAACAGTCGCCGTTAAAGCCATGCTCGCGGTGAGCGCTGATCTTCCGGATGATGTTGTCTACGAAATGACCAAAATACTCTATGAGCACGTTGAGGATCTGAGAGCCGTTCACCAGAAAGCTAAACTGATAAGCCTTGACACAGCGCTGGATGGTATGAGCATACCTCTCCACCCAGGAGCCATTAAGTACTACGAGGAAAAGGGATTAACAATACCAAGCGAACTTAAAGGGTGAAGTTCTTGAACAGACCCTTTTATTTTTTTATTCTGGCATTTTTTCTCATGATCCTTTTTCCCGTTAATGTACTCATCGTTAGCGACGGGAATTCATCTCATGACTATATTCTGGGGGAAAAGAACATCACAATCTTCTACATACACAGCGTTGAAAGAAGCGAAATATACGAGGGGTTGAAAGTTAACAGGACAGGGATCTATGCCGTCGAAATGAAATGGAAGGACTTCGGTGCAGGATTACCCGAGGACATTCAATACATGGAGAACGGCTACTATGTGAAGAAAATCAACATATACCTCGGAAAGAGTCTGGATTTCTGGTTTATCCCCCTTAATAGGGCTCAAATAAGCGTTGATGGTTCTATTATCTTCGCCCCAAAAACGGAAACACTTATGAAATTCGAAGTGAAGAGATGTTTATTAATACAAGCTCTGTTAGGGAGGTGCTGAGATGGAAGAGATAAAAGAGATGGAAGAAGAAAAAGTGGAAGTCGTTTTGGAAAGAACGAGAACTTTATCCCCCAAACTGGAGATGCTAATAAGAATTGCAGCCGTCCTGATTGGTATCTATGAAATACTCTTCATATTCAACTTCAACTACACTCTCTACGATTTATTCTCGAGATTGGGGGTAAACATCGGCATCTTGAAGATCACATTTCAGAGCAAACAGGGAGAAGCTTTTGTGCTGGCCATGATACTCTTGATCACGTACGTCCTCTATCCTTTTAGGAAGCGGGAGAAGGAGCTCAAAAAAGTACCAGTTTATGACTACCTGCTCGTAATCCTAAGCTTGATCTCAATGTTTTACCTCTTTGCGGTCTACAACAGGTATGCAGAGTTCGCTGAGGTCTACATGCAGGATGTTATATTTGGAATCCTCGCAATAATCCTCGTGCTCGAGGCCACAAGAAGGGTTTTGGGATGGGTCCTGCCCTCCGTGGTGGTGGTGTTTTTAATATATGGAATCTACAAAGTTGGGTTCAACTGGGTGCGCTTCACCCAGCAGCTCTACTTCGATGAGGGAATATTTGGAATTCCCCTCTTCGTCATGACAATCTACGTCTTTGCCTTCGTGTTCTTCGGGGCATTCCTCCTCAAGATAGGGGTGAGCGATTATATCACTGAGTTTATGATATCCCTCTTTGGCGCCCGTCCCGGAGGTCCAGCTAAATCCGCCGTTGTTTCCAGTGGGCTTATGGGTACGGTGAGTGGTTCGAGTGTTGCGAACGTTTTGACCACCGGAACTTTCACAATACCCCTAATGAAAAAAGCAGGGTATCCCAAAGAAATCGCCGGGGCTGTGGAACCCGTTGCATCCACAGGAGGTCAGTTAATGCCCCCAATTATGGGTGCGGCGGCTTTCATCATGGCGGAATTTTTGGGGGTACCCTACAATAAGCTCATCATCGCTGCGGTTCTTCCAGCTCTGGTTTACTACTCGGGTGTTTACTTGTTCATAGACCTCGAAACAAAGCGTCTTGGACTAAAGGGAATGCCCAGAGAGAACTTTGCATCCCTCAGATACTTCGTGAGGAAACTCTACATACTCTCGCCCATACTCGTCATCACTGTGGCACTCGTCTGGGGAATAGCCCCCCACATATCGGCAATCTCATCCCTGGGAATAGCCATCTGGGTCTCATGGATTGCAAAGGACAAGATAGAAGGGCATGAACTGTTCTATGTTGGTGTAGCGTCCCTTACAACGGTGCTTATGTTCACAGGGAAAGGGATAGGAAAGCCCGTGGCACTGGTTCTCCTGCTGCTCGCTCTCATCCTCGTCGGCCTATCCTTTGTCTCAAACTTAACGAAGAGGAACGAAAAGCTCTACATAAGCCTGCTGTTCATACTATTCATTGCAATGACAAAATATCTGGGCATGAGGAAGGAGCAGATACTTCTGATGACAGGAGTTCTTGGGATAGTCTTCTCGCTGATAGTGGGCTACTTCTCAAAGACTGAGGAAGGAAGAAAAATGTACTCGGCGACCTATGAATCCATGATAGACGCTGGAAAGACGAGCACAAGCGTGATGTTAGCCGCTGCAAGTGCCGGTTTAATACAGGGAGTTCTCACCATGACGGGGCTCGTGACGAGCTTGGGCTACAAGCTGGTCTCACTGACCGCAGGGAACCTATGGCTCCTGCTCCTCCTAACAATGGTGTTCAGCCTGATACTCGGTATGGGTGTCCCCACAACGGCTAACTATATTATCACATCTTTAGTCGCCGCACCTGCAATCTATAACGCCGTCCTGGGATTACAGCCCTACAGCTCCCCCGTACCCGGCTTTGGAACTCCAATAGCCCTCCTAGCAGCACACTTCTTCGTGTTCTACTTTGGAATTTTAGCAGATATAACACCTCCCGTAGCTCTGGCGTCCTATGCGGGCTCTGCCCTAGCGGGAGGGGACTTCTGGAAGACAGCCCTAAACGCGGTTAAGTACGCCTTGGCGGGGTACATTGGACCGTATATATACTTCACCCACCCGGAGATGTTCCTGATAACGGTCTCAAAGTGGAATCCAATGATGATCGGTAAGGTGCTCTACTACCTCGTGGCGACGCTCTTCGTCATGTACCTGCTGGCCATAGCACTGACCGGCTTCTACCGCACCCACCTCAAGCCCTGGATACGCGGAGTGGTCGGCATCCTCGGGCTGGTCGGCGTGACCCTGAACCCCATAGCCGTAGGAGCGGGGATCGTGGCCTGGCTCGGCCTGAAGTTCTACGGCAAAAAAGCCAGCACTTCGTGAATTTTCTTTTTTATCAACACTTTCTATACGTTTCCGCTTTAAGGTATCAAGAATTGAGGGTTTGGTTTAGCTCCTTTATTATCTCCCTGGAGGTTCTCTCGTTCTGTTCTGAGATTGACTTTGAGAGTCTCATGAGTATCCGGATGACCATAAGGGCTATCACCAGGGCGGCGGCCAGCATGAAGAGGTACTCAACGGCGGCCTGAGCCCGCCTCATAACTCCACCCCCGGGTCATTTTAAGTAACTAATGGTTAATATAGTTTTTGCCTGGAGCGGAGGATGCAAAAGAAAAGGGATAACGCCTCAGTAGAGCATAACCTCGAAGCCGAGCTCGCTCAGCAGATCGGCCAGCTCCTCAGCGTCCACGTACACCAGCAGGTGGTGGTTCCCGAGGGTGCCGTCTATGAAGTCTATGGCATCCTCCACCCGGAGCTTTACCTGCGTCCTGCAGCGAAAGTCGCTGTGCTCAACCCCGAGGACCTCCACGCCGGCAACAACCGCCTTCCTCCCGCGTATCTTCAGCAGGCTGGCCCTTCCCTTAGGCATCTGAACGGCGACCCCAACACCCATCCCGCTCTCGAAGTGCGACCTTAGCGTGTACCGCCCTATCAGAGGGGCCGTGCAGTGGGCGAGGATCACGTGGTTCTCGTCGTAGTCGGCCACGTTGCCCATGAAGGCGGGTTTGTCGAAGAAGCGCCTCGCTATCATCATCCCGAGGAGGGAGTTGAGCTCACCCTCGCAGGCCGCCGGAGTTCCCTCCGCGTTGAACATGGCCAGCGCCAGGCAGGGGGTGGCCTTGAGCTTTCCAATCAGGTCAAAGCAACCGATGGTGAAGCCGTCGAGCTTGTAGTCCTCCAGTATTCTCTTTATCGCGAGGTATATCCGTCCGGCCTTTACGAGCTCCTCCCGCTGGGGTTCCCTTATCTCAACGGCCCTTCCAACGATTCCCTCCACGGCCTTCCAGCCTTCCGCATCGGTGGTGGCATCGTAGTACTCGTAGAACTTCTTGAGACTTATCCTCGTGTAGGGGAGCTCGAACCTCTCGTTGATGAGCCACGGCGAGATCCTCCCGATTAGGCCGATGCGCATGCGGAGGAACTTATCCAGAACCTCCTTCATGTCGTCGTAGCCGAGGAGCGCGGCCTTGAGTTCGTTGAGGCCCTTTACCAGCGTGGACGGCACGAGTCTCTCCCTGAAGTACTCCCTGAGCTCTATCCCCGCGGCCATTGAGTTGTTGAACGGGTCACCGTAGATCACGATGGGCCTTCTGTAGATGGAGAACTCCTTGAGGACCCCCTCCGTGCCTCCCGTCAGAGGGTACAGGACTATCGCGTCCACCTCGTTGAAGTTGACCTCCTCTTTGGCCTCTTTGAGGTCCCCCTTGGTTGAGACGAAGAAGCCACCCACCACATCGAACTCCCTCGCGAGGGCCGTCAGGAACTCCGAGGCTTTCTTCTCAAAGGACTTTGGATCAGCGAGTTCGCTGACTCCAAAAACGACTCCGACCTTCATGCTTTCACCCAATAGTTTTAAACTTTGGGCCTAAATAAGCTTGTGGTGGTAGCGTGACAATGCGGTTCGTCCTCGATACGAGCATCTTCGTCAATCCCGAGGTCAGGGATAGGTTTGGCGCCTCACCCACTGAGGCCATGAAAACTTTTCTGGACTATGCCGGAAGGCTCTTTGGAAGGGTCGAGTTCTACATGCCCCCCGGCATCTACCGCGAGGTCGTGCACTTCGTCGATGAGGAGGAACTCCTACCCGGGATTGAGCTCTACATAATCAAAAAGCCCCCCAACGTTCACGACATCAGGATCCCAGCTTTCGTGGTTTACGAACTCATTGAGGACGTGAGGAGAAGGATAGATAAGGGCCTTCGCGTTGCTGAAAAGGCCGTCCGGGAGAGCGTGGTTGAGACGGACAACGTGGACAAGATAATCCAGAAGCTACGCAGGAACTATCGGAGGGCACTTCGTGAGGGCATCGTTGACAGCAAGGAGGACTTCGAGCTCATCCTCCTCGCCAAGGAGCTCGATGCTACCATCGTATCCGCCGACGTTGGAATCCTCACGTGGGCCCAGAAGATGGGCATCAAGTGGGTAGACGCCGCGAACTTCAGGGAACTGCTCGAGGGCCTCGTGAAGAAGCTGGGAGGGAAAAATTTATAAATGCCAATCTGCATGCTATCATCGACGCCCCGGTGGCTCAGCCTGGTGGAGCGGCCGCTTGGTAAGCGGCAGGCCGCGGGTTCAAACCCCGCCCGGGGCTCCATTCTAACAGGCTTTCGAAGAAGTTCTCAGCGATTTTCTGGTTTCTGTGAGGTCCATCCTTCTTAGAAGGGGAGTGTCGTTGGAGGGGGCCAATAAACACACGATACAGTCCCTTCAGCATCCGTTTGAGTTGCAGAGTACCCTTCTTGAAATCCAGCCGAGCGAAAAGCTTAATAAGGAACCCTTTAACCCACTACCGCGGCATGGGGCCGTGGGGTAGCTTGGTCCATCCTGCGGGCTTTGGGAGCCCGTGACCCGGGTTCGAATCCCGGCGGCCCCACCATAGCAACCCTTTCTTGCGAAAGCGTTGACGGAAAGAGTACGTGCGGTTTTAAAGTTCGATGTTTTAGCGTGGATTAACGTTTAACTTGTCCATTTTGCAGGGTTTCCTGCCCACAAGGCGCCCTTCGGGCGCCAGAACAAAAGTGAAACCAGTTTAATAGCAGGTCTTAACGTTAATCCTCTTTCACCAACCCAACTTTAGAGCGCACGCTCTCGTTCCACCCTCTTATTAGAAGGGGCCACCTTTTGCTCAAGCTTTTTCTAAAAGCTTGAAAAAAGTTCGATCAAAAGGTTGTGATTCTTTTTTTAGGCGATTTTGAGGCGTGTTTGCTTCTAAAAGGGTTGTTCAATCTTGAATTCGCCGTTAACGTGGTCTTGGTGGAGGGTTTGCTTTTGGATAGCGCTCCTTTGGAGCGCGGGGGAATCCTAAACCCCTTGGATTTGGTCATTTTAATCTTGAATTCGGAGTTCAATGGCCGTTTGAGGGTGCAAACACCAACGGAAGGAGCTCTCTAACGAAATCACCATTTTTTCGCCAGCCTTTTCCCAAAAGGCTGCAAGGCGCCCTTCGGGCGCCAGAATAAAAGTGAAACCAGTTTAATAGCAGGTCTTAACGTTAATTCCCTTTCACCACCCAACCTGAGAGTCCCTGTAAAAACTCGTGTTTGGTGACCACAACAGACATAAATACCCCCAGGCTTACCAGCATTCGATGAGCACCCCAATCTTCAACTCGAAGCTCTGTGCGATCTGCAAGGGCAGGAAGCTCCTATGCGGCAGGCCAACCTGCCCTATCCTCGAGCGCTTCAGGGTAGCCAGAGCCGTCGAGAAAAAACTCAACAAGCGTCACCTCTTCGGCTCTTCGCCGCCAAGCATCTTCGTTGGAGAGTACGGTTACCCAAAGGTTCGGATAGGCCCCCTCGTGCCCCCCATCGAGGGCAACACGGACTACCTCGACAACCCGCTGAAGTGGGAGGATAAGACGATAAGGGACGTACTCCATTACCGCTCCCTCCTGGTGATGGGCGAAACGAGGGCCGACGTTAACATTCGGAGAAGCGGGAGGCTGTTGAGCGAGGTTCAGGAGTTGGCCATGTCGATAAAACCCGTTGACAGCGAGATACTCCTGAAGAGGAAGCCCGTCCTCAGAGTCCTACCGAGCGAGTTCGCGCCGCCCCTGGGCCCGAAGGCCGAGCTCCTCGATTTCGAGCTCACCGAGAACCCGAGGATACCGAGGAGGACGGACTACGTTGTGAGCGATGAGCTGAAGGCGGAGCAAGCCATAATGCGCCTCTACAATTGGGGCTTCGACGAATACTACATAATAAGGCTCCTCTCGGCCGGGCTCCTCGGGATTAACAGGAAACTCGTTCCCACGAGGTGGAGCATCACCGCCGTGCAGGACACGATAGGAAAGAACCTTCGGAGGGAGGTCGTCCTCTATCCACCCATCAACGATTACGAGGTCTACTTCCACCGTTTCCTCGGAAACCGCTACGCCGTTCTCCTGATGCCTGAGGGCTACGCCTTCGAGCTCCTTGAGGTGTGGCTTAAGGGTTCCCTCTTCGGCGCGGGCGAGCCGAGCGTGATACACGACTACGAGGACTTCCGGGGGAGGAGGGAGTACGTGAAGGAAACCGCCGGGGCCTACTACGCCGCCCGTTTGAGCGTTCTCGAAGCGCTCAGGGCGAGGAGAAGGAGTGCGAGGGTGGTCGTCTTCCGCGAGGTAACGCCGGAGTACTACGCTCCCGTGGGAGTCTGGCAGATAAGGCTGGGTGTTAAGAAGGCGATGGGCAACGTGGTGGGCCGCTTTGAGACCCTTGGAGAGGCGCTCGACGCGGTGAGAAGGCGTCTCGAGCATCCGTTAGAGAGGTACCTTGAGAGAAGCTACGTCCTCGGAAGCCTCGCGAGGCAGAAGACATTGGACCAATGGCTCGGAAGGAAGTTATACCGCATCAACGAAAAGGAAGGCGGTGACCATCCCGCTGATTTGTGATCGCCTCAGGCCTAAACCGTAGGGGGTTTTGGAATGAGGAGGAAGCTCGCGCTCATAAGCCTCGACGGAAACGGGGTCTACAACCTGAAGCACATGCCCTTCCTGAGCGAGTTGATCGAGGGGGGAAGCTTCAGCGTCGTGGACTCCATCTTCCCGACGCTGACGGACCTGGTGCACACGAGCGTGATGACGGGGGTGTGGCCCAGGGATCACGGCGTCGTCGAGAACGGCTACTACGACCGCCTCAGCGACAGGAAGGTCAACTTCTACGAATACGAGGTCGCCTTCAACCCGCACAGGGTGATAAACGCACCGACCATCGTCGACCTGCTTCGGGCAAGGGGGATCAGGACGGCCAGCGTTTCCGGTTATACAATGCCCCCCTTCAGCGGAACCGACGTGAGGATCTTCCCGCCCTTCTTCGCGAACGATAAGCTCTATCGGGAGCACGGAAGGGACTGGAAGAAGGACCTGTGGGTTCTGAATTCGGCCCTCTACCTCCACGAGGAGTGCAGGCCGGACCTGATTCTGGTTCACTTCGCATCGATAGACGGCATGAGCCACGACCACGGGCCGTTGAGCGAGGGTTCCCTCAGGGCGGTGGAGACCGTTGATGGGGCTTTGAAAACCCTCTGGGAACGGTTAAGGGACGAGTACGCCTTCGTAATCTTCGCCGACCACGGACAGGAGAGGGTTCACACCTGGGTCAACCTCAGGACCTACCTCAGGAAACACGGGATAGAAACGCTGAGGGTTTCCTCGGGAGGCGGCGTCCACGTCTACCTGAAAAATCCGAACGAGGCCGAGGATGCCTTCCAGATCCTGAGGAGGGCGCCGGGGGTCGAGAGGGTCTTCTTCCGCGAGGATCTGGAGCACCTCAACACACCGAAGGGCGGCGAGCTTGTAGTCTCGGCGAAACCCGGTTACTGGTTCTGCTCTCACCGGATGTGCAGGGGGATAAAGGGCGTGAGCCACTGGGTTAAGGGCATGCACGGTTCAATGAACGAGCCTGATATGAAGGTCCCCCTGGTTCTCTGGGGGTTCGAGAGGGTTGAGCTCAACGAGCCGAGCCTCACGGACATCGCTCCCACCGTTTTGAAGTTCTTCGGTGTGGAGAAGCCGGCCAACATGGTGGGGAAGAGTTTGATTTAGGAGAATCCGAGAAACATCTGCCCACAAACCACGCAAAGGACGAAAATAACGGCGAAGGAATAATAACAGAGGGAAGGAACAGCCCTCAGCGCGAGGACTGGGCTATCCTCTCTATCTCTTCCTTCCTGCTGTAGGCGAAGCTCTTCGGATCGGCGTTGGCCGCGGCTATTATCTCCTCGGCAAGCGCCTGGGCGTAGCTCGTCTTGTTGCGGTAGCACTTGGCGGAGGCACCGAGGGCGATGTTCTTCAATGCGATGTCGAGCCTCCTTAGCGGGGAAACGTCGACGGCCATGTGATAGCGGATTCCACCGAAGGCTATGGTGGTGGTGTCCTCCCTCGGGGCGGAGTTCTCGATGGCCCTGACGAGAACCTGTATCGGGTTCTGCTTGGTCCTGCGCTCGATTATCATGAACGCCTCCTTGACGACCTCGTAGGCCTTCATCTTCTTGCTCATGAGGGAGCGGTGCTCGCGCCTCATGAAGTGACCGCCGGCCTTGTGGCTACTGGCGCCGCTCCTCATGACCTTGTTGATGAGGCGCTCCACGATGTGGACGTTGGCCTTCCCGAAGGCCTTCTTGGCGTGCCTTCCGTGGCTGTGAGGAAGCAAGCGGGCCTCGAGGTTTATGTACGGCCTGAGCGAGGGATCGTTGACGGTCACGTCCTCGACGCTCCACCTTCCCATGACCTTGAGCTCCTTCGGCTGATAGAAGCGCTCTGTGAGTGCCTTGGCCATTACCTTCACCTCCTCGGCTTCTCCTTCCTACCCTTGACGAGCTCCTTAAGGGAGACCCTGTTCACCTTGACGACCTTGTACCTGATTCCAGGGATATCACCCATGGAACCACCCTTGGGACCGCCGATTCCCTCGATGATGACCTCGTCGTGCTCGTCGATGTGGTTGATGGCACCGTCACCCGGGGTGAAGGCGGTTACGACCTTTCCGTTCTTGATGAGCTGAACCCTGACGGCCTTACGCATGGCCGAGTTCGGCTGCTTTGCCTCGACGGCTATCTTCTCAAGGACTATCCCCTTGGCCTGGGGCGCGCCCTCGAGCGGGTCGCTCTTCTCCTTCAGGCGGAGGACCCTTCTCTTGTACCTTATGTCACTCCAGCGGAACTTCTTCCTCTTGAGCTTGAGCTTTCTCCCCGCAAACTCTCCGTAAGGGGCCTTCTTTCCAGCCATGATCATCACCTCAAATTATAACCACATCCTGAATGCCGTGGTGTCTCTCCATCAACTCTTTCACGAGGTTGATGTTCTGGCCGCCCCTTCCGATGGCGCGCGGCTTTTCGCGCGGGCCGATGTCGAGGAGGGCGACCCTCTTACCATCACGCTTCTCGGTGATGTGGACCCTTTTAACCTTAACCCCGAGGCTCTTATAAATGTTCCTCAGGAACTCCTCGGGGTTCTCGGAGTGCTCGATGACCTCTATCTCCTTTCCGATCATGTTCTGGACGCGCTTGACGTTGGCACCTTTCTTTCCGAGGGCCAGTCCCATCTCGCCCTTCTTGATGACGAATATGAGCCTGTTCCTCCTGTCGTCGATGAGGCAGTCGAGTACCGTGGCCCCTGTCATGCTCTCGAAGAGAGCTATGAACTTTATCTGGTCGGTGTTGAGCTTGAGCGGCATTACTCCTTACCCCCAAGGGCCAGTATTCTGCTCTCACCCGGATCCACAACGGCAAGGGCCGAGACTGTGTGCGGCCTTCCGAGGAGAGTTCCGAGCTCGACGCTGGTTCCCTCGAACTCGTAGACCGGTATACCGCTGAGCCTGGCGTAGTACTCGATGTCCTCCTTTATATCAGGCCTGGCGTTCCTGGCAACGATAATCAGCTTTGCCCCGCCCATCTTGGCGTACTGGATGCTCTTCCTGGCACCCATCACTATCTTTCCGGTATCCTGTGCCTTCCTAAGTTCAAACGCGAAGTCAACCATCAACTACACCTCCCTACTCCCTTTTCGGTCTCAGGGGGAGATTCATTGCCAGTTTCACGGTCCCCGTACCGACGGGCACGGGCTGACCTATGAGAACGTTCTCCACGACGCCGTTGAGGGGATCGACCGCACCCCTCTCAGCGGCCTCGAAGAGATGCTGCGTGGTTATCTCGAAGGCCGCCCTGGCAAGCACGCTGGCCTTCTCCCCTACTATACCGTGCCTGCCTATCGGCCGGATGACCCCGTCGAGCGTCATCATGTCGGCGACGAGCATTATGTGCCTGACGTCGACCTCGAGACCCTGCTCCTCCATGGTTTTTAGTATTTCATCGATGATGGCGTTTCTCGCGGCCTCGATGCCGAGCACCTCCGCGATCTCACGAATGTCGTTGGTCCTCGTCCTCGTGGGATCAACGCCCGGAACCTTGAGGACCTGCTTGAAGTTGGAGCCCTCGGTGCGGATGATGTACTCTCCCGTCTTGCTGTCCTTTGTTATAACGGTCTTTCCGACGCGCGAAAGACCCTTAAGGCGGTGCTTTTTAACCTTTTCGGCGAGTCTCCTCAGGCTGGAGATCTTACCGACCTTCTTTGGACGCATTATGACGGTGTAACCGTCGACTTCGAATTCGGCGCTTTTGAACGAGCTCTCCAGCTTTCTCTGGATCCTCTCCATGTCGAGACCGGCCTTTTCAAGCCTCTCGGGGTCGATCTCAACTATGAACTCGAAGTTGAGGATGTCTATGGTGGTCTCCCTCGCGAGGTTCTCAAGGCTCGTACCCTCGATGCGCCTCGCAACCTCAAGGGCCTTCTCCCTATCGTAGCGGTGCTCCTCGTCGAGGTAGACGGTCATTATCGGCGTGGAGGGGTTCTTCCTCGCATCGACTATTTCGATGATCCTGGGCAGACCGAGGGTGACGTTTATCTCGGCGACACCTGCGTAGTGGAAGGTGTTTAGGGTCATCTGCGTTGAGGGCTCGCCTATCGACTGGGCCGCGACAGTTCCTATGGCCTCTCCGGGCTCTATGAGGGCTTTCTGGTACTCCTTAACGGTTTCGTCTATGATGGCCTGAACCTCGGCCTTTTTGAGCTTGTATTTTTTGTTGTACTCTATGAGCTTGGCATAGAGCTCCTCCTTGATGTTGTCCGGAAGCTCGGCCTTGTCAACCATGCCCTTGATGGTTTTTGCGGCGACCATTTACCTCACCCCTTTCCCCTCAATTTGAGCAGGGTTCTCAGAACCACCCTGTTGACGTCGATCGTTTTACCTTTCCAGCTCCTCATTGGATCTATCCCATCCTCACCGTACCTGAACTGGACGATGATTCCGGTGGGATCCCTGACGGTTCCGTCGTACTCCACCTTGAGGTCCTGAAGGGCGTTTATGAGACGGCGCTGCATGTAACCGCTCTGGGCCGTTCTAACGGCGGTATCGACGAGTCCCTCGCGTCCACCCATGGCGTGGAAGAAGTACTCCTGAGGTGTTAATCCGCTCTTGTAGGAGTTGATGACGAATCCCCTCGCCCTCGCTCCGAGATCGCCGGGCTTGAAGTGCGTCAGAACCCGCTCGCGGTAACCCCTGTAGAGCCTCTTACCGCGGATGGACTGCTGACCGAGCATGGCGGCCATCTGGGTGATGTTGAGTATCTTACCCCTCGCACCGGTCTTGGCCATTATGACGGCGTGGTTGCTCATACCGAGATAGCGCTCGGCGACCTTACCGGCGTTGTCACGCGCCTCGGCGAGGGCAGCCATAATCTTGCTCTCCAGCGTTTCCTCGAGGGTCTTACCGGGTATGGGCTCAAGCTCGCCGTTTCTGTAAGCTTCGATGAGCCTGTTGACCCTTTCCTCGGCCTCCCGAATTATTTCCCTGATCCTGTCAAGGGCCTCGGTTGGAAGGTCTTCGTCGTCTATCGCCGTTGTAAAGCCCTTGTGGGTTATGACCCATATGGCCAGCTTGGTTACCTGGTCGAGGAACTGCCTCGCCCTCTCCACACCGTACTCCCTCACGATGATGTCGAGGAGCTTCCCGTCCTCCCTTCCGTAGGCCGTCTTGTCTATCGCCCCGCTGAGGAGTTTGCCGTTGAGGATGTAGGTGAAACCGTCGTAGGCGAGGGCCCTGACCTCCTCCTCATCCGGGATCAGCTTCTCCTCTATGAGCTTCTCGAGGGCCTCGCACCGCCCAGGCTCGTCGCAGAGCTTGTTGCGGTACCAGATGGTGAGGTCTTTCGGCAGGAGGAGGGAGAAGATGGTCTTTCCGCTCCAGAGTTCGACCCCGTTCTCAACTTTATCCGGCTCGGGAAGCCTATCTACGTCAACGCCCGCGAACATGAGCATCTGCTCCACTTCGGTGCGCTCGAAGTAGGCCCCCTCCCGGGTTAAGAGGTACCCGCCGGAGATGTGATCCTGGATTCCGGCTATGAGCGGTCCACCGTAACGCGGCGAAATTATGTGGTTCTGAACCTCCATGAGTATCTTTGCCTCCGCCTGCGCCTCCTCCGTCTGCGGGACGTGGAGGTTCATCTCGTCACCGTCGAAGTCCGCGTTGTAGGGCGGGCAGACGGAGAGGTTGAGGCGGAAGGTCCTGTAGGGCATCACCCTGACGCGGTGGGCCATGATGGACATCCTGTGGAGGGAGGGTTGCCTGTTGAAGAGCACCACGTCGCCGTCGAGGAGGTGCCTCTCAACCGTCCAGCCAATATCGAGCTTTTCAGCCACGGTTTCGAGGTTGTTCTCCATGAGGCGGATTCTCCTCCCCTCGGGGTCTATGACGTAGTTCGCCCCCGGGTACTTCTCCGGCCCGTTGAGGACCATCTTCCTGAGCTTCTCGAAGTTGAACTCGGTGACCTTTTCCGGAACGGTGAGCTCCATGGCGATGGCCATCGGAACGCCGACCTCGTTGATGCTTATCATCGGATCGGGGCTGATGACCGTACGGGCGGAGAAGTTGACGCGCTTACCGCTGAGGTTGCCCCTGAAACGACCCTCCTTGCCCTTGAGCCTCTGGGAGAGGGTCTTCAGCGGCCTCCCGCTCTTGTGCTTGGCCGGCGGAATTCCCGAGGTCTCGTTGTTGATGTAGGTGGTAACGTGGTACTGAAGGAGGTCCCAGAGGTCCTCGATGATCAGCTGGGGGGCGCCGGCCTCGATGTTGGACTTGAGGCGGTTGTTGATGCGGATTATGTCGACGAGCTTGTGGGTAAGGTCGTCCTCCGCTCTGATGCCGCTCTCGAGGGTTATGGACGGCCTCATCGTAACCGGCGGAACAGGCAGAACCGTGAGGACCATCCACTCGGGCCGGGCCTTCTCCGCGTCGAGCCCGATGAGGGGCAGGTCCCTGTCGGGTATCTTCTCGAGCCTGTCCCTCACCTCGCTGGGCATCATCCTGTGCTTGTACTCGTTGCCCTCCTCGTCCTTTCTGAGCTCCCAGTAAACCGTTGGCCTCTCGAACTTTATGGGGAACTGGGGGGCCCCGCAGTGCGGGCAGACCATCCTCTCCTTCGCCTTCTTGTGTATCTCCTTGATGAGCCTGTCCTTGGCCTTCTTCCTGTTGCCCGTGACCTCAAACTTGTGGAAGTACTCCTCTATCTCCTCGTCCGTTAGTTTTATCCTCCCGCACTCGCGGCAGGTGCTCTCCAGAACCCTGTGGATGGTCTTGGCGAATCCGACGTGGATCACGGGTCTGGCGAGCTCAACGTGACCGAAGTGACCGGGGCATTCGCCGGCCCTGGCCCCGCAGGTTTCGCACCTGAGGCCGGGGTCTATGACGCCGAGCCTCTTGTCCATGAGGCCGCCCTCAATCGGATAACCATCCTCGTCGTACGTGTCCGGAACGGTTATCTCGGCCGCGCTCATCTTTCTGATTTCCTGGGGGGAGAGGATTCCGAAGTCGATACTTCCGATGACCTTCTTTATCGACTGCATGGCGATCACACCCTATCAACCAGTTTGAGAGACGGCCTTATTCCCATCGCCTTCAGCTCGTCCAGCAGTAGCTTGAAGGCGTAGCTCATCTCCACCTTGCTTATCCTCTCTTCCTCTCCGCAGACGGGGCAGTAGACCTTTCCCCTACGTTTGTCTTCCAGGGCTATGTGTCCGCAGTTCTCGCAGACCCACACCTCTGTCTTATCGCTCTCCTCAAGGAGACGTTCTATGAGCAGCATAGCGGCGCCGTGGCCGATGAGGACGTCGCGCTCCATCTCACCGAACCTGAGACCGCCCTCGCGGGCCCTTCCCTCGGTCGGCTGCTTGGTGAGAACCTGAACAGGTCCCCTGCTCCTCGCGTGCATCTTGTCCGCGACCATGTGGTGCAGTCTCTGGTAGTAGATGACACCGACGAATACGTCCGCCTCGAGCCTCCTACCTGTGATGCCGTCGTACATTACCTCCCTTCCGCTGTGTTTGAAGCCGAGCTCCTCGAGCTCCTTCCTGAGCTTCTCCTCCGGTTCTCCGATGAAGGCGGTGCCGTCAACGCGCCTTCCTTTAAGCGATGCCACCTTCCCGCCTATTGCCTCTATGAGCTGTCCAACGGTCATACGGCTCGGGATACCGTGCGGGTTGACTATTAGATCGGGAACTATTCCGCTCTCCGTCCAGGGCATGTCCTCCTGCGGGACGATGAGGCCGATGACACCCTTCTGTCCGTGCCTCGACGCGAACTTGTCACCGAACTCCGGGATGCGAAGATCCCTCGTGGTAACCTTCACGAGCTTTGTTCCGTCGCCGGTCTCGGTGATGATGACCTTGTCCACAACACCCGTCTCGCTCGGCCTGACGGTGAGGCTGGTCTCGCGCCTCTCCTGCAGGATTATGCCTCCGAGACCGCTCTGCTCCTCAAGGAACCTCGGAGGTGAGGTCCTTCCAACGAGGACGTCCTTGCCATTAACCTTTGACTCCGGAAAGATTATGCCGTCCTCGTCGAGGTGGCGGTAGTAACGCTCACCAAGGTAACCCTGTATCGTTGGGTCCGGGATCTCGAAGCGGTCGGTCTGACCTCCGAGGTACCTCTTCTCCTCGGCCTCGTAGGTTCTGAAGAAGGTCGAGCGGGCCAGCCCGCGCTCTATCGAGGCCTTGTTCATTATTATCGCGTCTTCCATGTTGTACCCCGCGTAGCTGAGAACCGCGACCACGAAGTTCTGACCGGCGGGCCTCTCCTCGAAGCCGACGGCCTTCATGATCCTCGAGTTGACGAGGGGAACCTGCGGGTAGTGCATCAGGTGACCCCTCGTGTCAACGCGGATCCTGAAGTTCGCCCATCCAAGACCGAGGCTCTGCTTGGCCATGCCTGCGCCGTAGGTGTTACGCGGAGCCGCGTTGTGCTCGGGATAGGGAACGAGTGAGGCTGGGATACCGAGTATCGCCGCGGGCATGAGCTCGAGATGGGTGTGCTCCTCGGTTACCTCCCATGGCCAGGTGGCGACGAGGGCGTTCTCCTCCTCCTCGGCGTCGAGGTACTCGATGACGCCCATCTTGACGAGGTCGCTCCAGGTTAAGCTTCCGTTCTTTATCGCCTCGACGTGCTCTCTGGTGAGCTTTGGCCGACCGTTCTCCACTATGATAAGCGGCCTCCTGACCCTGCCGTCATCGCTGTTGACGTATATCTCCTTGACATCCTCATCCTGGTAGAGGGCAACGTTTATGATGTCGCTTATCTTCCCGCTTCTCCTGTCGGTTCGTATTCTGTTCACGAAGCCCTCCCCATCCTCCACGGTTCCAACGAGAACGCCGTTAAGGTAGAGGCGCCAGAGGTCGGGGTTTGGTCTCCTCTCCTCTATCGGAACGACTCCGAGTCTCTCCAGGTATTCCCTGACCTCCTCCTCTGGAACCCCGGTGGTTATCTGGGACATGAGGGCGAGGTTCTTGACGA
Organism: Thermococcus celer Vu 13 = JCM 8558; assembly: GCF_002214365.1. Taxonomy (NCBI): domain Archaea; kingdom Methanobacteriati; phylum Methanobacteriota; class Thermococci; order Thermococcales; family Thermococcaceae; genus Thermococcus; species Thermococcus celer. The sequence continues at coordinate 1,836,870 of NZ_CP014854.1, forward strand.
GACCGCAGTTCGGACCCTCGGGGGTCTCGGTCGGACATATCCTGCCCCAGTGGGTTCCGTGAAGGTCACGGGCCTCGAAATGCGGCTGTTCCCTGCTGAGCGGCGAGGTGACGCGCCTGAGGTGGGAGAGCGTCGATATGTAGTTCGTCCTGTCCAGCAGCTGGCTCACACCGGTTCTGCCACCGGGCCACGAACCCGTCGCGAGGGCGTGCTCGATCCTCTCGCTGAGGACGTCGGGCCTTATGGAGTTCCTAACGAAGCGCTGGATGTTCTCGAAGGTGTAGCGCTCGCCCTTCCTCTGGTAGGTCTTTGTCATCTGGTACTGCATGTCCTTGACGAGCTGACCGAAGGCGACCCTGAAGAGGTCCATGAGCAGGTCGCCCGCGAGCTTGAGTCTCTTGTTGGCGTAGTGGTCCTTGTCGTCCTCGCCGCGGAGACCGAGGGAAAGCTCAAGAACCCGGAGAGCCATCATACCGAGGTAGTAGGCCTTTGCCTTCCTGTCCTTCTCCTCAACGCCCATGTGTGGCAAGAGGTTGTTGTCAATGATGTTCTGGGCCCTTCTGAGCCTGTACTCCTTCGGCTGGCCGGGCAGGGATAGTTTTCCAATGTAGTCGAGGGCCTCCTCCTGAGTCGTTACGTCGCTCGCGTCCTCGAGGTTGTCGAAGAGAACGTGCTGTATGCGCGGGTCGTCGCTCACGGCCTCCACTATCTCCCTGTCGCTGAGGAGGCCGAGGGCGCGCATGACGTAGACGAACTTAACCGGCCTTGGAACGTTCGGGAGTTTGACGTAGAGGATGCCGTCCTTCCTCCTCTCAACCGTGATTAGGGCCCTGTACCCGTGCCTGTAAGAGAAGCACTTGGCTATTATCCTGTTCTGCCGCTCATCCCTCTCCACCAGCGTCTTGTTCGGGGCGAGGTCCTCGATGGAAACTATAACCCTCTCGGAGCCGTTGACGATGAAGTATCCTCCGGGGTCCTTTGGATCCTCACCGAGCTTTATGAGCTCCTCATCGCTGAGGCCGTAGAGGCGGCAGGCCTTGGATTTGAGCATTATCGGGAGTTCACCGATGCGAACCTCAACGGCTTCCTGGGAAACACCGTTGACGACGGGAATGAGCTCAAGGTAAATGGGAGCAGAATAGGTCAGGTTCCTGATCCTCGCGTCCATCGGGTAGAGGGGCTTTCTCTGCCCCTGCGCCTCCTGGAACTCGGGCTCGCCGAGGCGAACCTTCCCGAACTTGACCTCAAAATCGGGGATGTCCGGCTTGACCCCACCGAACTCGTCTATGACCTCCTGCATTCCGTGGTCGATGAAGGCGTTGTAAGAGTCAAGATGCTGTCTGACGAGGCCCTTCTCCTTCCAGTAAGCCTCCATAACGAGCCAGAGATCGTCGGGAGTAACATCAACAACGGTCGGTCCTCTCGATGCCATAATCTCACCCCTCAGAATCAGTCCTCAACCACCAGACGATAGTAGTAATAGTACCCTGCCGTCCGGCTCTTCCTTTTGATCTCAAGAACGTCACCGGGCTTTGCACCCAGGGCCACCACGGCCGGGTCCGAAGCCTTGATCTGGGGAAGCTGGGAAATCTGGATCCTGTATCTCCTCAGGAGCTCCTTCGTCTCCTCCTCGCTGAGTATCCTGTGTTCAGGAACCAGCTCGTGAGCGAATATATCAAACTCTTTTTTCGTCGCCACCGAGAATTGCCCCCTTAACATTTTTAAGAACGATTATCACTACCTCCCCCTGCGGGTTTCGGTATATAAGCTTTTCGAGTGACAACTCGCTCAGAGGGGTTTATATCGGTTACGAAAAGTTTAAGAACCTTCTTCCATCCAAAAAGCTACTCTGATGCACTTTTATGTTCACCACCATCGAGAAAACCTTATAAATGTCCCACCATGGTTTGAAATTCAAACACATCGAAAGAGACACCCATTGGGCTTTAGCACCCGGAAAGTTCTCCAAAACGGTCTTTGGAAAAAGGCCTGCGAAAAGGGTGTTTTCTTTAGAAAATTATTTAGAAAATTTGGGAAATAGAGGCGTGCGCTCTAAGCTGGTAAGGGGAAGGGGATTAACGTTAAGACCTGTTACTGAACAGAAGTCCCTTCCGTTGGTGTTTATGCCGTCAAAAGGCGTTTAAAACTCGAATTCGAGAGTAAAAGGCCAAATTCAAGGGGTTTTCAATCTCCCGCGCTCCGAAGGAGCGCCATCCAAAAGTAAACCCTTTATCAATAACACGTTAACGGCGAATTCAAGATTGGATAACCTTTTTAGAAGCAAACACGTCTCAAAATCGCCCAAAAAAAGAATCACAACCTTTCCGCCAGCGCTTTTTAAAAGGGCTGAATGGTGCGGGGGCGGGGATTTGAACCCCGGAACCCCTACGGGAGTGGATCTTGAGTCCACCGCCTTTGACCAGGCTCGGCAACCCCCGCTCGCGCGGGTTCGAGAATAATGACCCCAACCTCGCTTATAAATTTAACCCAGAAAGTCCGGCCAAAAAACCGGTACAAATGAAGAGAAAAGACCTCAGCGTTCCATCTTCCTGACGCCGTCTTTGGTACCAACGAGAACCACGTCGGCTATGTCGGCGAAGATGCCGTTCTCGACGACTCCGGGGATATTGTTGAGCTCTATCTCGAGGTCGAGCGGGTCGTCTATGCGGTGGAACCTCGCGTCGAGGATGAAGTTACCGTTGTCCGTAACGACGGGCCCGTCCTTTTTACTCGCCATCCTGAGTTCCGCCTCGGCGTTGAAGACCTCTATCTCCTCGGCTATGGCACGCCATGCCGCCGGAATCACCTCTATGGGAACGGGCATCCTCTGGCCGAGTCTCTCGACGAGCTTGCCCTCGTCAACGAGGACGAGGAAAGTCCCGGCGCGGTACTCGATTATCTTCTCCATGGTGAGGGCGGCGCCACGCCCCTTTATGAGGTTCATCTGCGGGTCAACCTCGTCGGCCCCGTCAACCGCTATGTCTATCGCGTCGACCTCGTCCAGTCCAACCACGGGGATGCCGTTCTCAATGGCGAGGAGCCTCGACTGATGGGACGTCGGAACTCCGTAGACGTCCTCGAGCTCCCCCTCCATGATGAGCTTGCCGAGGTACTCGATGAAGTACGCGGTGGTGGAACCCGTGCCGAGGCCCACCACCATGTCGTCCTCGATGAACTTTAATGCCTCCCGGGCAACCGCCCTCTTCAGTTCCTCCATGGGATCACCCCGTCACCGTCCCGTTATGAGCGAGCTGATAGAGCAGGCTCTGATTCGAGTAGAACTCGGGCTGGAAGTTGATCATAGCGGTGTAACCGAGCATGGCGAAGTAGAGCCAGAACATGAACCATCCCCAGAACGCTTTCTTAAGTATCTGGCGCTCGTCCTCGATCTCTGGGGGGAGTTCCTTTATGATGGCCATGACGAACTTGTCGGTGACCAGGAACATGGCGAACCCTATCAGCCAGCCATACTGAACGTAAGAGGAGGCGACCCCACTAACTAAGCCACAGATGAGCCCCCACAGATAGACCGAGAGTGAAAACTTATTCTCAAGTGTCAGCTCCACGTTCTTCACCTACGCTTAGCTTTAAAAAGACCTTTTTAAAACCTTTCCGTTATTCCGACAGCGTCTCCAGGAACCGCCTGCCCTTCTCTGTCAGCCGGTAGTAGATGCGCCTGCCCTTCCTGTGGGATTCCTCTATCAGGCCAAGGCTCTCAAGCTCGCGGAGGTGCTGGTAAACCGCCTGGTACTTGAGGGGCTTCTCAAGGGCCTCCCATATCTCGTAGCCGTACATGACCCTCTCGCCAAGGAGCCTGAGTATATCGAGCTTCGTCCCGCCCACGCTGAACCTCTCCCGCGCTTCGGAGTAGTGCCCCTTGAGGCCCGAGCTCGTCGCGATGAGCGCTATCCTGTCGTCCCGCTCGAAGTAACCCTCCTCCGCCAGCTTGAGAAGGGCCGGCACTACAACCGCCGAGGCGTACTCCGCGAAGACCCCCTCGCCTGCGAGGAGCCTCTGCCCGAGGTCGAGCTCGTCCTCGCCGACCATCACCGCGGTTCCACCGCTCTCGCGTATGGCCTCAAGCGCGAGCTCCTTCATCACCGGGTTCTTCACGTATAGCCCCAGCGCCTTCGTCGGCTCGACCCTCGGCTCGACGCCCAGAACCTCGCTCGCTATTGGCGAGCACCTCTCGGCCTGCACCGCCACGAGCCTGGGGATCTCCTCAATAACGCCGATCTCCCTCAGCTCGACGAAGCCCTTGTAGATGCCGTAGAGGTTGCTCCCGCTCCCCGTTGGAACCAGAACGTGGGTCGGGTTCAGCTCCTCCCAGAGCTCGAAGGCAAGGGTTTTCTGTCCCTCAAGGCCGATGAGGTTGCTCTCGGGGGTGACGTTGTAGAGCCCCTTTCCATCGGCGAGACCCTCTGCGTAGCTTATACCCTCATCGACGCTCTCACCGTAGCGTATAAGTTTGGCGCCGAAGGCCACTATCTGGTTCAGCTTCCCCTGTTCGACCAGCTTCGGGACGACGGCGTAGGCGGGCCTCCCGGCCCGCGCGGCGTACGCAGCCAGAGACGCGGCGGCGTTTCCGTTGCTCGCCACGACGAAACCGTTCCGGGCGTGGGACAGGCCGTAGGAGACCGCCACCGTGGTGAGCCTGTCGCGGAAGGAGCCGGTCGGGTTACGGGTCTCGTCCTTTATGAAGACGTTAAACCCCAGCTCCTCGCCGAGCTTTGCCCTCAGGAGGGGCGTTCCACCCTCCTTCAGGCTGATGATCTGCTCCACGCCCGGGAGGAGCTCGCGGTACCTCCAGACGCCCGGCTTTCTCTTCCTCCAGGGGGAAACGTCCACGGATTCGTAGTCGTAGCTTACCTTTAGAGGCTCACCGCAGGAGCAGGTTGGGGGGATAATTGAAGAATAGAGCCTCCCGCAGGAGGGACAGCGAACCTTCATCTAACTCACTCTCGACTACTTGAGCCTTATCGCGTCGAGGTTGTTCGGGGCCCTCGTCGAGATGCCGAACTTCTTGTGGATGCTCGTCGAGAGGTCGAGGCACTTGTGGGGCTCTCCGTGGACGGTTATGACCCTCTCAGGCCTCGGCCTCAGGCGGGCGATGTAGCTGATGAGCTCCCTCCTGTCGGCGTGGCCAGAGAAGCCGTCTATGGTGTGGATCTCCATGTTCACGTTGACGACCTCCGTCTTTCCGTCCTCCCCGACGAGTGGAATCTCCCTGAGGCCCCTCTGAACCTGCCTTCCGAGCGTTCCCTCAGCCTGGTAGCTGACGAATATCATGCTGTTCTTCGGGTCGGAGGCGAGTTGCTTGAAGTACTCCACGCTTGGCCCACCGACGAGCATACCAGAGGTGGCTATGATTATCGCGGGTTCGCCGGAGTCTATGATGTCCTGCCTCTCCCTGCTGTTGGCGACGGGCTTGAAAATCGGGTTCAGGAAGGGGTTGTAGCCCTCGTGGAATATCTGCTCGCGCAGGCCCCTGCTGAGGTACTCCGGATAGGCCGTGTGTATCGCGGTGGCCTCCCAGATCATTCCGTCGAGGTATATCGGAACCTCCAGGCCACCGACGCGGGCGTACTCCTCGAGGACCATCATTATCTCCTGCGACCTGCCGACGGCCATCGCCGGAATCAGGACCTTTCCTCCGCGCCGTATCGTCTGGTGAATGACCTCTATGAGCCTCTTCTCCGCCTCCTCGCGCGGCATCTGGTAGTCGTTGCTTCCACCGTAGGTGGACTCCATCACGAGGGTCTCGAGGCGCGGGAACCTGCTCACCGCCGGCTCGAAGAGCCTCGTCGGGATGAACTTGAAGTCGCCTGTTATGGCTATGTTGTGGAGCCCGTTGCCTATGTGGAGGTGGACTATCGCGGAGCCGAGGATATGGCCCGCGTTGTGGAGGGTTAACCTTATGTCCGGGGCGATGTCGCGAACCTCGCCGTAGTCAAGGGTTATCGTGTGCTTTATTACCTCCTTGATGTCCCGCGGCCGATATAGAGGTTCCACGCCGTTCATCTTCTGTATCTCGATGAAGTCCTGCTGGAGGAGAACCATGAGATCCCTCGTGGGAGGCGTGGTGTATATCGGCCCGTCGAAGAGCTTGTAGCGGAACAAGTAGGGGAGCATCCCGCTGTGGTCGAGGTGGGCGTGGGTTACTATGATGGCATCGAGCAGGCCGGCGTCGAGGACGTAGCGGAACTCCGGGGCATCGAAGTGTGGAAACGCCTTCTTGGGGTCGCGGAGGGCGGCCACGTTGACGCCGAAGTCAACGAGAACATAGCTCTCGTTGGTCTGAACGAGGAGAGAACTCCTCCCGACCTCACGGAAACCGCCGAGGCCGGTTATCCTGATCCACTCACTCTTCACCTCTGGCTTACGGTATATGTTCCTCCCGACCTGCCTGAGGAACTTCCTGCGGTCCCTGGCCTCAGCCTGGAGAACCTGCCTTATGGAGTATATGGTCTGGCTCTGAAGTGGGGGCGTTCTCACGACTCCGGGGGCCCAGTGAACCCGCTGGGTTATGAGGCGTAAAGTTTCACCGTTCTTCCCTATTACGAGTCCCGGCTTTCTCGCCTCTATCAGAACCTCCCCAACGGACGGATCAAAGCTTACGTTGGTTATCTCGGCCTCCTTGGGCACGAGCTCCTTTATCATTTCCTCGGCTTTTTCTGGGGGGAGGAGAACCTCCGGGTCGGGGCGAACGCTGATGCGCTTCTTGAGAACCTTGGCGAGGTTCCGTATCAGATCCCCGTCCCCCATTATCGCTTCGGGGTTCTTGACGTATATGACGAGTTCGGGTCCTTCAAACTCAACTTCGGTTATCCTCGCCTCCCTTGGAACCATCTGACTTATAACTGCCTGTATGTCCCGCAGTATCTTGTCAACTGAGGTTTCTCTCCTTATCAAAGCCACCACCTCACTTTAGAAGGGCCTCTATTTCTTCCCTGCTCAGCTCCCTGTACCCCTCCTCGGTCACGGTAACGAGGGTTACTCCACCACCGGTGAAGACGTCCTTCCTCGTGGCTATCTTTATCGCCCTGAGGGCGAGTTTGATTCCATCCTCAAGTTCCATACCCTCGCGATAGCCATCCTCCAGAACCGCAAAGGCGAACTCCATTCCGGAGCCCGCCGAGGTGAACTTATCCTCCGTAACGCCCCCGGCCATGTCTATCGAGTACAGGCCCGGTTTCTCATCGTAGCCCGCTATGAGGAACCATCCGAAGTAAGGCATGAACCTGTTGCCGTGAAGCACGTTGGAGGTTAAGGTGGCAAGGGCCCTAACGCTCATCTCCCTACCAACCTTCGCCCTGTACAGCCTGGCCTCGGCCCTCAGAAGTCTGACGAGCGAGAGGATGTCCCCAACGCTCCCGGCACCGGCCAGGGCCAGATGATCATCTATCTGGAAAACCTTGGTGACGTTCTCCGAAAGCACCATGTTGCCGAGCGATGCCCTCCTGTCCGCTGCCAGGACGACTCCGTCCTTACATACAATGCCGACCGTGGTCGTTCCCTTTAGCTTCTCAGCCAATTACAACACCCCTGCTGGTATGTTTTTAGAATAGAAGAACCTACAGTTGGGGTTGGGGGAATAGTATTTAAAGGTTTCGTCCGAAGCCCATATCTGGACGGTGCGGGGTGGTAAAATGAAGGAAGTCATCCTCCTAACTGGCCCGCCCCTCAACGGGCGAGACGAGTACATAACCGAGGCGCTGAAGCTCGCGGAAGGGGAGAGCTACGCCTATTACCACGTCTTTGACTACATCCGGGAAGTCGGGAAGGAGCTGGGGGTTAAGATAACCCGGAAGAACGTCCTCGACTTCGCCATAAGCCACCAGGATCTGATGAACGAGATACGGGATGAAGCGTTCAGTAGAATAAGAAAGGAAATAGACGAAAGCAACGAGAAGTTCCATCTGGTGTCGACCCCGAGCCTCTTCAGGTGGGGGAGCGGGAGCGTTCTGGGGTTCACGACGAGCAACTTAAAGCTGATCAGGCCGAACCGCGTTATAATAGTCCTCGACGACGTTCTGTCGGTCAGAAGACGAATCCTCAACGACCCGGAGTGGCTCGAGCGCTTCGGGAACGACCCGGAGAACATAAAGCTCACCACGCTCGTCATGTGGCGCGAGGACGCGATAAACCACGTGAAAACGCTCATCCACGAGCTGAAGAAGGAGGGTATGGAGGTTCGTTACATCCTGCAGTTCGGCATAAGGCATCCCTACGAGGTCTTCCTCGACCTGATATTCAGGGAAAGGGAGAAGCCCCTCGTGTACCTCAGCTACCCGATGACGGGCCACGAAGAGGAGTATTACACGCGCGTCAGGGGCTTCTACGCCAAGCTGAGCGAGCACTTCACCGTCCTTGACCCCGGGGCACTGGACGACTGGTGGGTCGTCGCCGAGTACGACGCCCAGGTGAACAAAGATCCTTCAATAAGACGCATCAGGATAAAGCACCTCCTCGACGGCGAGGAGGTTGACGAGCTCGACAGGGAGGACATAGAGCAGGCGACGGACATACTCCGGAGGCAGCTCGTCGAGAGGGACTTCAACCTGGTCGACGTCAGCAAGGCTATAGCGGTCTACCACTACGCGGAGGGCGTTTCTGCCGGTGTCATCAGCGAGATGGCCGAAGCGTACAGGACTCTCGCGGCGGTGTACCTCTACTACCCCTTCGAGAGGAGGCCGAGCCCCTTCATGGAGTTCTACGGCATGCAGAATCCCTCGCGGAGGACGATGTTCAGGGACGAGGACGAGATGATAAAGGCCATGGTGGAGGAGAGGGAGTACTGGGCGAAGGCATGAGGGGCGGTTCGGGTATCGACCCCTCCGTATTTTTCAATCCTCACCGCGGACCCCGTGGGATTTACCCCAGCAGGACGAGCCACATGTCTCCCCTTCTGGTATGAACGAAGAGGAAAGTCAAAGTATCTCCGTTTGAGAGGTTTAATTGAGTTGAATCTATGACAACGCAGAACGAGTCCAAGCGGAACGGGACGTACCAGTATGTAAACGAGCCAACAACATCTTCCCCGTTGTAGACTTTAAAGTCGATTTCCTGTCCCCCTGTTGTCGTGAGGTTCCTCCGTTGCGCCCAGACGATTTTATAGTCCTTAAGCCGTGCCTCTCCGCTGAAGCTAACGTTCCAGATGCCCAGAAGGACATGCCTGTACACCCTGCCATTCATTTCAAGTGCTGTCCCATTCAGAACTGTCATGTTCAGGTATTCTCTCCCGCTACCTGGGGACAGGGGTTTCCTCAGGGTTGTGTTGCAGTTTTCAAGGTCTTTTCTGGCTCCACTGAGAAACGTCGTGATCCCCTGCGCCAAACTTCCTGAGGGCCGAACGGATGTTTCATTAGAAGAATGGTTTGATTTATTCGGTGTGCTATCAAGGCACAGCGCGGAAACGACCAGCAGGGAGACCAGAAGAACCAGAGGGGCCTGCTTCATCACGCCACACCTCGTTCATGCCGGACCATAATAGAGGCAGAAACGAAGAGAAAAGAGGGGAAATCACTTCTTGACCCAGCCCCTGTCGAGCATGGCCTGGTAGACCCTCTGGACGGCCACGACGTAGGCGGCGTCCCTCATGTGGATGTTCTTCTCCTTATGGGTGTTGTAGACGTCCCAGAAGGCCTTGGTCATCTTCTTGTCGAGCCTCTCGTAGACCTCCTCAAGCGTCCAGTAGTAGCCGTTTATGTTCTGCACCCACTCGAAGTAGCTGACGGTGACACCGCCGGCGTTGCAGAGGAAGTCCGGGATCTGGAGGATACCCTTCTCCTTGAGGATCTCGTCGGCCTCCGGGGTAACCGGACCGTTGGCGACCTCGGCAACTATCTTGGCCTTGATATTGTCGGCGTTCTTCTCGGTTATGACCTCCTCGATGGCCGCTGGGGCGAGGACGTCGACGTCGAGCTCGAGGAGCTCCTCGTTGGTGATGTTGGTCGCTCCCGGGAAGTCCTTGACGCTGCCGTGCTCCTTCTTCCACTTGAGGACCTCGTCGGCGTTTATGCCATCGGGGTTGTAGATGCCGCCCCTGCTGTCGCTGACGGCGACGACCTTCATGCCGTACTCCTCGCTCATGATCTTGGCCATGTAGTAACCGGCGTTACCGTAACCCTGGATGGCGATGGTCTTGCCCTTGAGGTCCATGCCGAGGGCCTTGGCGGCCTCTCTAACCGTGTACGAAGCGCCTTTGGCCGTGGCGTCTCCCCTGCCGAGTGAACCGCCGATGCTCAGCGGCTTGCCGGTGATGACGCCAAAGGCCGGGTTCTTTCTCCTCGCGATAGCCTCGTACTCGTCCATCATCCAGCCCATTATCTGAGGGGTGGTGTAGACGTCCGGAGCCGGGATGTCGGTGTATGGACCGATGATATCGTAGACGGCCCTTATGTAGCTCCTGGCGAGCCTCTCCTTCTCCCTCGTGCTGAGCTCCTTCGGGTTGACTATGATGCCGCCCTTACCGCCACCGTAGGGTATGTCAACGACGGCGCACTTCCAGGTCATCCAGGTGGCGAGGGCCTTGACCGTGCTGAGGGTCTCCTCGGGGTGCCACCTGATGCCACCCTTTGTTGGACCGCGGGCCCAGTTGTGCTGAACGCGGAAACCGGTGAAAACCTTAACGGAACCGTCGTCCATCTCAACCGGAACTGAAACCTCGAGGATCCTCATTGGCCTCTTAAGCCACTCGAGGGCCTCTTCGCTTATGTCCATGAACTGGGCAGCCCTCTCGAGCTGCTTAACTGCCATCTCAAACGGGTCCATCTCGACCATTCATACCACCTCAGGTTTCGGTAATCTGCGATAGACCCTTAGGCATTTGCATATATAAACCTTTCGCAAAGGAGGCAGGAGAAGGGTTAATTTTGAACAAAACGTTATGTACGGAAATTTTCGGGGAAAAGGAAATATCTACCGAAATTTTGGGCCAAAAAGAGGGATGTACATCCAAGATTTTTTATACATTGGAGAACATAAAAAGACATCACAGAATACAAATGAAACCCATAGATCCCGTTGGCAGGGCCCTCAGCGAGAAGTCGGTCATCACCCATCAGATCACTCTCGTTCAAATCATCGGGCCGGTTAAACCTGGAACTGCGGGGTTAAATACTTGATGGAATGCGTCCCTTCTTTCCTTTGACAACACGGTCAATATATCACCCAACAATTGTCACAATGCCGGGTCAAAGCTTACGTCTTTTGGGCGTACTGGAAAAATGGCGAGAATCCAATAGGCAGAGTTTAACGGTTAAGTAAATCGTCTTTTGTCGAAAAAGGCCATCAGAAAGCTTTTTATAGAATGCCTTGTCTTATACATAATGTCCCAGTGATATACTGGGGCGATAAAGCCCATGCATCTAAGAATGGGGGTGAATAATGTGGAACAAAGGGATCAATGGGCAACTAAGATTGGTTTGATTTTAGCGATGGCGGGCAACGCCGTCGGTCTGGGTAACTTCGTGAGGTTCCCGACCCAGGTTGCCCAGAACGGTGGCGGCGCCTTTATGGTACCGTACTTCATAGCGCTATTCTTCCTCGGGATACCAGTGATGTGGATCGAGTGGGTCGCCGGTCGCTACGGTGGAAAGTACGGCCACGGCACGCTGGGCCCAACGTACTACCTCATGGCCAGGGAAAGCCTTAAACCGAGGAGCGCCTTCTGGTGGGGCGTTATCAGCGGTATGCTGGCGTTTTCACTGACGGTCCTCCTGAACAGCTACTACCTGCACCTCATCGGCTGGTCGGCGGCTTACTCATGGTTCAGCATAACAGGGGCCTACTTCGGCAAGAACACCGGCGACTTCTTCAGCAACTACCTCAACAACCACGGGGAGGTCATGCTGTTCTGGGGCATAACGGTCATCCTGCTGGCGATAGCCGTTGGCCAGGGCGTCAGCAAGGGTATCGAGCGCTGGGTCAAGGTAATGATGCCGTTGCTCTACATCTTCGCCATCATAATGGTCGGCTACGTCTTCGTCCTCGGTTCACCCATAGACCCCAACTGGAGCACCATCGACGGATTCAAGTTCATCTGGAGCCCCAACTGGTCGTACCTCGGCAAGCATTTCTACACGGTCCTGCTCGCCGCCACGGGCCAGATATTCTTCACGCTGTCGCTCGGTATGGGTATCATCCAGAACTACGCCAGCTACCTCGGTCCCGATGACGACGTCGCCCTGAGCGGTCTCGCCACGGTTTCACTCAACGAGTTCGCGGAGGTCGTCCTCGGTGGTTCACTCGCCGTCCCGCTGGCCACGGCCTACGCACCCAAGATCGTGCCGCCCGATGTTCTCAGCCAGGGCAAGAGCGCGGCCCTCTCATGGATAGGTGCCAAATTTGGCCTTGGATTCTCCTACACAAGCCTGCCCAACGTTTTTGTCAGCATGGGAAGTGCGGGGAAGTTCTTTGGAGCACTCTGGTTCCTCCTGCTGTGGTTCGCGGGATTCACCTCGGCCATAGCCATGTACAACTACCTCACCGCGCTCCTTGAGGAAGACCTCGGCATAAAGAGGAAAGTCGGCACCTGGGTGGTGTTCCTGATATACCTCATCGCCGGCCTACCGGTCATATACATCAGCGGCTACATGGATCAGGTCGACGCATGGGTCAGCTTCCAGCTTACTCTGCTGGCACTCTTCGATATAATAATCGCGGTGTACCTCTTCAAGCCCGACAACTTCTGGGAGGAGCTCCACAAGGGCGCCTACATGAGCGTTCCAGGATGGTACAAGCCGATAATACTGTACATAGCCCCAATACTCCTGCTGATACCCCTGATAGGTTCGGCCAAGAGCCTCATCGGGGCAACGCTCGAGTGGCCCGCCAGGCTGGCAATAATCTCAATGTGGATCGTCGGCGCGATAGAGAGCTACTACTCAATCAAGAAGAAGTACAGGGAAGAGCTGGAGAAGAACGAGGTCATCATAAAGGTATGAGGTGGTCACGATGGGAAGCTGGGCAATCTATATGCTGATAGCGTGGCTGGTAATATTCGCCATGATGGGCTGGAGCATCAACAGGTTACTCAAGGCGGAGAAAGGGCAAGTATCTTAAACCCTTTTTTCTTTTCCATTCGGGGGTGTACAGGTGAAGAGTAAGAATGTACTTCTTGAAACCGCTGATGTTCTCGAATCGATCCTTGAGAAGATCGATAGACTTGAGAGCCTGACTGAAAAAGAAAAGATAAGAGTCAAAAAATCCCTCAAAGAGAGCGCAGAGAATTTCAGAGAGCTCGTCCCTAAAATCGAGAAGGACAACAGGGAACTGGCTGAGTTCTTCCTCAAAAAGGCCAAGGAGCTCAAATCCACGAGCACGGACAGAAACATCGAGAAGGAAGGCAAGAAGAATTACATGAAGGCCGTGAACAAGATTCTCCTGTACTCCAGGTCGGCGAAGTACGACTTTATCCCGGGAATGCTCGCCGAGCTGAAGAGGGCGTACCGGAAGTACATCTTCGGAATGACGTCGTTCTTCGTCCTGACGGGGGTGTATCTCAATCAGTTCTTCGCGATAACCGCGCTCATACTGGCCATCCCCATAATCCTCTCGATGCTGTCCCTTCAGAGGCGGGGTTACACGGGGCTCCTGCTCGCATACGCCTCCGCCCCGATACCCATCGTCGTGGGCTTCAACGCGGTGGTTTACTCTTTAAGGGCCCTTCGTGACCCCAATCAGCTGAGCGTCATAGCGGGGCACCTCGGAAAGAGCCTCTCCTTTGCTCAGGGGTACCTGTTGTTCATACTGCTCCTCGCGGCGGTGGAGATTTACCTGTTATCCGCGGGCCTCTTTGAATTGTACAAGCACAGGCACGCGTTCCTCTGAGGTAAAGGAAAGCCCTCAGTAGAGGGCCTCGTTTCCCCTTTCTCCGGTTCTTATCCTGATGGCGTCTTCTACAGGGGTTACGAATATCTTGCCGTCGCCCGGGGTGCCGCTCCTCGCGTTTTTGAGGATGACATCAACGACCTTTTCCACGTCCTTATCTTTGACAACGATCTCGAGCTTCATCTTCGGCAGGAGGTCGTAGGGTGGGACCCCACCCTGAACTCCCCTCCCCTGAACGGGGTACGCCGTCAGGGGCACTATGCCAACCTGCCTGAGGGCGCTCTTAACCCGGTCAAAATCGTTTCCCCGGATAATGGCCTCGACCTTCTTCATGGTTACCACGTAGATAATTGGTAAAACTCCAGAAAAGGCTTTCGAAAATAAAAGTCAAACACATAAGAAGTTAAGGAAAATCAGGAGACCTGGGCAAGGAACTTCCTCAACCTCTTGGGGGAGATACGCGTTCTCCTGGCCAGTTCCTCGATGTCGGCACTTTTGAGGTCGTCCACCGTTAGAACACCCGCGCGCTGGAGCTTCTTCAGGGTTTTCGGCCCGATGCCCTTTATGCCGAGCAGGTCGCTTTTCGTCCCCCCGATTTTTTGGCCTTTTCTCTTGACTCCCCCGTGTTTCGTTGAGGGCTTCTCCCTTCCCTTAGATGCGGGCGATTTTTTCTTCCCATCCGGGGCCCTTTTAGCCACGGACTTCACAATCTCCGTGGCGTAGGCCCGCTCCGCGACCTCTTTCTGTCCTTCAGCCTTCCCCTCCTCGGGCGGAACCTCGGGGGGCTCTACGTAATCGGGAACCTCGGGCGGATTCTCGCTCACGTAGTTCGCCACGATAACCGGCCGGAAGGCGTTGTCCCTCTCCTCGAGCTCCTTTAGGAGGTGAACGTCGAACTCCCCGGTCTTAACGTACTTCACCAGCTCGTTCGCCAGCCTATGGAAGTCCCTGCTGTGGATGAGAACGCGCCTCTTGCCGTACTCCCTGGCCTGGCCAGTCGTTATTAGGAACTGCCAGTCGCTCGCCTCAAGGATGAGGAGCTCCCTCGCGAGCTGTTCGAGGGCCCTGTCGGTGGTTCTGTCCCTTCCGTAGTACTCACTCGCCAGCGCCACCATCCTGTCCTCTGCTTTATAAACTTCCTTCCAAGTCCACTCCGTCTCCTCGTTCCACCAGGTCGAGTGGTCGGAGTTGGCGCCCCACGAGCCCTCGGGGAGCTCTATCTCCTCTTTCTCGCCCGTGTAGCCGTCAAGGTACGCTGAGATCGTCGTGCTGATGATTCCCCGCGAGGCCATCAGTTCAAGGACCCTGCCGAGCCACTTGACCCCCTCGAACCACCAGTGACCGAAGAGCTCCGTGTCGTAGGGCGAAACGACTATCCCCTTCTCGCCGAACCTCTCCTCGTGATCAGCGAGGAGTCTCTCAACGAGGGAGACGAAGTGCCGTGCGTGCTCCTCGACCCGCTCCATCGCTTTATCAGGGTCGTAGAACTCCTTCTCCCCGAGCGGAACGTCCTTTCCGGTTATGCGCCAGTACTGACCGCCGCTCTCCGGGGCCTTCCTGTGGAACTCGCGGTAGTAGAAGTCGCCGGGGTAGCCGTAGTGAGCGCTCCAGACCTGGTGGCCCGTCTCCCTGTTCCTTCCGAAGACGGCCACCCTCGAGCCCTTGATCCAGTAGGGCCTCAGCGTGCTTTTCTCCCCCTCGTAGAGGGAAACCTCGCCGTATCCTTTGCTTACCGGCCCCTCGTCGATGAGCCTGCTCTCGACGAAGAAGTACTCGATGCCGAACTCCTCGAGGAACTTCTCTACCCCCGCCCGTTTAACCTTTCTGCCATCGGGAAGCTCCCATTCGCCGGCGGGCCTGTAGGCGCACTCCGGTAACCATATCCCGCGAGGCCTTCTCCCGAAGTGCTTCTCGTAGGTGGCCACCCCGTTGGCGAGCTGGGCCCTTATCGCCTCGTCCCTTCCGAGGAGCGGGAGGTAGCCGTGGGTCGCCGCGGAGGTTATTATCTCGATGTAGCCGGCATCCTGGAACTCGCGGAACTTGCCGATGATGTCGCCGTTTATGGCCTTCCAGTAGTCGTAAACCTTCCTGAAGTGGTCGAGTGAGGCTTTGACGGCCTCCTCGTCGTACTTACCCGATTTCAGATCCCCTTCCGTGGCCCTGATCTTCCTCAGGATGTATCGCTCAAACTCCGATTTGACGTACTCATCGGCGAGTTGCTCCGCCAGGACGGGCGTTACGTTTATCACGAGCTGGAACCTGACACCCGAGGAGCGGAGGCGCTCGAACTCCATCAGGAGGGGTAGATACGTCTCGGCCATTGCCTCGTAGAGCCATTCCTCGCCGAAGGGCCACCTGCCGTGCTTCCGGACGTAGGGGAGGTGGGTGTGAAGAACGAACGTGAAGTAGCCTTTCATTGGTATCACCTGGGGCGTTATCGAGCCCGGAGTATTTAACCTTATTCGGAACAGGGTTGGCCCCGTGTCCTTTTATGTCCATTGGCCTGCAGGTTCAGCCGGTATTTTCCCGGCGAGATCGGTTCACCCCATCATCCCCACCGAAGGGATAACCGGCTCACGAAACGACCGCAACATGGTTTAAAAGGTCTCGAAGCCACATCCCCAGGGGATGAGAAATGAAAGAGGAGATGAGTAGCGTCGACATACGCTACATCGTGAGGGAACTCCAGTGGCTAATCGGCTCTCGCGTTGACAAGGTTTACCACGACGGCGACGAGATAAGGATAAAGCTCCGCACGAAGGAGGGGCGGGCGGACCTGATTCTCCAGGCCGGAAAGAGGTTTCACCTGACGACCTACGTGAAGGAGGCCCCGAAGAGGCCGTCGAGCTTCACGATGCTCCTCAGAAAGCACATGAGCGGCGGCTTCGTCGACGCCATAGAGCAGCACGGCTTCGACAGGATAGTCAAGGTTCGCGTTGGGGACTACACCCTCATCGGCGAGCTCTTCAGGAGGGGGAACGTGATACTCGTTGATTCGGAAAACAGAATAATCGCCGCCCTCCGCTACGAGGAGTACAGGGACAGGGCTATAAAGCCGAAGGCGGCTTATAAGTTCCCGCCCGCAAGGGAGAACCCGCTCGAGGTAACGCGCGAGAGGTTCATCAAGCTCATGCGGGAGGAAGAGGACCTGGAGCTCGTGCGCGCCCTGGCGAGGAAGCTCAACATGGGGGGCATGTACGCGGAGGAGATATCCATAAGGGCCGGTTTCGAGAAAACTACCCCGGTCAGGGAGCTGAGCGACGATGACCTGTTGAGGGTCTACGACGCGATGATGGGGACGTTCAACGACGAGGCGAGGCCGAACATCGTCTTCAAAGACGGGAACATGCACGACGTCGTTCCGATAGAGCTTAGGATCTACGACGGCCTCGAGAGACGCTACTTCAAAACCTTCAGCGAGGCCCTGGACGAGTACTTCGGGAGGATAACCCTCGAGAAGGCGAGGATCGAGCAGACGAAGAAGCTCGAGGCGAGGAAGAGGGCCCTTTTAATGACCCTCAGGAAGCAGGAGGAGATGCTCAGGGGCTTCGAGGAGGGGGCAAGGGCGAACCAGGAGATAGGCGACCTCATCTACGCGAACTACGCCTTTATCGAGCGGCTTCTCGAGGAGTTCAGGAAGGCAACCGAGAGGCTCGGCTGGGACGGGTTCAAGAGGAGGATGGAGGAGGGCAGAAAAGCAGGAAACAAAGTCGCCCTGATGGTGAAGGGGATGGATCCCGCTGAAAAGGCGGTGACGCTGGAACTCGAAGGGAAGAGGGTCAAGCTGTACCTCGAGAGAAGCGTAGGGGAGAACGCCGCGCTGTACTACGAGAAGGCCAAGAAGTTCCGCCACAAGCACGAGGGGGCGTTAAAGGCCTACGAGGACACGAAGAGGAAGCTCGAAGAGGTCGAGAGGCTCATCGAGGATGAGACGGGGAAGGAGCTGAACGTAAGGCGGATAGAACGGAAGAAGAGGAAGTGGTTCGAGAAGTTCCGCTGGTTCGTTTCGAGCGAGGGCTTCCTCGTTCTCGCCGGTAAGGACGCGGGCACCAACGAGATACTCGTTAAGAAACACATGGCCGATGGCGACCTCTACTGCCACGCCGACGTCTACGGCGCCCCCCACGTCGTCATCAAGGACGGCCAGAAAGCGGGAGAAAAGACCATCCTCGAGGCCTGCCAGTTCGCGGTTTCGATGAGCAGGGCCTGGAGTAGGGGCGTTTACAGCGGAGACGCCTACTGGGCGAGGCCGGAGCAGGTGACCAAGCAGACCCCCAGCGGTGAGTACCTCGGCAAGGGCGCTTTCATGGTCTACGGCAAGAGAAACTGGCTCCACGGGTTGCCCCTCAAGCTCGCCGTGGGGGTGGTCAACTACGAGGGCGAGGACTTCGTCGTCTGCGCACCGGTCGAGGCGATGAAGGCGCACACGAACAGGTACGTCGTCATCCGCCCCGGTTCGCTGAGGAAGAGCGAGCTGGTAAAGAGGATAAAGCGCATCCTCGAGGGCTGGGGCTATAAGGTAAGGGAAGAGGATTTAATGGCCGTCCTGCCACCCGGGAACGGCGATATAGCCGAGGTCGTTGGCTAAAGCCTCTTGCCGCCGCCGAACAGCAGGCCCACCGCGAAGCTCCCGAAGGCCAGGGCGTACCCCACAGACAGGAGCTCGCGGTAACCCGGGCCGTAGACGTACCGGAACACCAGCGCGAAGAGGACAACGCCAAGCGTGCCCATCCCGGGCCCGGCCCTGCCGCCCGTGAGGCCGAAGAGCGCTCCAAGGAGGATCATCAGCACCGCCGCCAGGAACGTGACCAACACGAGGGTTCCCGCGGTGCTGTTAGGGTCCATCCACCCGGGCAGGGTACCGGGGCCGCCGGATCCAAGAAGGAACTCCCTCAGGAAGGTCAGAAACGTTATCTCCTCCCCATCAACCTTGAACCAGGGAAGGGTGAATGAAAAGATCGCCAGAAGAGACATCAGAGCGGACACGAACCTCACGGTATCACCCCTCAGACCAGTTCCTTTCCCGTGGTGGTCATAACCAGCTTCCCGTGCTTTACCCCCCTCAGGCTTATCAGCCTCTCGGCTATCTCCTTTATCCTGGAGGCCTTGCCCCTCACCACGACGACCTCGAGGCAGTTGTGCTCGTCCATGTGGACGTGGAGGCTCGAAATTATCTCGTCAACGTAGTCGTGCTGGAGGTCGAGCAACTCCTTAACGACGTCGGCCTCGTCGTGGTTGTAGACTATGGTGATGGTGCCCGCAACTTCCCGGTCGCCCTCTTCCCACTCGTGCCTGACGATGAAGTCCCTCATCATGTCCCTTATGGCCTCGCTCCTGTTGACGTAACCCTTCTCCCCGATTATACGGTCGAACTTCTCGAGCAACTCATCGGGGACCGAGACCCCGAAGCGCGTTATCCTCATGACACCACCCTTACACCTTCGGTCTTTATCGTTAAAAACGTGACGAAACCCTTTTATTGACGCCTTCCAACGCACATCCATGGGGATCGAGGAACTCTACGCGGTGGCAACGAGGGAGCTGGCGAAGGACCTCGTGTTCGAGATAAACGAAGAGCCGGTAACCCTTTCAATAAAGGGTGTTCTTCTCGCGAGGGCAGATTCCAGGGGCTACAACTTCTCGTTCTTTGAGCTGGGCGAGGATGAGTTCGTTCTCGCGGTTCAGATGAAGGGCTTCACCGTCTACCTCGGGATCGAATCGGACGAGGAGCTGGAGGAGGAGATCTATCCAGAGCTCTTCAGGGCGCTCCTCAAGCACCTGACGCCTCAGATAGCCCTTTTGATAACGAAGGCGGAGAAGGTTTACACGGGAAGGGCGGACGTACTCCTCGACGACGATATGGGGGCGGACCTCAAGGAGTTCTTCTACGGCCTGCTCATCAAACACCGGAAGGGAAAGACGGTTTACGAGCAGACGGAAGTGGCGTGAACCGGTCGTCGAAACGACGGGAGCAGCCGGTGTTAATCCCCCTTTTCCGTCCAGCGTTCAAAGTTACGGGGGAAAGATTATTAAACCTGAACGTCTTCCAAACGCTGATGCACCATGACAGGCGGGAGTGATTGTTTTTGGCATTTGTAGGCCTCTTTTAAACGTCTGGGTCAGTCCGTTAACTCAAAGGCGGGATCGTTTTTGGCGGCCATAACCTGAGGGGGCCTTGCTTTTGGCGGGCCTGAGTTCCAGCGCAGAGTTTTGATATCAGCCCTAACGCTCGTTATTCCCTCACCTTTGGGATTTCTTCTTGAAACAGTTAAACCGAAGGAGGTTTTGAAATGAAGGCCGTTCTGTCCGATGAGAAGATACCGAAGAGGTGGTACAACATCCTGCCCGACCTTCCGGAGCCGCTCGCCCCACCGCTCGACCCCGAGACGGACGAACCGATGGAGCCCGAAAAGCTACTGAGGATATTCGCGGGGGAGCTCGTGAAGCAGGAGATGAGCAACGAGAGGTACGTCGAGATTCCTGAGGAGGTAAGGGAGCTCTACGCCAAGATCGGCCGCCCCACCCCCCTCTTCCGCGCCACGAACCTCGAGAAAGCCCTCGGAACGCCGGCCAGGATATACTTCAAGTACGAGGGGGCGACGGTAACGGGGAGCCACAAGATAAACACCGCCCTTGCCCAGGCGTACTACGCGAAGGAGCAGGGGATCGAGAGGCTCGTTACCGAGACGGGGGCGGGCCAGTGGGGAACGGCGCTGAGCCTGGCCGGGGCGCTCCTCGGCCTCAAGGTCCGCGTCTACATGGCCCGCGCCAGCTACCAGCAGAAGCCCTACAGAAAGACGATAATGCGCCTCTACGGGGCCGAGATATACCCGAGCCCCAGCGACAGGACGGAGGTTGGGAGAAGGTTCCTCGCCGAGGACCCGAACCATCCCGGCGGCCTCGGGATAGCGATAAGCGAGGCCATCGAGGACGTTCTCCGCGACGAGAACGCACGCTACGCCCTCGGGAGCGTCTTGAACCACGTGCTGATGCACCAGACGGTCATCGGCCTGGAGGCTAAAGAACAGATGAAAGAGTTCGAGGAGCCGGACGTCATAATCGGATGCGTAGGCGGCGGAAGCAACTTCGCGGGCCTCTCTTACCCGTTCGTGAGGGACGTTCTGAATGGAAAAGCGGACTACGAGTTCATAGCCGTCGAGCCGAGGGCCGCCCCCTCGATGACGAGGGGAGTTTACATGTACGACTTTGGGGATTCGGGCGGTTACACTCCGAAGATGAGGATGCACACCCTCGGCCACACCTACTACGTCCCGCCCATCCACGCTGGAGGCCTGCGCTACCACGGCCTGGCCCCAACTTTGAGCGTGCTGATAAACCACGGGGTTGTGAGGCCCGTCGCCTACCACCAGAACGAGGTCTTCAAAGCGGCGGAGCTTTTCGCGAGGACCGAGGGAATAATCCCGGCCCCGGAGAGCTCTCACGCCATAAAGGGAGTTATAGACAGGGCCCTGGAGGCAAAGAGGACGGGGAAGGAGGAGGCCATACTCTTCAACCTCAGCGGCCACGGCCTGCTCGACCTCGGTGGATACGAGGACTACCTCGACGGAAAACTCGAGGACTACGAGCCAGAGGGCTTTCCGGCGCTGGACGGGTGAGTTCGCCCGTCCCGTTTATCCTTTCCATCCCACCGGCTTTGACGTCATTTCTCCAGCCTCGAGAGGATCCTCCTCGGGTGGAAGTTCAGGCTCGCCTTCGCCTGGGGCATCCCCATACCGAGGTTTATCCCGAGGCTCATGAGATCGCGCGGGGAACGGACCTCCCACCTCGTTTCGGCGGAGCTCGTGATGAACCTCGGGACAGAGTACTTATCGACAAGCCGCCACGCCTTCGCCATGAAGCGGAGGAGCTGGACCCTCTCGTAGGGGCTGGCGTTGAGGAGCGGGGAGAGGGAGAAACCTATCGCGACGCCCTTTCTCGCGGCTATCCTCGCGAGGACGTGGTCGAAACCCGGGTCCTTCCTCCCGAGCCAGGGGTTCAACAGCGCATCGACGCCGTTCTCGAGGGCGAAGCGGTTTATCCGCATGTCGCCGCCCTGGACGTACAGCAAAGCGTTGAGGTTGCGTTTCCTGACCTCCCTGATGAGGCTCGGCTTTTTCGTGACCACCAGCAGGGCGACCCTTCCGTAGCTCCCCCGGAGTTCCCTGAGTTCTTCCCTCAGTGAGGCCCAGTCAGGGGATTCCTCGAGGACGAGCTTTTTGGTGAAAACGACCTCGTCGAACCACTCGTTGGCCAGATCGTAGGCCTCCCCACTCCTGACGTCCATCTCGACGAAGTGATCCCGCGAGAAGGAAACTTCTCCCATTCCTTCCACGGGTTCATCCTTCTCCCCGGTCATTCCCCCAGCCACTCCCTCACGGCTTTCACGACGCTCTCCTTCCTCATGGGAAAGGCCTTGACCTTTATCCTGACCTGGATCGTGTCCCCACCCTCGTCCACCTCGGGCTCGCCGAGGTATGCCTTCTGCTTGTTGAAGCGGACGTATAAAGTTCCTTCCTCATCAACCTTCTCGTCGAGGTTCTCGAGGATGTAGCGCCTATCTTCCTCGCTCAACAGCTCCCTGAAGTGGTCGAGGAACTTCCTGACGGCCTTGCTCCGCTTTATCTCAACGTTGACGACCTTAATCGGATTCCCGAAGAAGCCGGTGGTCTCGTCCACATCGAGGGTTACGTCCTCGTCCTCTATCTCTTCCGGGATGAAGGTTCCAACCGCCTCGAGGACCTTGTCCTCATCCTCGGTAGCCTGGATGAACGTGGTAATCCTGACGTGGTGCGCCCTTATCTTCGCCATCCCCCTCACCAGCGAGAGTTGGGGGAGGCGCTTTAAAAGGTAACCGTCACCCTTGTGGAGAAACGCACTCGGGCATTCGGCGCCATTCACACGGCCACTACCGGGAAAAGGTAACAGACCCGGCAAAGCTCTCATCGGGAGAAAATTGGCCGAAAATCAAGGGTAAAGCGGAGAATCAAGAAGTGGAATGAAGGGCTCACTTTGTCTTGCCCTTGTTGGCCCTCACGCTTGGCCTGACCTTCTCCGCACCCTTGCCCTTGTTCCTCAGGCCGCGGCCCTTCCTGCCGGCGCTGGTGAGTCCCCTGAAGACCCTGCCCTTGTGGGCCTTTCCGGTTATCCAGTTGATCTTGGGGTCGGCCTTGATGACCGGGTGGTGCGGATCGACCATTATGACCTCGAACCACTTGTACATTCCATCCTCGCCGACCCAGTAGCTGTTGAGGACCTCGAGGTTCGGGAACTTCCTCGCGGCCTTCTCCTCGGCTATCCACTGGAGGCTCTTCTTCGGGCTGTACTTGACCTGACCCATCTTGCTCGGCTTCCTCGCGCCCTTCCACCTGGGCCTCTTCCTTCCACCCTTCCTGACCCTGACGCGGACCATCACGTAGCCCTGCTTGGCCTGGTAGCCGAGTGAGCGGGCCCTGTCGAGTCTGGTGGGCCTATCGATCCTCACGACGACCGGTTCCCTTCTCCACTTTATCATCCTGACCTTCAGAAGGTCCCCGACGTAGGTCTCCTTGGGGCTCTTCCAGGCTTCCCTAATGTACTTGTACATTCCCATCCTGCTCACCTCTTCCTCGTTTGTGGTTCTCCGCCGAGCGGAACATCCCGCGGGTCTTCCCCGCCCAAGTCGGTCGAGGTTAGAGGTTGAGTTTTTAAGCCTTGCGGAGAAACTCAACCGGTGAAACACATGCGCCTTCACAAACTCGTCTCGCTCATGAGGGAGGGAAACTTCGACGGTGCCCTGATAAGCCCGGGGACGAACCTCTACTACCTCACAGGGCTCACGGTTCATGAGGCCGGGGAGAGACCCACCATCTTAGCCGTTAACGCCGACGGCGATTACGGACTTCTGGCCCCGAGCCTCTACGAGAACGTCATAGGGGACTTTCCGGTTACGTTCTGGCGGGACGGGGAGAACCCCTACGAGAAGCTCGCGTGGATTCTGGCGGAACTCCACCTCTCTGGCGGCAGGATTTTGGTGGAGGACACGATGCGCGCGGACTGGCTCATCAACGTCATGAAACTCGGCCCCTTCGAGTTCCATCCTTTGAGCTCGCTCGTTAGGGAGCTCCGCATGAGGAAGGACGCGAAGGAGATAGAGAGGATGAAGCACGCGGCTAAGGTCGTGGACAGGGTCTTTGAGGAGCTCCTGAGCTGGGACCTCGTAGGCATGCGCGAGAGGGAGCTCGCATTAAAGATGGAGATGACCATCAGGGAGCTAAGCGACGGGATCTCCTTCCCTCCGATAGTGGCGAGCGGCGAGAACGCTGCCAACCCACACC
This sequence comes from Thermococcus celer Vu 13 = JCM 8558, assembly GCF_002214365.1. NCBI lineage: Archaea > Methanobacteriati > Methanobacteriota > Thermococci > Thermococcales > Thermococcaceae > Thermococcus > Thermococcus celer. The sequence continues at coordinate 1,861,016 of NZ_CP014854.1, forward strand.
ACGAGCCCGGCGATAGGAGGCTCAGGAGGGGGGACATGGTCATACTCGACTACGGGGCGAGGTGGAAGGGCTACTGCTCGGACATAACCAGGACGATAGCCATCGGAAGGCCGGACGAGAGGCTGGTGGGGATATACGAGACGGTGAAGGAGGCCCAGGAGAGGGCATACAGGACCGTCCGCGAGGGGATTCCGGCGAGAGAAATCGATAGGGCCGCGAGGGAAACCATAGCGGAGGCCGGGTACGGGCGGTACTTCACACACAGGACCGGACACGGGCTCGGACTCGACGTCCACGAGGAGCCGTACATCGGGCCGGACGGCGAGGTTGTCCTCGGGGAGGGCATGACCTTCACGATAGAGCCCGGGATATACGTTCCTGGCCTCGGGGGCGTTCGCATAGAGGACGACGTTGCGGTTCAGGAGGGGCGGGGAAGGAGGCTCACGAGGGCAGAGAGGGAGCTCGTAAGGGTTTGAGGCAAAAGATTTAAATATCGAAAACCCTACTCGCTCCGATGCCTATGAGGGGGGAGTGTCTTCTCCGTCGCTGGAATCACAGTCGTGCATGATTTCCCCCGTAACCCCCCCTATTCTGAACGCTCGCTCTTTTGGAAAAATTCCGAGGAGGTATAACCATGGGAATCGACTTCAAGGCCATTGAGGAGAAGTGGCAGAGGCGCTGGCTGGAGGAGAAAATATTCGAGCCCGATATCAAAGCTAAGCCGAAGGAGAGGAAGTTCTACATCACCGTCGCCTTTCCCTACCTATCGGGCCACCTTCACGTGGGCCACGCGAGGACCTACACGATCCCCGACGTCATAGCGCGCTTTAAGCGGATGCAGGGCTACAACGTCCTCTTCCCGATGGGCTGGCACATCACGGGCGCTCCAATAGTCGGAATCGCCGAGAGGATAAAGAACCGCGACCCCAAGACGATACACATCTACCGCGACGTCTACAAGGTCCCCGAGGACGTCCTCTGGAAGTTCGAGGACCCGAGGGAGATCGTCAAGTACTTCATGAAGGCCGCGAGGGAGACGTTCATAAGGGCCGGCTTCTCCGTAGACTGGAGCAGGGAGTTCCACACCACCAGCCTCTTTCCGCCCTTCAGCAAGTTCATAGAGTGGCAGTTCTGGACGCTCAGGGATAAGGGACTGGTCGTCAAGGGGGCGCACAGGGTCAGGTGGGACCCCGTCGTTGGAACCCCCCTCGGAGACCACGACATAATGGAGGGTGAGGACGTCCAGATACTCGACTACGTCATCATCAAGTTCGTTCTGGAGGAGAACGGCGAGGAGATCTACCTGCCGGCCGCAACGCTTAGGCCGGAGACGGTCTACGGCGTCACCAACATGTGGCTTAACCCGAAGGCGACGTACGTCAAGGCCCGCGTGAGGCGCAACGAAAGGGAGGAGACCTGGATAGTCAGCAGGGAGGCCGCCTACAAGCTCTCCTTCCAGGACAGGGAGGTAGAGGTCCTCGAGGAGTTCAAGGGCGAGAAACTGATAGGGAAGTACGTGAGGAACCCGGTGACGGGAGACGAGGTCATAATCCTGCCGGCGGAGTTCGTTGACCCGGACAACGCCACGGGGGTCGTCATGAGCGTTCCCGCCCACGCGCCCTTCGACCACGTTGCCCTGGAGGACCTGAAGAGGGAGACCGAGCTTCTGCTCAGGTACGAGATCGACCCCCGCGTGGTGGAGGAGATAAGCTACGTCTCCCTGATAGAGCTCGAGGGTTACGGCGAGTTCCCGGCCGTGGAGGAGGTTGAGAGGCTCGGCGTAAAGAGCCAGAAAGATGAGAAGAAGCTCGAAGAGGCTACCAAGACCATCTACAAGGCCGAGTACCACAAGGGCATCTTCAAGGTGGAGCCCTACGCCGGCAAGACGGTGCAGGAGGCGAAGGAACTAATAGCGAAGGAGCTCCAGGAGAGGGGCATCGCGGAGATAATGTACGAGTTCGCGGAGAAGCCGGTGATAAGCCGCTTTGGAAATCGGGCGGTCATCAAGATAATCCACGACCAGTGGTTCATCGACTACGGCAACCCCGAGTGGAAGGAGAAAGCTAAGGAAGCACTCGCGGACATGACGATATACCCGGCGAGCAGGAGGGCGCAGTTCGAGGCCGTCATCGACTGGCTCGAGGAGAAGGCCTGCGCGAGGAAGGTCGGCCTCGGGACGCCCCTGCCGTGGGATCCGGACTGGGTCATCGAGAGCCTGAGCGACTCCACCATTTACATGGCCTACTACACGATAAGCAGGCACATGAACAGACTGAGGGACGAGGGTAGGCTGGACCCGGAGAAGCTCGATAGGGAGTTCTTCGACTACCTGTTCTTGGAGGAGTTCAGCGGGGAGCGCGAGAGACAACTTGAGGAGAAGACGGGGATTCCAGCGGAGACGATACACGAAATGAAGGAGGAGTTCGAGTACTGGTATCCGCTCGACTGGCGTTGCTCGGCGAAGGACCTCATCCCGAACCACCTGACGTTCTTCATCTTCAACCACGTCGCCATTTTCCGGAGGGAGCACTGGCCGAGGGGCATAGCGGTTAACGGCTTCGGAACGCTCGAGGGCACCAAGATGAGCAAGAGCAAGGGCAACGTGCTGAACTTCATCGACGCCATCGAGGAAAACGGCGCCGATGTGGTTAGGCTCTACATAATGGGCTTAGCTGAGCACGACAGCGACTTCGACTGGCGCAGGAAGGAGGTTGGTAAGCTCAGGAGGCAGGTCGAGAGGTTCTACGAGCTGGTGAGCGAGTTCTCCGGTTACGAGGCAGAGGAGACGGAGCTGAAGGACATCGACAGGTGGATGCTCCACCGGCTGAACAGGGCCATCGAGGGAACCACTCAGGCGCTCGAGGAGTTCAGGACGAGGACGGCCGTGCAGTGGGCGTTCTACTCCGTCCTCAACGACCTGCGCTGGTATATGAGGAGAACGGAGGGCAGGGACGATAAAGCGAAGCGCTACACGCTCAGGAAGCTCGCCGAGGTCTGGGTCAGGCTGATGGCGCCCTTCACGCCGCACATAAGCGAGGAGCTCTGGGAGAAGCTCGGCGGCGAGGGGTTCGTGAGCCTCGCGAGGTGGCCCGAGCCGGTTCCGGGGTGGTGGAACGAGACCATCGAGGCGGAGGAGGAGTTCCTCAAGAGCCTCATAGAGGACATCAAGGAGATCATCAGGGTCGCGAGGATAGAGAACCCGAGGAGGGCCTACATCTACACCGCACCGGACTGGAAGTGGCGCGTTGCGGAGGTCGTCGCGGAGAAGAGGGACTTCAAAGCCTCGATGAGCGAGCTTATGAAGGATCCGGAGATGAGGAAGCACGGCAAGGAGATAAGCAGGATGATTCAGCGCCTGATAAAGGAGAGGGCCTTTGAAGTGAAGCGCATCGACGAGGAGAAGGCGTTGAGGGAGGCCAGGGACTTCATCGAGAAGGAGCTCGGCGTGGAGGTGATCATCAACCCCGAGGAGGACAGGGGCGGAAAGGCAAAGCAGGCGATGCCGCTGAAGCCCGCGGTGTTCGTGGAGTGAGGTTAAACTTCCCCCTTCTATTTTTTCTGCGTTCTCTTCTTGAAGTCATTCTGTTAGGATAACTGGGGCATCACCTCCTGAAGCCATTCAGCAACATCACCAGGTGGTCGACCAAACCGAGAATGCTATAAAAGTATACCAGAAAGCAAACAGAAAAACAAACCTGTGAACTCTTCTCCAGTCCTTACCCCTGAAATTATTCCAGAAACGCCTCGTTCTCTCCTTAAGGGTCCTGAACCAGCGCTCCACCCCCAAAAATCACGTGAACAAAATCCAGTCCCAGGGACTTAAAGGCAGACTTGTACGGGTCTCGTCAACTGCGATGAAATTTCTCTGTTTTTTCACTGTGAGGAGTTTTGGCTGGTAAATTGTTTCTGCGAGTTTTTGGACTGTTTCCCAGACTGTTGTGTGGCTGATTTCTAGTATTCTGGCGACTTGCCTGTAACTGAGGCCTCGCAAGTATAATTCTACTGCTCTACTTTTCTTTTCTACTGGAATCTTATTCCGACGAAAAGGTTTTAAGACTGAAATCATCCAGTAAATAATGGTTCCAGTCTTCATTTTCTCCTCTCTTTTCTGAAGTATTGTTAGAAACTTAAACCTAACGCCCTACTGCTTATCCTAACAGTATGGGACTTTTTATCCAAGGATTTATATGCCCTTCGGCGAACCGTAAACCCGGTGATCCCGTGACGAACGTTTACCATAAGGGGTATCGATAAATACATGATACATGAAGAAAAAGCAGAGGGTTATGAAAAAACACCTTCAGCCCCCGATGCCCCCTTCGGAGGTCGCACACATGCCCGTCCTCGGATCACACGGCGGAGACGGGGATTTGCCATCCGTTATAACACTGAATACCAGAGGCACATTAACCTTTGACCCACTCGATCCCACCTTAACACCCAGAACACTGTACATCGCATAACAATCTTTCCTGGGTTTAACTTGGATGCTATACTCTACAAAGGAAAATGCGTTCGTGTATTTGTGGAATCCAATCGTCAGGCTGAGCGCGTTAGCCAGTCTTCCAAGGGCGGGGTTTATGCCCGCGAGGTACCTTCCTCCTGCATAACCTATCGGAATGCTCAAACTGGAGCTCGAGGAGAAGGCACTGCTTTGAGATTGTCTGACGTAGACGGCCCCCTCCCAGCTTCCGGCGTTTAACCATTTCCTCCTCCATTCCGCCTCCTTCGAGATCCCCCACATGTTGGGGGTCGTGGTGATTCTCGGGGCGTTCTCCCCCTGTGATTCTGTAAAGTAGGTGCCCCCCGTGGCAGACTCCCATATCGTGTACTTTCCGGTGGTGTGGATCTTCACCGGGTACACCTGGGCCATATCAATATCCACGTACTCCCCCATGAGCTTGTCGTAAGCTGAAACTCTGGCGTGGGCAACAATGTACTCCACTTTAATGTTAAGGTACCTCTCCCAGCTGGCAGAATTAACGGGAAGGTCATTGAACGATTGGTAGTCTACGTCCAGCCCCCAGCCGTCGAAGTGCGCTCCCCTGGATACGCTGAGGAGTGTGAAGGGTCCGACGTCGATTCCGACCGTCCAGTAACTGTAAGTACTCCTGCTGAGCACGAGAATCCAGTCGAAGTTCATTTTTTCTGCCACGTTGTTCTCCACTTTTAGGCCCATGACTGATATCCATTCGTTGAAGGTTTTTGTTTTTGCGGTGCTTTCGAATTGCAGATCCCACTGCGGGTTTAGGCAGTACCTGCCTCCGAAGTCCATCCAGCCTCGCGGGCACGAGGTGGTGGTTTGGACTCCAATGTTTCCCTTCGGGCTTGTGTTTCCTTTCAGGTCGAGTGCGTTCTCTTCGTCGAGTTTGATCTTGCTGGTGGTCATGCTTTTGATTCCGAGTTTTCCGTTTTTGGTGACGTAGAGTATGAGTGGGGTTGGTGGGGCGTAGAGGGCTTTTTCATCGTTTGAGAGGGCTTTAACCCATTCTCGCCTTGGTACTTTCACGAAGGTTGGGAGGAAGCCTGGTTTTCCTTTTTTGAGGATTTTGACGCTTCCGTTTGGGAGGGGGTAGTAGATGATATAATTGCCGGAGCCTTCTATCTTGTACACGTCGTAACCGAGGATTCTGGTTACGGATTCATCATTGCTCGCGGTGTAATTCAAGGCTCCCGCCAGGGTCCCTCCAAGGAGAATCAACACTAAAACTACTAACAGAGATTTCTTCCTCACCAGATAATCACCATAGTATTTTGCCCTTTATTGATTTATAAAATTTACTATTTGAAATCCGGAGACGGTC